>NZ_JARWCR020000015.1:0-156970 GCF_029846695.2 Bradyrhizobium nivariense | reverse complement strand
CGCCCCGCCACCACCCCCATCGGCCGCGAAAACGGACCTGCCCACTTCGCGCCCGGCGCCTGAGGTCGTTCAAAAAAGCCCGAAATCGAACTTCACTCCCGCACAAGACATTGCGCAAAGCCCTCGCTTGCGGGAGAGGTGAACGAGCCCGCGGCTGGTTGATTCAGCCTAAAACCATTCCGCTTACGGACCGAGACCCACAAGGCTGGTGCCGCCGCAGACATAGAGCACTTGGCCGGTCACGAAATCCGACCGCTCATCGAGGAAGAACTCGATCGCATGGGCCACATCCTCACGCGAGCCGAGCCGCCCGACCGGCACGTTACGTGCCATCCGCTCCAGTTGCTCGGACCCCTTTGGGATGATGCCCCAAAAATTGTCGGTCAGGATCGGTCCCGGCGCCACGACATTCACGGTGATGCCGCTCGAGGCGAGCTCCAGCGCCCAGGTTCGCGCCATGCCATGCACGCCAGCCTTCGTGGCGGAATAGGCCGAGCGCGTCGCCGCGCCCATGGCGGCACGCGAGCTGACGAAAACGATGCGCCCGAACCGGCGCGACCGCATCCCGTCCATCGCAGCCTGGGTCAGCAGCATCGGCGCACCGAGATGCAGTTGCGCCAGCGTCAGAATGTCCTCCGGCTTCGCATCGGGCAGCAGGTTCGGCAGAATGATGCCTGCGTTGTGCACGAGGCAATCGATGGCATGATCCCGGCAGATCTCCTGCGCGACGGTCCGCGTCTCCTCGATGCTCGTCAGGTCCGCGCGATAGGCCGCGAGCAGATCATGGGTCCAGCCTGGCTTGTCGAGGCCCACCGAGACCACGCGCTGCCCCTTGTCGACAAGCGCCCTGGCGAGCGCCTCTCCAATCCCGGAATTGCCCCCGGTGACGAGCGTGGTGCGGATCTGGCTCATGATTGGTCTCCCCCCAGCAGCATGCGTCAGACCTGCCGTCGCTTGAGGTCGCGGAGATCAAAGAACGCACCTTCCCGCATCAGCTTGGCGACATAGTCCTTGAGCCCGCCGCGCTGGATCTTCTCGGTCGCGGTGAGCGGCAGGCTGTCGGCGAAGCAGATCCAGCCCGGCGCCTTGTAGTAGGCCATCTGTTCCAGGCTCCAGCGGACGATGTCTTCGGCGAGCGCCCGGTCGGCACCGGCCTGCTCGGCGATGATGACCGCTGCAACCTCGTCTCCGCGCACCGGATCGGGCGTCGCCGCAACCGCAGCCTGCCGGATCGCGGGATGGCGGTTGAGGACGGATTCGACCTCGACGGCGGCGATGTTCTCGCCGGATCGGCGGATGACGTTCTTCTTGCGATCGACGAAATGCAGGTCGCCGTCCGCATCGCGCGACACGATATCGCCGGTGTGCAGCCATCCGCCGTCCCACGCCTCGGCGGTGGCTTGCGGGTTCTTCAGGTACTCCCGGAAGAAACCGTAGCGCGGGTCAGCGCCGGCCCGCCGCACCAGCAGCTCGCCCGGCGTCCCGACCGGCGCGTCATGTCCGCTATCATCGACGATACGAACGTCAACCTCGGGGGCCGGGCGTCCGAAACAGCTCGTGCCGATCTTGCGCGGCTCGACATTGGCGGCGATCACGCCGCCGCTTCCCGTCTCGGTCATGGCCCAGGCTTCAATCAGCGGAAAGCCGAAGCGCTGCTCGAACGGCGCGTGCAGGAGCTTGTCGACGCCGGCGCCAAATCCAAACCGCACGGTATGGGCCTTGTCCTGCTCGGATGCCGGCGCGCTCATCAGCATCGAGGGCATGACGCCGAGATAGTGCAGGCAGCTGGCGCGGCTGTCCCGCACCGACTGCCACCAGCTGCGCGGATGGAAGCGATCGAGCATGGTCAGGCTGCCGCCGACCGACAGCATCGCCATCAGCGACACCGCCATCGCGTTCATGTGGAACAGCGGCAGCGGCGTGATCATGCGCTCGCCGTCTGGCTTGAGATCGATCAGACCGCCGACGTTGCGATACCAGTTTCCGGAATGCAGGAAGTACTCGTTCGTCAGCACACAGCCCTTGGGCTGCCCGGTCGTCCCCGACGTGTAGAGCAGCGCGCATTCGGTCGTGCCATCGCCCGCGGTCGCCGGCCGTGCGTCGCCGAGCGGCGCGGGAATGTCGTCGCCGTCGGTCACGACCGGGATCGGCCTGCCGGCCTGGCGGGCTGCCATCTCGACCTCGCCGCGCCGCTCGGCGAGCACGAACGCCGCGTTCATCTCGGAATGCGCGATGATGTATTCGAGCTCGCTCATCCGCAAATCCGGATTGATCGGCACGACGGAGACACCGAGCGCGTTCAGCGCGAACCACAGCTCGACAAACGCCGGCCGATTCTGGAGCAACAGCCCGACCCGGTGGCCGTCGCCATAGCCGCGACTGGCGAACGCCGCCCGCCGGTGCTCGACCCGATCGTACATGGTGCGGTAGGAGATTTCGCCGGGCGTGATGCCATAGATGTCAGCCGTCTCCCTCAGAACATTGAGGAAGCTCGCCTGCCCTCGGCGGAGGGCAGTTTCCCGGAAACACTCGTAGACGGTGGTGGCTGCGGTCAAGATCGTCTCACATGAAGAGCTGGATGTTGCCGAACGGCGCGTCGAAATTGACGAGATCGACGCGCTTGAGCTTGATCTTCAGGGCATCGCCGACCCGGACGAAATCGTGCGACGCCCATCCCGAATAACGCTCCAGCATGTCGCCGCGCGTCTCGGTGTAGATGTAGGAGGTCCGCGCCTTGAACACGCCAGCCGCAGCGTCGTACGCGACGATGCGTGGCGCCTGCAGCAGGTGATGGCAGCGGCTCTTCGGCTTCTGGCTGAAGGTGCGCTCGCCTGACAGTCGCTCGACCCGCACCTTCAGCAGCAACAGGTCCTCGTACATCAGCGACGGCTGGAGCACCGGGTCCTGCTGCTGCCATTCCAGTGGCATCCAGTAGCGCCCCTCCGGATGAAACAGATCAAGCCAGGCCTGCCATTGCATCGTGTCGAGGAGCTCGGCTTCCCGATAGATGACGTCCGTGATGGCTTTCTCGTTGATCATTCCGCGGCCTCGACATGCTTGTCCATGTCCATGGTCATGAATTTCGCCCAGGCATGAAACTGGTTTCGCATCTGGCGCTCAGAGGTGCCGTTAATGACGGCAGTCGTGTCCGATTGCTCGCCGGCCTCATAGAGCCGCCGCAAATTGACCCAGTGATTGCCGTTGGACTTCAGCCCTTCCTGCGCCCGCTCATACATCTCAAGGTCGTCGTGGCCGACGATCGAGGTCGGCGCGTTGATGAAGCGGTTGTACATCAACGCGCGCTCGTAGAGCTTGTCGGGCGCGCCGACGAGACGATACACCCAGCTTTCGACCAGCGTCCTGTCGACGGCGATCGGAATGAAATTGCGCAGGATCTGGACCGCACCCTTGACCATGATGTTCGGGAAATAGACCGTGTTGTGCCTGACCTCGCCGAGAATCTCGTGCGCCCGCTTTTCACCATGGGCCGCGACCATCTGGCCGAGATAGCCTTCGATGTCCGAATAGTTCGAATGGATCGAGTTAGCCACGCCCGTGTGGCCATGGCCGTTCGGCCAGATCCTGATGCCGCTTTGCTCGTAGAACTCGTACGGGCTCATGAAGGGACCGTAGAGCTGCACCGCCATCGGCGTCTCCGTGGAATCGCCCTGCTCGCGCTTCCAGACCTTGACCGCAGTGCCGGCCGAGCTCTCATGCGCCACCATCGGATGGCAGGTGTCGGTCTGGTTCTCGACCAGCATCTTCCAGTTGCAGGTATGCATGTAGCGGATCGGCGTCGCGACGACGGCGAGCTTTCCCTCCGGCGAGCGATCGACCATGTTGTCGATCGTCGAGAGGCTTTCGCCGAAATACTCTTCGAAGGACACGCCGTTGTCGTTCAGTCGCGCGAAAATGAAATCGCGATAGATCACGACATTCCCGACTTTCGACAGCCCCTCATTCGCCTGCGTGTCGCCGAAGCCCGTCCCCTCATAACCCTTCTTCAGGGGAATCGCGAGCAGCGAGCCGTCGGTCTTGAACGACCAGGCGTGATAGGGACAGCGGAAGAACTTTCCGGTATTGCCGCAGGGCTCGGAGGCGACCTTCACGCCCTTGTGCGGGCAGCGGTTGTAGAAGACGTGGATGG
Organism: Bradyrhizobium nivariense; assembly: GCF_029846695.2. Taxonomy (NCBI): domain Bacteria; kingdom Pseudomonadati; phylum Pseudomonadota; class Alphaproteobacteria; order Hyphomicrobiales; family Nitrobacteraceae; genus Bradyrhizobium; species Bradyrhizobium nivariense. The sequence goes on along the minus strand of NZ_JARWCR020000015.1, from coordinate 152,823 downwards.
AGCCGTCGGTGTGGCGGCTCGCCATCACCGGCTGGCGACCGATATTGGCCGTGATGAAATCGCCGGGTTTCGATAGCTGGCTCGCATGCCCGACATAGACCCAGCTATTCGGGAACAGGTGCTCCATCTCGAGCTCGAAGACCTCGGGGTCGACATAGACGTCGCGATGCACCTCGGCGTCGCGCACCAGCGCCGCAATCGCGTGTGCCTTCCTCCCATATTTCGTCATGGCGCCCCTTGCCTCCCGTCAGAGATCCAACACTAGCCGTTGCGATTTCGCGCGTGACACGCAGATCTGCATGATCTTGTTCGACGCCTTCTCGTCTTCGCTGAGAATGACGTCGCGATGGTCGGGCGTGCCCGAGATCACGCCACACTGGCAGATGCCGCAATCGCCGCGCTGGCAGTCGTAGAGCACGTCGAGACCCGCAGCCTCCAGCGCCTGGATGATGGTCTGCCCGGCTGTGACGGTGACGACCTGCCCGGTCGATTTGAGCTCGACCTCGAACGGCTTGTCGGGCGAGGATGGCTGCTCCGCCTTGAAGAGCTCGTAGTGGATGCGGTCCGCCGGGACGCCCGCGGCAAGGGCGGCCGCCTTCACCGCTTCGATCAACCCCGCCGGACCGCAGATATAGATGTGGGAATTTGCGGCCGCATCACCGAGCGCCGCTGCAATGTCCAGACGGGACGCGTCGTCGTCGCAGTGGATGGACAGATCCTTGGCGCAAATCGCCTGAAGATGCGGCAGGAACGCCAATAGTCCTTGTGTGCGGCCCGCGTAGTGCAGGCGAAACGGATTTGCGCGGGCCGTCAGCTCCGCCGCCATCGACAGGATCGGCGTAACGCCGATGCCGCCGGCAAACAACAGCGCGGGCGCTGTCCCCTCATGCAGGTGAAAATTGTTCACCGGCATGCTTGCCTTGACGACATCGCCGATTTTCAGCGCGTGCATGAACTGCGAGCCGCCAGTCGAAACCTCCTCGCGCAGCACCCCCAGCGCCAGCGCACCCTCGGGGTGGCCCGGGAGGGTCATCAGCGAGTACGGCCGGTCTCCTCCATTCGGGAGCGCCACGCGGATATGTGCGCCGGCCTGCCATCGCGGTACGACGCCGTCCTCCACACCAAGCACAAGGCTCCGTATGAACGGTGTCTCCGCGGCATACGACCTCACCTTGAGCTTGAGCGGATGCGCGTCCATTCAGGCATCTCACAAGTTATATGAATTTGCATATTTTTAGACATGTAATAATTGGCTGTCAATCGTCAGTAGGAGGACAGGCTCGGATTGCCGTCCGAGGCACGCCGCATTGCTGCAGGAAGCACCGTCAGTCACGCGTGCTGTAACGCGTACTATCCAGGTCCGGATTTGGGCGCGGATGGTCCAACAGCTCAATAGACGGTGAACGGCCGGCTCAAATCAGACGAGCCGCCGGGCGCCGCCTCGGATGCGCCGGGCGGGAGCCTGGCGAGATAGTCCGAGATAGTCGAGGTCGCGGCTAAGGCTGGAGACAGAAGCGGCCAACTTGATCCTGTTTGGCATGGGTGCGGAAAATCAGGCGGCTCTCTTCAGGCGCTTGAAGCGCTCCATCCGGAACGGGGCAGGATCGACACAGGGGGGCGATCCGGTCACCAGATCAGCCATCAGCGCGCCCGCGCCAGGGCCAATACCAAAACCGTGACCGGAGAAACCTGTCGCGAGATAGAAGCCCGGAACGGAGCTGACCGGCGCGATCACCGGTACAGCATCGGGCGTAACGTCCATGAGACCAGCCCATATCTTGGTGATCTTTGCGTCGCCAAACGCTGGGAAGGCCTCGCGCAGATGGCTGACGCCGCCCTGAACGAAGCGCCGCGACGGATCTGGATCGAGAATGCGGACCTGTTCGAAGGGCGTAACCTCGTCGCTATTCCAGCGTCGAGCCATCGACAACTCACGAAAGAACTGGCCGCCGATGCGAAGCGTCAGTTCATTCCAGCTCTTGATCAGCGTCGGCGTATAGTCGCAGAACAAGCGGAAGCTGTCCGGCGTGATCGGGGCGATGTTTGCGTTGCGTTGAGCGACGGTAAAGCCGCCGTCCATACGGCGACGGAAAGCGAAGTTGCCTGCACCGACGGCAAAATTCGGCACGCCGTCGACCGAGGACAGGCGGACGACGCTGCCAAGGATCTTCAGGACGGGAAGATCGATGCCCAGATTGCCGGCGAAGAGGCGCGACCAGGCTCCTCCCGCCAGAACCACGGACGAACAGCGGATCTCACCGCGTTCGGTCACGCAACCGCTGACCCGGCCCGCCGATCGCTCGATGGAACGGACCGCACAATTGGTGAGGATATGCGCGCCCTTGGCGGCCGCTCCTCGCGCAATCGCCGAAGCCGCGATGAACGGCTCGGCCTTGCCATCGCTCGCCGTGTGCAACGCCGCGCGGAACGGCTTCGCCGCACCGGGAATCAGGGTCTTTAGCGCCTCGCCACTCACAAGGCGGGAATCGAGACCAAGCGGAGTGGCGTGCTTCAACCACGCTTCATACGTCGCAACGTCGGCATCGGTGTCGCAGAGATAGGCGATGCCGGCCTGTCGAAAACCCGTTTCACCGTCGATGCGCGCGTTCATGCCGCGCCAGAGCCGAAGACTCTCGATGGCAAGCGGTAACTCGGCCGGGTCGCGCCCCATCTGGCGCACCCAGCCCCAGTTTCGCGACGATTGCTCCGCCGCGATCAATCCCTTCTCGCATAAGGCAACGCTGACGCCGCGCTCAACCAGCGAGAGCGCCGTCGATACGCCAATGATGCCTCCACCGATAACGACGACGTCCACCTTCGCGGGCAGCTCCTGCGGCGTGACGACGAGGTCGGGAATTATTCTGGACAAATTGTTCTCCTTCAAGACGAGCGCATGGAAGGCATGCGGATCAGATAGCCATAGGGCGCGTAGTCATTCGTCACGCCGACGACGAGCTTGACGCGCGCCTTGACGTTCTCAAGCGTGCCCGCGAGGGCGGCGCTACCAACAAGGAAGGCAGCCAACGCAAGCGCGGAAGCGCCCATGATCCTTTTGAAGCCTGTCATCCTGTTTCTCTGGAAAAATCACGGCCCTCCGGCGCTGTTACGGCAGCGCCGCGTCGGCCACCAGCTTTTGCGAATGCGGAAATCAGGTCGCTCAAAAAACGTGCACCATTCTCAAGCGACCTAATTTTCGTCATTGGAGACACATCTTTCTCAATGTACAAGTTGCGAAGGTCTCTTTTTTCATAATGTGAGATTCGATGTCGGCGATCGCCCAACCGCCGTCCGGTGGAGCCTAAAGCACGATCCGGAAAAGTGCGAAGCGGTTTTCCGAAAAGCGAGCTCATTCCCGGCATCGCCGGAGTTGGATTGCCGATCATGACGCCGGGCGAAAAGCCGGGCGCCGCGCTCAGTTTCACGCTGCTCTGCGCGAAACTGAGGCCAAGCGTCCTCAAACACTACGGCGCCCTCCTGAAGGAGGAAATCGACGCAATCGTCGGTCAGTAGGAAGGATCAGGGGCGCGCGGCACCGGCTCGAAACAGGCTAACGGATCTCGTTCACGTAGTGATGATGCGCAGTCGTGGCGCGGTGCTCGCTCAGGAGCGCAAGCGTACCTGCTTGATCGTACGCCTCCTCCCGGATCACCAGAACGGCGTTCGGCGAAGCCAGCGCAAGTAGACGCCGATCCTCCTTGTCGGCGAGCTCTGCCAGGAGCTTCTCGCGGATCGCTGCAATACGAATGCCGTAGACGTCGAGCAGATGAAGGTAGAGCAGCGCAGGCACCTTCGCCGCCTTGTGCGGGAAATCGGGCACGCGGCGCGCAATGAGCCGTATTCGCGAATGCATCACCGGCACGCGTCCAACACGTCGGATGCGATGAAGACAGAGCAGCGGCTCACCAACGGCTTCCGTGAAGAGCACCGCCTCCTCTGCATCTGCCGGCCGCAACACCACGGACAAGACTTCGGGCGCGGAACGCTCGAGGCTGCCGTCTTCGCCGTGAAGTCGGAAATACTGGAAGAAAAAGCGCAGACTGTGTTGCGGTGCGCGGCCGGTCACGACCGTCCCGGTCTTGCGCCGGCGCACCAGCATGCCGTCGGCCGTCAGGTCGGCGAGCGCCCGGCGGATGGTGCCGACCGCAACTCCGTATCGCGCAGCAAGAGCAACCTCACCGGGAAGCACCGTGCCCGGAGACAGTTCACCCACCAGGATCGCCTCGGCGATCTGCCGCTTGACGTGCTCGTACAACGGAACCGGCAGGCTAGATGGGCCGCTCGCCGCTACTTTTGCCTGTTTACCGGTCACGCCTGCCTCATTCTTTGGAATTGACAGCCATCGGCTTCGCCTATTTCTTTATAGAATATAGAAATGAGCCGCCGCAAATGGTTTCTCTATCGCCTAGCCCAGGACAGGCCGGCTCGACGCTGGCCGATGGTTTCGCCGAGATCGAGCGCACAGCCGAGCGTGCGATCGACGATCTTGCGCGGATGGTGGCAATCGATACGACTTTCCCGCCCGGCGCGGGATACGAGGCGTTTGCCGGCTTGATGGAGGGCGCTGTTGCGGCGCTCGGCCTGGACTGCCAACGCGTCGATGTCCCCGAACATTTGTGGCGCGTGGCGGACGGCCCGGCGCAAGGGCGCAGAACCAATCTCATCGCGCGCCGCCGCTCGGACAAGCCGGTGCTCGGGCTGTATTTTCATGTCGACACCGTGCCGGCAGCGCCCGGCTGGACCGCCAATCCGTTCCAGTTGACGCGCGACGGCGATCGCCTGATCGGCCTCGGCGCCGCCGACATGAAGGGCACCATCGCGGCCGTGCTGCTCGCGCTGCGCGCCGCCGACACGATCGGCCTTCCACTCGGCTACGACCCGATGCTGCTGCTTTGCACCGACGAGGAAGGCGGACTTTATCCCGGCGTGCGCCATCTGGCGGAGCAAGGTTTGCTCGAAGGCCATATTCTCAACTTCAATGGCGCCGCGGCGCCGCGCATCTGGGCCGGCTGCTTTGGCCTCTTCACGCTTCTGCTGCGCGTCCGCGGCAGGACAGTTCACGCAAGCGAAGCCAGGACCGCGGGCTTAGGCGCCAACGCTGTCGAGGTCGCGTTGCCGATCCTCAATGCGCTCGCAGCATTGAAACCAACAATCGCCGCGCGGACGTCCGCCCTGCCTGCGCCGCCGCACGCGACGCATCCGCTCGCAGCCCAGCTTGATATTTCCGCAGCCCATGGCGGCCAATGCGGTGGCCAGATTCCATCGCTCTTTGAAGTTCTCGCCTGTCGGCGCTATGCGCCCGAGGAAGACTTTCAGGCCGCGCGTGCCGAAATCGAGAACGCCGTGCTTGCGGCGGCCCCCGGAGCTGACGTCGAATTGGTTCTCACCGGCCACCTGATGCCGACGTCCGATCCGACAGGCCCGCACTGGCCGCGCTGGCAGGAGGCGCTGTCGGCCGGGTTCGGATACGCACCGGACGATTTCGCCAAATGGGGGGCGACGAGCTGTTCTGATTTCGGCTGGGTGCAACAGACCGGAATGCAGGAGATCCTGCTGACCGGCCTGGTCCGGCCGGAAAGCCGCGTTCACGCGCCCGGCGAATTCACCACGCTCGCCGACATCGTCGCGCTGGCGAAATCGGTCCTTGCCTATCTGTCCGCCGAATTCCGTCCCGCCCTGTCTCCCGAAACACTCGCCGCCCGCTAACTCAAGGAGCACGCATCTATGCTGTCCGTCAGTCGCCGTCTTTTCCTTGCGGGAACCGCGATCGGCCTCGCCGACCTGCCCAGGATCGCCTTCGCCGAAGCTCCGAAGCGCGGCGGCGTGCTCCGGATGTCGGTCGACCAGGCCGCATCGGTCATCCATCCGATGCTGGCGCGGGTGAACCCGGAATATCTTGTCACCGAACTGCTCTACTCCAACCTCACCCGGCTGAAGCCGGACATGACCGTCGAGCCGGACCTCGCGATGTCCTGGGAACCGAATGCGACGCTGACCGAGTGGACTTTCAAGCTGCGCCCGGGCGTGACGTTTCATGACGGTTCGCCACTGACCGCCGACGACGTTGTCGCCACCATCAACGCCCTCCTCGATCCGAAGACCGCCTCCCCCGGCCGGACCAATGTCGGACCGATCAAGGAAGTCGCCGTGATCGATCCGCTGACTGTCAAGTTTACGCTCACAGGCGCCTATGCCGACCTTCCGGTGGCGCTCACCTACCTCAACGCGCGCATCGTTCCGGCCAAGGTCATCGCCGGCGATCTCGCGAGCCTTTCGACCAGCGCCAACGGCACCGGCCCATTCAAGCTGGCAACCTACGAGCCCGATCGCCGGATCGTCGTCGAACGTAACCCCGCTTACTATGATCCGGCGCGGCCCTACCTCGACCGCATCGAACTGCTCGTCTATCCGGACCGCACCGCCGAGGCGTCAGCAATGATTTCCGGTGAGATCGATGTGCTGCTCACGACCACGCCGGGTGAATATGAGCGCCTCGCCAAGGCCGATGGCGTCAAGGCCCTGCGCACCCCATCCGGCCAGTTCCTGAATATCAACCTCGGATGCGACCAGAAGCCGTTCAACGACGTGCGCGTTCGCCAGGCCCTCGCATTGGCGGTCGATCGCGAGGCAACCGTGGGCTTCGTCGCGGGCGGCTATGGCACGCCGGGCAACGACACGCCGTTGAGTTCCGCCTACCACTTCTACAAGAACATTCCGCTGAAGAAGCCCGACATCGCCAAGGCGAAGAAGCTGCTGGCCGACGCGGGCTATCCCAACGGCATCGATTTGACGCTGGTCGCTTCCGACAAGCCGTCAACCCGCACGCAGCTCGGCGTCGCGGTCCGCGAGATGGCAGCCGCAGCCGGCTTCCGTATCAATTTGCAGACCATGCCGCATGCCACCTATCTCGACCAGGTCTGGAAGAAAGGCAATTTCTACGTCGGCTTCTACAACATGCAGCCGACCGCCGACGCCATTTTCAACCTGCTCTACACGTCGAACGCGGCCTGGAACGAGACCCGCTGGAACAACGCGGACTTCGACGCCGTCATCAATGCAGCCCGCGTCGAGACCGATGAAACGAAGCGCACGGCACTCTACGCCAAGGCACAGGACATGATGAACGCCGACGTCCCCTCGGTGATTTCGGCATTCTTCGACCTGCTCGCGGCGCAACGCTCCTACGTCGACGGCTACGCGCTGCACCCGCGCGGATCGGTATTCCGCCTCGACATGGTCTCGCTCGGCGCCGGCGCGCCGAGGCGCGCCTGAGACCGGAGGCACTCGGTGACGCTGGCCTGGTGTGCGCGCCGTTTGATGCTGATGGTCTACACCGTCATCGTGGTCTCGATGCTGGTGTTCGCCATCACGCAGATTTTGCCGGCGGACGCCGCCCAGTCGCTGCTCGGGGAAAACGCGACGCCCGAAGTACTGGCCGCCCTCAGGGCAAGGCTCGGGCTCGGCGATCCGGCCTGGCTGCAATATGCGCGCTGGGCCCGCCACGTCTTCACCGGCGATTTCGGCATCTCGATGCGCACGAGCCTGCCGGTCGGCCCGGAAATGCTGGCGGCGCTGTCGCGCTCGCTCCTGCTTGCCGTGTCGGCCATCCTGGTCACGCTGGCTGTTGCCGTCCCGCTCGGCGTGGTGGCGGCGCTGCGGCAAGGCAGGCTCACCGACACGGGCGTCAGCCTCATTGCCTATCTCGGGGTCTCGCTGCCGGAATTCGTCACCGCGACGCTGCTTGCCCTTCTGCTGGCAGATACATGGCATTGGCTGCCGGCGACCGGCTACGTCTCTCCACTGGAGGATTTCGGCGGCGGCATCCGTCATCTGGCGCTGCCGGTGCTCACTGTCTCGTTGATCCTTGTCGCGCATGTCATGCGCATGATGCGCTCCGAGACGCTCGACGTGCTAAAATCGGACTATATCCGCGCCGCGCGCTTGAAGGGCCTGCCGGAGCGCACCGTGCTGTTTCGCCACGCCCTGCGCAACGCGCTGTTGCCGGTCGTCACAATCATCGCGCTCGACGTCGGTTACCTGCTCGGCGGCATCATCGTTATCGAGGAGATATTCGCCATTCCCGGCATCGGGCGGGCGCTGATGGTCGCCATCACCACGCGTGACCTGCCGTCGATCCAGGCGGGCGCGTTGATCATGGCCGCGACCTATGCCGTCACCAACACATTCGCCGACATGGCCTATGCGTTTCTCGACCGGCGGATCCGCTATGACTGAGCTGTTCATCCGCCTGATGCGAAAACCACAGGGTTGTGTCGGCGTCGTGCTCCTGGCGCTGATCGCGGCCGCCTGCCTGTTCGGACCCGCATTGGCGCCCTATGCGCCGGAAAAGATCGATTTTCTCGGCCGGTTTCGCGCACCCGGCTGGCAGAACTGGCTTGGTGCTGATCAATTCGGCCGCGACATCCTGAGCCGCCTGATGGTCGGCGCGCGTTCGACCGTGCCGCTCGCTTTCATCGCCACCCTCGTCGGCAGCGCAGCCGGAGCGATCATCGGCGTCGGCTCGGCCTATCTCGGCGGACGGACCGATGAGGCCATCATGCGCACCAACGACGCCGTGATGGCGATCCCAGGTCTTCTGATGGCCCTGTTGCTGGTCTCAACGCTCGGCAACGGCGCCGGCAATGCCGTCATTGCCATCGCGGTGGCCTTTGCGCCGGGCATGGCGCGGGTGACCCGCTCGGCCGCGCTCAACGTACGCAATCAGGACTATGTCAAAGCCGCCATCGCGCGTGGTGAGGGAGCGCGCTGGATCATCTTCCGCGAGATGTTGCCGAACGTCATGGCGCCGATCGTGATCGAATCCACCATCCGCGTGTCCTTCGCCGTCATGCTGTTCGCAACGCTGAGCTTTCTCGGCGTCGGCGCCCAGCCGCCCGCATCCGAATGGGGGCTCATGGTGGCGGACGCGCGCCAATACATGCATCAGGCACCATGGGGATTGATCGCGCCCTCGGCCGCGATCGCACTCACCGCCATTGCCTTCAACCTGGTCGGCGATGGTCTTCGCGATGCCCTCAATCCGAAGGACGAGCGGTGACCTCCATACTTTCGATCCAGAATTATACGCTCGACTACATCACGACCGCCGGGCCGGTGCGCGTACTGCACGACATCTCGCTGCAGATCGCGCCGGGCGAGGTGCTGGGCCTCGTCGGCGAATCCGGGTCAGGCAAGAGCTCGCTTGCGTGGGCGCTGATGCGCCATCTACCCGACAACGCTCGCGAAGTCGCAGGCTCGCTGCAGCTGGGCGATGTCGACCTTCAGCGCCTGAGCCCGCGCGAGCTGACCAAGATCCGAGGACGCCGTCTCGGGATGGTGTTTCAGGATCCCTCGACATCGCTCAATCCGACGCTCACCGTCGGAACGCAAATCACGGAAGCTCTGATACGACATCGGAGCCTCGAGCCGCGCGACGCCAGTTCGCTCGCGATCGAGCTGCTCGGTCACGTCGATCTCAACAATCCCGCTGCGGTCATGCGGCGTTATCCGCATGAAATCTCCGGCGGAGAAAAACAGCGCGTCGTCATTGCTACCGCCTTTGGCTGCCGACCCGACGTCATTCTCTTCGATGAGCCGACCACGGCACTCGACGTCATCACCGGCGCGCGCATCCTCGAGTTGTTCGCGCGACTACGCCGGGAGACGGGCGTTGCCGCGCTCTATATTTCCCACGATCTCGCACTTGTGACGCGCGTCGCCGACCGGGTCGCGGTCCTGGAGCGCGGCCGCCTGGTCGAACAAGCGCCGGCGGCCGACATCTTCCGCGCGCCGCGCCATGCCAAAACGCGCGTACTTGTGGACGCCGTGCCGAGACCGGAACGCCGCCTTGTCCATGACAAGCCGCGTGACAAGGTCCTTCTCGCGGCCTCCGAGATCGAAGTCCAATATGGCGGCGGCGGGCTGTTCCGCGACGCGCCGCCGCCGGCCACGAAAAAGATCGGGCTTGAGGTTCGTGGCGGCGAGATCCTCGGTCTCGTCGGCGAATCCGGCTCTGGCAAGTCTTCGATGGCGCGCGCGCTGACCGGGCTTGCACGCTTCTCAGGCACAATCTCCTTCGACGAGCGCGAGATCCACGGCATGCGCGACATGAACGCCGCTTACCGCCGCGACGTGCAGATCATTTTCCAGCATCCGGATTCGTCGCTCAATCCGCGTCATAGGATCGACGAGATCCTGTCGCGTCCTCTCAAGCTCTACGGCGGCCCGCTTGCGGATATTCCCCGCCTGCTCGACCAGGTGCGCCTGCCTGCATCCTACGCCAACCGCTGGCCACATCAGCTTTCAGGCGGCGAGAAGCAACGCATCGCCATCGCGCGAGCTTTCGCCGCGCGGCCGAGACTCGTGATCTGCGACGAGATCACCGCGCCGCTGGACGTCTCCGTGCAGGCCCAGATCATCGAACTGCTGTTGACGCTGCGGGAGGAGACTGGAACCGCCTTTCTTTTCATCACCCACGATCTCAACCTTATCCGTCAGATCGCTCACCGCATCGCGGTGATGCGCCGGGGTGAAGTGGTCGATCTTCTGCCCGTCGAAGATTTCGATGCAGACCACGTTCATCCCTACACCCGCGAACTGATGGCCGCTTCCCCCGTGCCGGTCGGCTGACGACAAGGATTTCCTTCCATGGATCACAACGCCAAAGCCCTTCTCGCCGGGATCGACGTGCCCGCCGCCCTCGATCTCCTGTCACGCATGGTGCAGCACAAGAGTTACTCCAGGTCGGACGGCGAGAAGCAGCTCGCAGCCTTCATGGCTGGCCGCATGCGCGAGATCGGTCTCGAGAGCGAGCTCGCAGCCTTCGGCAGTGAGGGGCGGGTCAACGCCGTTGGCCGCTGGAAGGGCCGCGGCGGCGGCAAGAGCCTGATGTTCAACGGCCATCTCGACACCAACCCGGTGACCGAGGGCTGGACCGTCGACCCCTGGGCAGGCAAGGTCGACGACGCCTTCATCTACGGCATCGGCGTTTCCAACATGAAGGCCGGCGATGCCGCCTATTTCTGCGCGGTCAAGACGCTGATCGACGCCGGTGTCAAACTCAGAGGCGACGTCATCCTCACCTACGTGGTGGGCGAGCTGCAAGGCGGCGTCGGAACCTACTCGCTCGTCGAGCAAGGGCTTCGCGCCGACTATTTCATCAACTCCGAGCCGACCGATCTGAAAGCCATGACCATGCACGCCGCGGCTTTCATGTTCATCATCGAGCTGACCGGCAATACCCGTCATCTGTCCAAGCGCGAAGAGGCGGTCGATGCGATCACGGCCGCGTGCGACCTCATTCCGCGCCTCAATGCCATGAAATTCTCGGGCGCCCTCTCGCCGGAACATGAGCGGATCAATCGCGTCCATGTCGGCGTCGTCCACGGCGCGCTCGGCCGCGAGCTGCACGAATGGCGCACGCCCCAGGTCGCGGATTTCGTGCGGATCAAGGGCTCGGGCCGCTACGCACCGGGCCAGTCCGAAGCCGGGGCCTTGGCCGACATGCGCCGCGGGCTCGACGCGCTTGAAGCACGGTTTCCCGGCCTCAAGGCTGAGATCATGTCGGAGGACCGCTCCGGCGTTCCAACCATGCCGCCATTCGAAGTGGCACGCACGAGCCCGATCGTCGAGGCCGTTAACCGCGCTTATCGCGCAGTACGCGGAGAAGAGCAGCCGACGGGCGCCGTTGCCCCGAGCTGCTTCTACGGCACCGACGCCGGTCATCTGCACTATTTCGGCGGAATGCAAGGCATCGTCTGCGGCCCCGGCGGCCGCTACAACACGATGCCAGATGAACGGGTCGATATCGTCGACTTCGTCGACATGATTCGCATCTACATGCTGGCCATTTTGGAGATTTGCGGATAGCGGGCGCTCGAACGCGCGCACCTGATCCCACGAAGGATGAACGACGATGTTGTTTCCGGTCGACGAATATGAGGCGCGCATTAAGCGCGTGCGCGAGCAGATGGCCGCCCGCGAGCTCGATGTCCTCATCGTCGACCAAAGCGAGTTCCTCGCCTACGTCACAGGCTTCTTGATCTCGGAGAACATGTACCGGGCCTGCCTATTGCCGCGCGATGGCGAGCCGATCATGATACTTCGTGCCGTCGACCTTGGCCCGTTCACCGAGAGCTCGTGGCTGTCGCGCTCCGTTGCCTTCGCCGATTGGGAAGACCCGATCCGGGTGCTCGCCGACACCATCCGTAACCTTGGCTATGCGACAGGCCGCGTCGGGCTCGACGAGGACTCCTATTGCATGCCGCTCTCCCGCTTCAAGCGTCTGTCGGCGCAACTGCTGGACGCGCGCTTTGTCGACTTCTCCGGCGTGATGGCTGAGCTCCGCGCCAGGAAGAGCACGAGGGAGATCGCCGTGCTTCGGCGCGCTGCAGGGATCGGCGACCTCGGCATCGATGCAGCTCTGAAAGCGTCCGGCGAAGGCCGATCGGCCCGCGACACGGCAGCAGCCGTCTATCAGGTCTTCATGCAGGAAGGCGCGGATGCCGCACGGGCGGGGATCATTACCGCCGGTGTCGGCAACGCGTTCCTGCATGGCGGACTGACCAAGCAACCGCTGGCCAAGGGCGATATTCTGCATATGGAGCTGTTGCCCTATATTGACGGCTACAGCGCCCGCCTGATGCGCTCGGCCGTGATCGGAGAAATCGACCCGCGCCGGTCGCATCTCGCCCGGCGGCTCATCGATATCCAGGACCGGCAATTCGAGGCGATCAAGGCTGGAGCCAACGCCGCCGGCGTCGACGCTCTGGCGCGAAAGGCCATGCTCGCCGATGGCCTGCGCCCCGACTACCCCAACATCACCGGCTATTCGCTCGGCTGCTATCCGCTCCATAGCCCGCGCACCAGCGACTTCTCGCACATCTTCCTGCCCACGGCCGATTGGACGCTGGAGGAAGGCATGGTGTTCCACATGTACGTCTCTGCCGACGGCATCGCGATCAGCGAGACAGTGCTCGTCACTGAGACCGGGCATGAGTGTCTGACGCGCTCGCCGCGGCAAGTGTTTCAGGTCTGAAGCTGCTGGCGCGGCTCTAGACTCGCGCGTACAGAGTGGTAGGCGCGGCCAAGATAGATCAGGTTCTCCGTCGGACCAGTCTGCAGCGCCACAACACGGCAGAACAATACATCGTGCGTGCCGACCGTGGTGACATTCGCGATCCGGCAGTCGAAGGCAACCGCACAGTCGGCGAGAACGGGTGCACCGGTTTCGAGCGTCGACCACACCGCCGCCGCGAACCGTTCCCTGGCGGGCGCCTTGCTGCCGAACAACCGCGATAGTGGCTCTTGCTGAGCTGATAGCACATTCACGCACACTATTTTGTTGGCCGTCACGCTTGCATACGCCGAGGATGCTCGGTTCATGCACACCAGGAGCGTCGGCGAATCGTCGGTAACACTGCAGACGGCGGACGCAGTGAAGCCGGCGCGACCTGCGGGACCATCGGTCGTGACGATGCTGACTGCGGCGCCGAGACGTGCCATCGCATCGCGATAATCCTCTCGGACAATCTCCGTCATCCTCCCTCCTCACGCCCCGCAGCGAAGGGCGGCCTGGTGAACGCAACCTCTCGCAGCACTTGCGCCAGGACGGACGCGCCGGCGGCGACATCGGCCGGCTCTGCCCATTCGTCCTCCACATGGCTCGCACCGTCCCGGCAGGGAATGAAGATCATCGCCGCCGGACAGACTTTGGCCAAATGGCGCGCGTCGTGACCGGCGGCCGACAGGATGCCCATGGCCGCAAACTCCTGGTCGCGTGCGGCCTGCGCAATCAACTCGCGCAAGCGCGGATTGAACGCGTTCGAGGGCGCGTCGACCAGCGGCGTCACCGTAACCAGACACGGCGGTGCGTGCTGACCACAGAGCGCCGTGATGCGCACACCCGCCGCGTCAAGTACGGCATTGACCGGATGGCGCAGATCGATGCTGAAACTGACGCGCGACGGCACCACCGAAGGCGCGTTGGGCTGCACGGAGAGGCGCCCGATCGTGAACTTGGTGTCGGTATCGATGGTGCCGATCTCACCATGAAGCGCGGTTGCGATGCGCGCAAAGGCCGCGAGCGCATCCCGCCTCTCCTGCTGCGCCAGCGTTCCTGCGTGTCCCTCCGCACCCTCGACGACCACCTGAAAGGTCTTCTTGCCCTGGATACCGGTGACGACGCCGATCGTGCGGCGGGCCGCCTCCAGCAGCGGTCCCTGCTCGATATGCAATTCGATATAGCTCTCCACGGCAAAGCCGAGCGGCCGGTGCGGCAGATCGGGAAAAGCCTGATGGAGACGATCGAGCGCTTCACCAACGCTGACGCCGTCTGCATCACGCGCGGCGCGGATCGCCGCGATGTCACGTTCGCCCGTAAAGGCTTCCGAGCCCATCATGCCCGGCGCGAAGCGCGAGCCTTCCTCGTTCATCCAGGCGACGACGATGACGTCGCGCGCCGGCCTGTCGCCTTGTTCGGCCAGTGAAACCGTCGCCTCGAGTGCCGCCATCACGCCGGCCGCACCGTCGAATTTGCCACCGGTAGGCTGGCTGTCGAGATGACTGCCGAGCAAGAGCGGCGGCGCGGCGCGATCTTGCCCCGCCAGCGTCAGAAACAGGTTTCCCGCGGCATCCGTCGACGGCGTCAAACCCGCTTCGAGCGCCCAGCCGATGACGCGGCGCCATGCGGCGATCTCGCCATCACTCAGCGCCTGACGGTTGACCCCGCCGGCGGGCGTCGCCCCGATCTCGGCAAGCGCCATCAGACGGGTCCAGAGCCGATCGGCATCGATCAGAGGGCGGGTCGTCATCGATCCGCTACTTCGTGCGCATGATCTGGCCCGGCTGCGCACGCGGATCGCGCGGCAGCCAGCGTCCGGCCTCGACCTGGGCGATGAACTCGGCGAGCAGCGCGTTGAACGCCGCCGGTTCTTCCAGATTGAGGGTGTGGCCGGTCTTGGGGACGACGGAGAGACCGCAGGCCGGAATGGTCTTCTTGAGGAAGATGCCGGGCTGGAGACAATGGTCGTCCTCATCGCCGACGATCACCAGCGTCGGCACCATCATCTTCTTCAAGCCGTCCTCGAGGTCGTAGAATGACGGCCGCCGCGCCTGGACGCCGCGCATGGTATTGGCGGCTCCGCGATCGGAATGGGTGGCGAGGCGATTGGCAAATTCCCGCCAGCCACGCGGATCCTTGTTCTGGAACTGCACCCGGCTCGCGCCGAGGGCGTAGATCTCGGAGAATTCCTTTGCGCCCTGCTTCTCGAAATTGTCGGCGACCTCAAGGGAGACGCCGCGAAAATATTCCTCATGCTCCTTCTCGCAACCGTAGCCGGCGCCCGCCACCGTGAGCGACATGGCGCGCTCGGGCGTACGCAGGCCGAAATGCACTGTGCAGAAGCCGCCCATCGACAGGCCGACAATGTGCGCCTTCTCGATCTTGAGCGCGTCTAGCACGGCAACCGCATCGTCCGCGGCGAGCGCCTGCGAATAGGCCTCCATGCTGTCCGGCACCTCCGACGGCGGATAGCCGCGCGCGGCGTAGGTGATGCAGCGGTGGCGCCGGCTGAAAAAGCGGAGCTGCGGTTCCCAGCTCGCGTGATTGCCGCCGAATTCGTGGATGAAGAGGATCGGTGTCCCCTCGCCCGCCTCCTCCACGTAGAGTTTCACGCCATCCTTTGTCGTGATCATCGTCATCGGCATCGTCCCTAGAATTGCGGCGGCAGGTCGTTGAGCGTGCGCGCCTGCGCAACCATCTCCGGCATCAATGTGCAGAGCTTCTCGACCCAGGACTGAGGCACGGAGGTGCTGATCTTCACGAAGCGGTCGCCGAAACGCTGCGTATGATAAGTGCCCTGGCGGATCATGATGCCCTGCCGGCGATAGCATTCGACCAGCGCCTCGGGACGGATGCCGGCTGCAATGGTCTCCAGCACGAGGAAGTTTCCGTGCGATGGCATGATCGGCAGCGCTAGTCCTTCGATCGCGGCAACCGCCTCCTGGATCATCGCCTTGTTGGCGCGGTCAATGCCGCGGACCTTCTTCATCCATTCGGCCTTGACGGAAAGCCCCGCCTGCGCCGCGCGCTGGGCGATGACGCTCGCGCCGAGGACGCTCGTGGACGTCAGTGCCAGCTCCTCGAACAAATCAGGAGAGGCGACAAGAGCGCCGATCCGCAAGCCGGCAAGGCCGAGCCATTTCGAAAAGCTGGTCGAGACGACCGAGCCTTCCGGAGCCACGTGAAGCGCCGGCGTGTGCCCATCGGCAAAATCGCGGTAGGTGCAGTCGTGCACCAGCAGCGCGCCGCAATCCCGCGCGATCGCTGCAAAGCTCTCGATCTCCTCGCGCGTGTAACGAATGCCGAGCGGATTGTTGGGATCGACCAGGTAGATGATCGCCGTGCGCTCGTCGACATGGGCCTTCAGCGCCTCGGGCGTCAGGCGGTAGTTGCAGGCCGGATCATAGATCGGAATCTCGATCACCTCGGCACCCTGCTGGCGCGCGAACAGGCACGGCCATTTCCAGGTCGGATCGGTGGTCACCAGCGTCGTGCCGGGCTTGCAGCGCGCACGGCAGATCATGGCCAGCGCGTTGACGCCGCCCTCGGTCACCAGCGCCTCTGCACCTGGCGTGCCGAGGTCGGCGACGATCGCGGCGCGTAGCGCCTCGAATCCGAGCGGCGGAGCATAGGCATTGAACTCGCCGGCCTCGATCGAGCGCAGCATCGCCTCGCGCACGGCCGGGTGGCTCTCGACGTGGTTGGTGTTCTGGCCGAGCCAGTAGAGCCCCGGCGTCGCCGAGAGCTCGTCGAAATAGCGGTTGCGGAGGAGCGCCGTGGATCGAGGTTCTGACATCGACGCCTCAGATGACCGAGCCGCGCGCGGCGATGCCGCCGTCGATCGTCACCACGGTGCCGGTGATGTAGCCGGACCTCGGCGAGGACAGGAATGCGACGAGATCGGCGACTTCCTCCGACGTGGCCGGGCGCTTGCCGGGATATTTGTCGAACAGCTCCTCCCAGCGGCCTTCGTCGCCGAGCATATCGATCGACTTGCGCTTCATGATCTTGAGCATGCGGTCGGTGGCTACCGGCCCCGGATTGACCGCGACGACACGCACCCCGTGATCGAGGCTCCTGCCGCCGAGCGCCTTGGTGAAGGACATCAGCGCGGCATTGCCGGTGCTGCCCGCGATGTAGCTTGCATCCCAGTTCTCGCCGGAATTGCCGATGATGTTGATGATGACGCCGTCCTTGCCCTTCATGCGCGGATAATAGAGACGCGACAGCGTGATGTAGCCGAACACTTTGAGGTCGAAGCCGCGCCGCCACGCAGCGTCATCAAGGACCTCGAGCGAACCGGCAGGGATATCGCCGGCATTGTTGATGAGGATGTCGATGTCACCGACCTCGGCTGCGAGCTTCTCCATCGCGGCCGTGCTCGACAGGTCGAGCGCATGAATCGTGATCTTCACCCCAAAGCGGGCTTCCAGTTCCCGCTTGGCCTGGAGCATGGCCTCGCCGTTGCGGGCGGCCAGATGCAGGTGACACCCCTCGGCGGCGAAGAGTTCGGCCACCGCAAGTCCAATTCCTTTCGACGCGCCGGTGATCAAGGCGGTCTTGTTCGTCAGCTTAAGGTCCACTCCGGATCTCCAGGATGCAAACTAGATATACAAGGTCTAGCAATTTGCATACCAAGCGACGGGGAGGTCATTCGAAGGCGGCCAGGAAGTCCAGCAGGTTGTCGCCAAGCAGGTTGACGTGGTCGCGCATGGCGCTGTGCGCACGCTCCGGATCGTGGGCCAGGATCGCCTGCATGATGGCCTCGTGCTCGCGGACAGTATCGGCAATCCGGTTCGGCATGCGCGTCACCCGGCGGCGATACGCCGCCACCTGATTGCGCAGCTTGCGGGTCTGCTCAGCCAGGAAAGTATTGCGCGAGGCCTCATAGATCGCCTCGTGGAATTCCTGGTTGATATCATAGAACACATCGATGTCACCGGCCTCGCCAGAAGCCACAAGACGCTGATGAATCTCTCCAATTTCGTTACCCCAGGCCTGCGAGACGCGCCGCGCGGCAAGCCGGGCGCAGAGCCCTTCGAGCTCCGCCATGACCTGGAACATCTCGATCAGCGCCTGGGCCTTGATGCTGCGAACGGTTGCTCCCTGCCGCCCGCGCAGTTCGACCAGATGGTTGGCGGCCATCAGACGGAACGCCTCCCGCACCGGTGTGCGCGAGACGCCGAAACGCTGGGCGATCTCCTGCTCGTCGAGCCGGCTGCCCGGTTCCAGATGGCCGGCCGCGATCGCGCCCTCGAGCTTCTGGCGGAGGCCTTCGGCGAGCGTCATGCCGGGGCTTGGCGCCAGGGACTCTTGCCCGTTTTTCACGCGTCTGCCTCCGACATGTGCACCAATATCCGCCATCATGTTTCTCCAATGCCAGTATAAGTATACAAAATGGCACCCGTCTTCCAGCGAAACGACCGATTTTGTCTCGGAGGCGCGTGCGACTCCGACCTATTCGTCGTCGACCTCGCAAATCTTATGCCTCATTTACCCGGAAATCGCACTGGCACACGAGTTGCTAAGAGATTTCGACCCGGTCTGCTTTCGTATGCGAATGACCGCCGCCATTATACAAGGACATCCCGGTGCAGGCTGCCCGCCTTCCCAATCCCGGACCGATCACCGAAGCCGCGCAGGCGGACCTGAAGCCTGAGCCGCTGCTTGAACTGCGTGCGCTGACCAAGACCTTCGGCCCCGTCGCAGCGCTGTCGGGCCTTCAGGCGAACATCGCTCCCGGCGAGTTCGTCACCGTCGTCGGCCCGAGCGGCTGCGGCAAGAGCACCCTCTTCAACATCGTCGCCGGACTGGAGGAGCCGGACGCCGGCGGCATCCTGCGCTTCGAGGGCAAGAGCTGCCACGCGGCCGATCTGCTCGGCCGCGTCTCTTTCATGCCGCAGCGCGACCTCTTGTTTCCGTGGCGCAACGTCGTGGACAACGCCATTCTCGCGCTCGAGGTCGAGGGCATGCCGCGCAATCAGGCGCGCGCCAAGGCGCTGAAGATGCTGCCCGAGTTCGGGCTGGCCGGCTTTGAGAAGCAATATCCCAATCAATTGTCGGGCGGCATGCGCCAGCGCGTGGCCTTGATGCGCACGTTCCTGTTCGAACGCGACCTGATGCTGCTGGACGAGCCGTTCGGCGCGCTCGACGCACTGACGCGAGCAATGATGCAGCGCTGGCTGCTCGACGTCTGGCAGAAATACCGCCGCACCATTCTCTTCATCACCCATGACGTCGACGAGGCGATCTTCCTCGGCGACCGCGTGCTCGTCATGACGGCGCGTCCCGGCTCGGTGAAGCTCGAACAGGTCGTCGATCTCCCCCGCCCGCGCCGGCCGGAGATCGTCACCTCCCCCGAATTCGTCCGTCTCAAGCGCACGCTGCTGGATGCGATCGAGGAGGAAAGCATGAAATCGTTCCAATCCTCCATCGCGCAGGAGAAGACGCAGTGAACGCGGTGTCAGCAAGAGAGCCACACGCCGCAGCGCACGGGATCGAGCCAGCCGAATGGGATGCCCGGGTCAAGCTTGCGGCCTGCTATCGCATGGTCGCAAAGCTCGGGATGGACGACCTGATCTACAATCACATCTCCTTGCGCGTCCCCGGCCAGGACGATCAGTTCCTCATCAATCCCTATGGGCTGCTGTTCGACGAGATCATGGCCTCGAGCCTGGTGAAGATCGATACCAACGGCACCAAGCTCGACGACACACCGCACGCCGTCAACGTCGCGGCCTTCGTCATCCATGCCGCGATCCACACCTCGAACCACG
This sequence comes from Bradyrhizobium nivariense, assembly GCF_029846695.2. Classification (NCBI taxonomy): domain Bacteria; kingdom Pseudomonadati; phylum Pseudomonadota; class Alphaproteobacteria; order Hyphomicrobiales; family Nitrobacteraceae; genus Bradyrhizobium; species Bradyrhizobium nivariense. The sequence goes on along the minus strand of NZ_JARWCR020000015.1, from coordinate 132,990 downwards.
ACGCGGCCTGCGTGCTGCATACCCATTCCGATGCGAGCGTCGCGGTGTCCGGGCAGGAGAAGGGCCTGTTGCCGCTCAGCCAGTTCGCGATGCGCTTCTACGACAGGCAGGCTTTCCACGACTACGAAGGTGTCGCCATCGATCTCGATGAGCAGGCGCGTCTGGTGCGGGATCTCGGCAAACACAAGGTCATGCTGATGCGCAACCACGGCATCCTCACCGTCGGCCGGACACCCGGTGAGGCCTTCATGCTGCTCTATTACTTCGAGCGCGCCGCCCGGATCCAGCTGCAGATGCAGGCGGCCGCCGCAGCCGGCGCCGTGCTGGTGATGCCGCCCCACGAGGTCTGCGAGAAAGCCGCGCGCCAGTTCTGGGAGTTGCAGGGCGACATCCTCGTGCCCGGCGAACGCGAATGGCCGGCGCTGATGCGCCAGCTCGACCGCACCGATCCGTCCTATCGCAATTGATCTTCACCGCCTGGAGTATGACCATGTTGAGCCGACGCCACGCCTTCTCAGTCCTCTCCGCTATCGCGCTGGCGACCGGCTCGCTTGTAGCGGCTGCGCCTGCAGCCGAGCCGCAGAAGGCGAGCCTGCGCTTGAAATGGCTGCCGCAGGCGCAGTTCGCCGGTTTCTACGTCGCCGCAGCCAAGGGCTACTACAAGGCGGAGGGCATCGACCTCACCATCAATCCCGGCGGGCCCAATCTCCTCACCGAAAATCTGGTCGCAACCGGCGCCGACACATTCGGCCTGTCCGGCGGCACCGACAGCGTGTTCGCCGCCCGCGACAAGGGACTCCCCATCGTCTGCATCGGCGTGTCGCATCAGATCACGCCGTTCATCTTCGTCACCCGCAAGGACGGGCCGGTCAAGACGCTGCAGGATTTCAAGGGCAAGACCGTCACCACCTGGTTCACCGGCGCCAACCATGTGCTGAACGGCATGCTGGCCAAGGAAGGCATCAAGCCGGATGAGCTGAAGATCCAGCCGCAACAGGTGTCAGTGACGCCCTTCGTCGACGGCAGCGTCGATGTGGTCACGGCGACCTATTACAACGAGTTCTACACCATCCAGTCCCGCATGCCGAAGGACAACCTGAAGACCTTCGTCGCCGAGGATTACGGCATCACCTTCCCGCGCGACACGCTGATCGTGGCCGAGGCCACCGCCAAGGAGAAGCCGGAGCTCGTCAAGGCGTTCCTGCGGGCTTCGCTCAAGGGCTGGAAGGATGCCTTTGCCGATCCGAAGGGCGCCGTCGACACCGTGATGGCCACAGCCCCCACGCTCGATCGCGCGCAGCAGGAGTTCATGCTCACCGAGGTGAAGCGTCTGATGACATCAGGCGCGGCGGCGAAGAACGGCATGTTCTGGATCGACGCCGACGCGGTCAAGACCGCCCACGACTTCTTCCTGAAATACGGCGTGATCTCCAAGCCGCTCGATCTCGCCGCTGCCTATGACGCAAGCTTCATCCAGAGCGTCCCGCTGGCGGATCGGCAGCCGTGAACGATCATGCGGCAACGTCGCTCGGGCAGGGCCAGATGGCGACACGGTCAGTCGCGATGCCGACTTCGCTGCTGAAGCTGCTCCGGCTCCTGCTCGGGCTCGCCATCGCGGCGGTGATCTGGGAAGGCGCGGTGCGGCTGTTCGGCATCCGGCCCTACTATCTGCCCCGCCTCAGCACGATCCTGATGGCGATCGCGGCCACACCTCGCGCCTATGTCGATGGCTTTCTGCGCACGCTTGCCGAGACGCTGATCGGTTTTGCCGCCGGCGGCGCGTTCGGCGTGATCACGGGCATCGCATTCTTCCGCATGCGTGCGCTGCGCGAGATGGTATTTCCGATCTTCGTGGTGTCGCAGACCATTCCGGTCATAGCGTTCGGCGCACTGGTGGTGCTGTGGTTCGGCAATACACTGCTCGCCAAGGCGATCATCGCGTTTTATCTGACCTTCTTTCCGGTGACGGTGAATACGCTGCTCGGCCTGGAGACGGTCGATCCCAAGCAGATGGCGCTGATGCGCAGCTTTGGCGCTTCCAATCGCCAGCTTCTGCTGCGCCTGCAGCTTCCGACCGCGTTGCCGCAGATCTTCGTGGCGTTGCGGCTTGCCGCGTCGCTCAGCCTGGTCGGTGCCATCGTCGGCGAATGGTTCGGCGACACCACCGGGCTCGGCGTCCTGCTGCTCCAGGCCATGTTCACCGAGAACGTCGTCGCGATCTGGGCCGCCCTGCTCGCGGCCGCCCTGCTCGGCACCGGCTTCTATGCGGTCGTCGCCGCGGTGGAGCGGCGGCTGATATTCTGGAATGCCGAGCAATGAGCCGCGCGCTCGCCTCCCCTTCGCTCGCCGTCCAGCGCGGCATCCTGGGCGCCGTCCTTCTGATCGCGTGCTGGGAAGGCGCGGCCCGCGGACTGCATTTGCCAGCCTACGTTCTCCCTGCCGTCAGCGACATCGTGGCGGGACTCTGGTCCAAGCGCGCAACGCTGGTCGACGCCGCCGGCTATACCCTCGTCGAAGCGCTCGTGGGCTACGGGCTCGGCTGCCTGATCGGTATCGGCCTTGCCGTCGCCATCGCCTTGGTGCCGGCCCTTCGCACCGCAATCCTGCCCCTCGTGACCGCGATCAACTCTGTGCCCGTGGTCGGCTATTCGCCGCTGATCCTGCTCTGGTTCGGCATCGGCGTCAGCTCGAAGATCGTGATGGTGGCGATGGCGGTGAGCTTCACCATCCTGCTGTCGATGCTGGCCGGCCTCGATCGTGTCGATCGTCGTGCCATCGATCTCATGCGCAGCTTCGGCGCAAGCCGCTTTGGCGTGCTGTGGCGCCTGCGCCTGCCGACCGCCTTGCCGTTGCTGCTTGCCGGCATGCGCGTCTCCACGGTGCGTAGCGTCATCGTGGCGATCGTCACCGAAATGCTCGGCGCGCATGGCGGGCTCGGCTGGGTGATCTACCAGGCCGTGCTTCAGATCGACTTCGTCCAGGTCTGGGCGGCGATCTTCGTGGCGTCCGCGGCCAGCCTCGCCTTCTTCGGCCTGATCGGCTTTCTCGAACGTAAGATCCTGTTCTGGACATGATGCCATGAAACGACAGATGCATCTCGGCCTCTTCATCCTCGGAACCGGCAGCCATGTCGCAGGCTGGCGCTATCCCGGTGCGGTGGACAGTTTTCAGGATTTCGCGGCGATCCAGGAGATCGGCCGCACCGCCGAGCGCGGCAAGTTCGATCTGATCTTCATGGGCGACAATCTCTATGCCGACGCGGCCGCCCATCCTTCCTACACGCTGCGGCTCGAGCCGCTGACCATGCTTGCCGCGCTCGCGACCTCGACCAGCCATATCGGGCTCGGCGCGACCGTCTCCACCACCTACAGCGATCCATTTTCGGTTGCGCGCGTCTTCGCCTCGCTCGATCACATTTCCAAAGGCCGCGCGGCGTGGAACGCGGTGACGACAGCCAATCCGGCGACCGCTGCCAATTTCGGCACCGCCCATCCCGACCACGCCCGCCGCTATGAGATGGCCGGCGAGTTCCTCGACGTCGTCAAGGGCCTGTGGGACGGCTGGGCCGATGACGCCATCGTCGCAGACCGCGCCAGCGGCCTCTACATCGATCCGGCCAAGTTGCGCGCGATCGATCACGACGGCCCGTTCTTCAAGGTGAAGGGTCCGCTTAACATCGGCCGCGTCCCGCAAGGCCACCCTGTCGTGCTGCAGGCCGGCGGCTCCGAGGCCGGCCAGGCGCTCGCCGCGCGCACCGCCGATATCGTGTTCTCGGTGGTGCAGGATATCGACGAAGCCAAGGCCGGCTATGCTTCGCTGAAGAATCGACTGCCGTCGTTCGGACGCAAGGCCGAGGATGTCACGGTGCTGCCCGGCGTGATGCCCGTGGTCGGCCGCACCGACAAGGAGGCGTTCGAGAAGCTCAACGTGCTCCAGAGCTTCATCAGCGGCAGCAATGCGCTCGCCATCCTGTCCGATCGCTTCGGCCGGGACATGTCGGCCTACGATCTCGACGGACCGATTCCAGACATCGCGCCGTCCGACAGTTATCACAGCTTCGCCAGCGTGATGCTCGCCAAGGGCCGCCGCGAGAACATGACGCTGCGCGATCTCTACAATCTCACCGCGGCCGCCCGCGGCCATTGGGTGCTGTGCGGCTCGGCCGAACGCATCGCCGATACGCTACAGCTCTGGTTCGACGAACATGCGGCCGACGGCTTCAACGTGATGCCGCCGTATTTCCACGAAGGGTTCGAGGATTTCGTCCAGCTCGTGGTACCGATTCTGCAGCAGCGTGGATTATTCCGCGCTGATTATCAGGGGACGACGTTGCGCGATCACCTTGGCCTTAAGCGACCAGCGAATCCGTTCTTCGAGACTTGAGCCGAAGACGCCGTCGGGCTCTATTCGGATTCGACATTTGCACCCCGGCCGTCCCTTGATTTGCACCGGACCAGGCTTGTGCTCAAAGCCTCGATGCACGGCCTATTCGGAGGATCTCGGCCCTCACGCACCGCGCGTGCAAATTCGGCAAGCCTGACGCCTGTTGCACCGCGATGGTTAATCGCGACGCAGCATTCAAAATGAGACTGCCCGTTAAGCCGCGCACGGCTCCGATACGTGCACTGCATCCGAGTTCGGTTAGCTTCCCTTCCAAGAACCGTTGACCTTGCCCGAACGCCGCACCGCGCGGCGGACGCGCGAGGGTGCGGTGAAAAACAGCGACAAGAACGCCCAGGGAGGAGAGCAATGTTGAAAGGCAGTCTAGGACTGATCGCGTTGAGCAGCCTGTTACTTTCGGGCACCGCCTTCGCACAGGAGAGGATCAAGGTCGGCGTCACCGCGACCCTCGAAGGCACCTACACCGTGCTCGGCGAGGACGGCATCCGCGGCTTCCAAACGGCGCTCAACGTGCTCGGCAAGAAGGTCGGCGACAAGGAACTCGAATTTGTCATCGCCTCGACCGACGCGACGCCCGACTCCGCCGTGCGCGCCGTGCGCAAGCTGATCGAGCAGGACAAGGTGCAGATCCTGTTGTCGCCGCTGTCCGGAGACGAAGGCATCGCGGTCAAGAATTTTGCAAAGACCCATCCAGAGCTGACCTTCGTCAACGCCGCCTCCGGTGCCCAGGAAACGACCTATGTCGATCCCGCCCCAAACTTCTTCCGCTACAACATGGATGGCGCGCAGTGGCAGGTGGGCCTCGGCAAATACGCCTATGAAACCAAGGGTTATCGCAAGATCGCAACCGTCGGCGAGGACTATTCCTTCATTTACACGCAAGTGTTCGGGCTCGTGCTCGAATTCTGCGGTACCGGCGGTCAGGTCACCAACCGGCAATGGGTGCCGCTCGGCACCAAGGATTTTGCTTCCGTCATCGCCGCGCTGCCCGATGATGTCGATGCCATCTATCTCGGCCTCGGCGGCGCCGACGCCGTCAACTTCCTGAACCAGTATCAGCAGGCCGGCGGCAAGGCCCATCTGATGGGCGGCTCCATCATGATTGACCAGACCATCCTGTCGTCCAAGGGAAACGCCAAGAACGCGCTGATCGGCACGCTGGCCGCGAGCGGCCAGGCCGACACCTGGGAGAACCCGAGCTGGCAGAAGTTCGTGAAGGACTATCAGGACGCCTTCCCGCCCAACAAGCGCTTCCCGAGCCCATCGCTGCTCGCCACCAACTATTACGGCTCGACCATGGCGTTGATCCTGGCGCTGCGTCAGGTCAACGGCGATCTCTCCAACAACCAGGCCAAGTACAAGGAAGCCCTCGCCAAGATCGAACTCGACGCACCCAACGGCAAGATCAAGCTGGACTCCAACCGCCAGGCGATCGGCACCAATTTCGTCACCGAGGTCGTCGACGACGGCAAGGGCGCGCTGTTCTCAAAGGTCGTGAAGGTGATCCCGAACGTCAACCAGACGCTAGGCTACGATCCCGCGGTGTTCGCCAAGATCGGCTTGCCAAGCCGCACGGTACCGGAATGTAAGAAGTACTGACGTAGTCTCGTTCGCGAACGGCGGCTGACCGGGGAGAGATTTGCAAAGAGCGCGACACGTGCGCCCTTGCATTCTCTCCCCGGTTGTTGAACGCTACCAAAAAAACGACAAGAGCTTTTGGGAGAGAAGGCATGAGCCGGGCGCTCGCCGTCTTCCACGGCCGCTTCGGTCGGGCGACGGTCTATCAGTTGAACCGCCCTTTCAACATCCACGCACATCGAGAAGGTCATTTGATCTTCCATGTCGGCGGGCGTTCCGCGTGCATCGATGTCAGCGACGGACGCTACGAACTCACCGAAGGTTCCGTCGTCGCGATCAATCCGTGGGAGCCGCATAATTTCCTGCCGTCCGATCTCGAAGGCGGCGCCGTTTTCTTCGTGCTCTATGTCAATGCGGAGTGGTTCGCGCCCGATGCGCCCGGCGCCGACCGCCTGCGCTTCGGCCGTACCCAGTTCACGCGGTCGGTTGCGCTGGACAAGCATATCAGGCACGCAGCCGCCCTCGTGTGCGGCGCACCCTCGCTCAACAGCCTCGATGGCGAGCTGAGAGGTCTGATCGATATCTGTTACGACGAAAGCTGGCAGCAGGCCGCGACCGCGCGCGATCCGCGCGCAAACGGCTCCGTCACAGATTTTCGCGTGCGCAAGTGCATCAAGATGATGTCGGAGAGTCCCGGCGCCGAGATCGAGCTCGACACTATCGCGCGCGAATCCGGCCTGTCGCGGCCGCATTTCTACCGGCTATTCCGCACCCAGACCGGCGTCACGCCACACCTCTATCTCAACACGCTGATGATGGAGCAGGCGCTGGAGGCGCTGGTGGCGAGCGAAGCGCCGATCGCCGATATCGGCTTCGATCTCGGCTTCTCATCGCAGAGCGGATTCACCCGCTTCTTCGCCGCCAATGTCGGCATGGCGCCGACCGATTATCGCCGCGCGGCCAAGGTTTTGCGCGCCTGACGGCGCGCGAAAAGATACTCACGATCAAGCGCCTTCCCGACAGCCGCATTAGGATGCGCCAAACGCGGTCCCGAAAAGAGGATCGCGCTCGATAGGGAGCGCACGTTCATGGCAGGGCTTGCGGCCGGCAACGGTCTGCGTGCCCCTTCGCCCCGCTTGCGGGGTGAGAGATGGGGTGACGTGACGACGGAGCGGCGATCATGACCCGCTTTGTCGAACGCCATCCCGCCTGGGCACTGATTATCATCATCGTGATCGCGGTGGCGCTTTGGCTGATTTTCGCGGTGTGGCCGCAAGGCCTTGAAGATGCGATCGGCCGCAAGCGCGTCTTCCTCAACGCCGTCTTCAACGGCATCACGCTCGGCGGGCTCTATTTCCTCGTCGCAAGCGGGTTCACGCTGATCTTCGGCCTGATGCGCAACGTCAACCTTGCGCACGGCTCGCTCTATTTGTTCGGCGGCTATGTCGGCTACGCCATCAGCGCCTCGACCGGCTCCTGGATCCTCAGCTTCATCGTCGCCTTCATCCTGACGGCACTGGTCGGCGTCCTGCTTCAGCTCGTCGTCTTCCGTCGCATGGAGGGCCAGGACCTGCGGCAAACCATGGTGACGATCGGGCTCTCGATCGTGTTCGCCGATTTGATGCTGTGGGCCTGCGGCGGCGACTTCTATCAGATCCAGACCCCGAACTGGCTGATCGGACCTGTGGAACTGCCGCTGGTCACCGCGGTCAAATCCTCAGGCGAGCCGGTCTATCTCCGCTATCCGCTGGTCCGGCTCGTGATCTTCGCCGCCTCCGTCGTGATCGGCGTGGCGATGTGGCTGGCGCTCAACCGCACGCGCATCGGCATGATCATCCGCGCCGGCGTCGACGATCGCGACATCCTGGCTGCGACCGGGGTGCGGATTCAGCTCGTCTTCGTGGTGGTGTTTGCGCTCGGCGCCGGGCTTGCCGGCATCGCCGGCGTCGTCGGCGGAACCTTCCAGTCGCTCTCGCCCGGCGAGGATATCCGCTTCCTGCTCGCCTCCCTCGTCGTCGTGATCGTCGGTGGCATGGGCTCGATCCCGGGGGCTGCGCTTGGCGCGCTCATCATCGGCCTCGCCGAGCAGCTCGGCTCGGTCTACATCCCGACCTACGCCATCGTCGTGACCTTTCTGATCATGGTGCTGGTTCTGGCAGTTCGGCCGCAGGGCCTGTTGGCGAGGCGCTGACATGTCCCTCGCTCACGACGCCCGCGTCACGGTTCGTCCCACCGCTGCGGTGCAGCGCCCCAAATTGCGCGGATGGCCGGAGATCGACAATCCTGCAATCTGGATCGTCGCGGCCATTCTGCTGATCATGCCGCTGATCGCCAACGGCTTCTTCCTGATCGAAATCTTTGCGACCACGATGATCCTCGGAATCATGGCGCTGAGTCTGATGTTTCTTGCCGGCTATGGCGGCATGGTCAGCCTGATGCAGCTCACCATCGCGGGCTTCTCCGCCTATATGGTCGCGGTGTTCGGCGTCAGCGGCAACGCCAATATCAGCCTGGGCTGGCCGTGGTGGCTTGCAGTCCCGATGGCGCTCGCGCTCGCGACCATCTTCGGCACGCTCGGCGGCGCGCTCGCCGTGCGCACCGCGGGCATCTACACCATCATGATCACGCTCGCGATCGGCGCGGCGTTCTATTATTTCACCAACCAGAACTGGGCGATCTTCAACGGTCATACCGGCATCAACACCGTTGCCACGCCACATTTCTGGGGCGTCAACTGGCGCGCCGACATTCCCTTCTACTATATCGTGCTCGCGGTAGCCGCACTCTGCTACCTCGCAGTCGACTACATCTCCCGCGCGCCGTTCGGCCTGGCGCTGCAAGGTGTACGCGACAATCCCCGCCGCATGGCGGCACTCGGCTTCAACGTCAATGCGCATCGTGTCGCGGCCTACGCCTTCGCGTCCTTCGTCGCGGCGCTGGCCGGGGTGCTCCAGGTCTGGAATTACCGCCAGATCTCGCCGGGATCCGTGAGCGTTGGAGCCTGCATCGATATCCTCATCATCGCAGTCGTCGGCGGCATCACGCGGCCCATCGGTCCCTTTATCGGCGCGCTGATCTTCGTGCTGCTGCGCACCTTCGCACTCGACTTCCTGGTCAAGCTGGGGCTCGATGGCAACCGCTTCCGGCTCCTGATCGGCCTCGGCTTCCTCGCCATCGTGTTCTGGTCCTCGGACGGCGTCATCGGACTCTGGCAGAGCTGGCGGCACCGCCAACGTTCCGCCGCGGCCCGTTCAAGCGGACGTCACAGCCAGGGATCCGGCCATGGATAGCGTCGCGCAACGCCTCTCTGCCGTCGGCGCCGGCGCGGCGCTGGAGCTTCGCGGCGTGACGCGCCTGTTCGGCGCGCTCGCGGCGCTCACCGATGTCACCATGACCGTCCGCCCCGGCGAACGGCGCGCCGTGCTCGGCTCCAACGGCGCCGGCAAGACCACGCTGTTCAACTGCATCACCGGCGACTTCCCGCCCTCTTCCGGCACCATCCGCTTCTTCGGCGAGGACGTCACGCACTTCCCGCCCTACGAGCGCATCCGCCGCGGCCTGCGCCGGACTTACCAGATCTCCGCGCTGTTCCCCGGCCTCACCGTCCAGGACAATGTCTATCTCGCCTGCCGTGGCGTCTCGCGGGGGCGCTTCTCGTTTCTCCGCCCCGGTCAGAACGACGCGCTGATGCACGCGGCCGACAATCTCGTGCAGGCCGTCCATCTCACGGGCGTGAAGGATCAGCACGTTGCCGAGCTCGCGCATGGCCAGCAGCGCCAGCTCGAGATCGCACTGGCGCTTGCCGGCGCGCCGCGCTTCGTCCTGTTCGATGAACCAGCCGCGGGACTGTCGCCGACCGAGCGGGCCGAGCTGATCGAGATATTGACCTCGCTGCCGGCGCATATCGGCTACATCATCATCGAGCACGACATGGACGTGGCCCTGCGCGTCGTCGAGAGCGTCACGATGATGCACAACGGGCGCATCTTCAAGGAGGGCCGTCCGCAGGAGATCGAGTCCGATCCCGAGGTGCAGGAGCTTTACCTCGGAGGCGGCCATGAATGAGGCCCGCCGTTCCGCCGCCGCGCTCGAGGTCCGCGGCCTCGACGTCTACTACGGCCATTCGCATGCGCTGCAGGGCGTGGACCTGACGCTCGATGCCGGCGTGTTCTCGGTCGTCGGCCGCAACGGCATGGGCAAGACCACGCTGTGCAAGGCCATCATGGGGCTGGCCCCGGTCAGCGGCGGCTCGATCCGCGTCCGCGGCGATGACATCACCCGGCGGCCGGCCGCCCACATAGCCCGACTCGGCGTCGGCTACGTCCCGCAGGGACGGCGGCTGTGGCGTTCGCTCAGCGTCGACGAGCATCTGCAGCTTGCCGCCGGCTTGCGCCGCGGCGCCTGGACGGTCGAGCGCATCTACGAGACGTTTCCGCGGTTGGCCGAGCGCAAGGATCACGGCGGCGGCCAGCTCTCCGGCGGCGAGCAACAGATGCTCGCGATCTCCCGCGCGTTGCTCACCAACCCGCGGCTCCTGATCATGGACGAGCCCACCGAGGGGCTTGCGCCTGTTATCGTCGCCCAGGTCGAGGAGATGCTGCTACAGCTTGGTGAGGACGGCGACATGTCCGTACTTGTGATCGAGCAGAATATCGGCGTGGCTACGGCCGTGTCGCGCAACGTCGCGATCATGGTCAACGGTCGCGTCAACCGCATCATCGATTCGGCGCGGCTCGCCGCCGACCGCGAACTGCAGCGGCGCCTGCTCGGTGTCGGATTGCACGCCGAGCTCGAGCTCGACCTCGACGTGCCGGCGGCGGGTGCGGAGGCGAAGCCTGCCCCGCAGCAAACGCGTCCAGGCGGCCCGATCCGCATCTACATGTCTAACCCGACGCCGCCGACGCGCTGGTCGCAGCCGGTGCCGATCGCTCGCATCGAGGCCGCGGCCCGCACGCTCTCGACACAGGTGATGCGTCTCGACGAGACGGCACGGCGCAGGCGCGAACCGGTCGCGGCGCAAACGCAGGGCCCCCCGGTCGTGCTCGTCGTCGGTACGCTCGACACCAAGGGCACGGAGCTCCGCTTCATCCGCGACATCATCGCCGGGACCGGCCTGCGCACGCGGTTGGTCGATGTCTCCACCAGCGGCAGGCACGCGACCAGCGACGTCTCCGCCCAGGAGATCGCCTTGAACCATGGTCGCGGCGGATCGGCGGTGTTCGGACCCGACCGCGGCGCTGCCGTCACCGCGATGGCCGAGGCCTTCGTCAGCTGGCTGCGGCGCCAGAGCAATGTTGCCGGCGTGATTTCGGCGGGCGGCTCGGGCGCAGCATCACTGGTCGCGCCGGGGATGCGGACCCTTCCTGTCGGGGTGCCGAAGCTGATCATCTCGTCCGTCGCCTCCGGCGACGTCGGGCCCTATGTCGGCCCCGCGGACATCACCATGATGCATTCGGTCGCCGACGTGCAGGGCCTCAACTCGATCTCGCGCGCCGTGCTCGCCAATGGCGCCCATGCGCTAGCCGGCATGGTCAAGGCGCGCCTCGATCAGCATGCACGGAAGGATGGCGGCGACAGCGGATTACCGTCGGTCGGCATCACCATGTTCGGTGTCACCACGCCCGCGGTGCAGAAGATCGCGGCCGACTTGCGCGAGGATTTCGAGTGCCTCGTCTTCCACGCCACCGGCGTTGGCGGCCGCTCGATGGAGAAACTCGTCGATTCCGGACAGCTCGCAGGCATCATCGACATCACGACTACGGAGGTCGGCGATCTCCTGATGGGCGGCGTGTTCCCGGCCACCGACGACCGCTTTGGCGCCATCATCCGCAGCCGGGTGCCTTATGTCGGCTCGGTGGGCGCGCTGGACATGGTGAATTTCGGCGCCCCCGAGACCATCCCGGAGCGCTACCGCGGCAGGAAATTCCACGTCCACAACCCGCAGGTCACCCTGATGCGGACCACGGCGGAGGAGAACGAGCGCATGGGGCACTGGGTCGCAGATCGGCTCAACCGGATGGACGGCCCGGTGCGCTTCTTCCTGCCCGAGGGCGGCGTGTCCGCGCTCGACGCGCGAGCACAGCCATTCTGGGATCCGGACGCCGATGCGGCGCTGTTCCGCACGCTGGAGCGGAACGTGCGGCAGACTGCCAACCGTCAGCTCATCCGCGTCCCCAAGAACATCAACGATCCCGAGTTCGCCTCCACCATTGTCAGCGCGTTCCGAACATTGTTCGGCCGCGCCGGGGCGCGCCGGAGACTAGCGAGGTGACCGATGGCCCGGTTTGAACGCGCTGCACTGTTGAAACGGTTCCGCGACATGGCAAGGCGCGGCGAGCCCATCGTCGGCGGCGGCGCCGGCACCGGCCTGTCGGCCAAGTGCGAGGAGGCTGGCGGGCTCGACCTCATCGTCATCTACAATTCCGGTCGCTACCGCATGGCCGGCCGCGGCTCGCTCGCGGGATTGATGGCCTACGGTGACGCCAACGCCATCGTGCTGGAGATGGCCAGCGAAGTGCTGCCCGTTGTGACCAGGACGCCAGTGCTCGCCGGCGTCAATGGTACGGATCCATTCCGCGACATGGATCTTTTCCTGGACCAGTTGAAGGCGCTCGGCTTCGCCGGCGTGCAGAACTTTCCGACCGTCGGACTTATCGACGGTGTGTTCCGCGCCAATCTCGAAGAGACCGGCATGTCCTATGCGCTGGAGATCGACATGATCGCAAAGGCGCGCGAGAAGGACCTGCTGACGACGCCCTACGTCTTCAGCGAGAAGGAAGCCGCCGCGATGGCGATCGCGGGCGCGGATATCATCGTCTGTCATCTAGGCCTGACGACCGGGGGCACCATCGGCGCGCAGACCGCGCTCAAGCTGAAGGATTGCCCGGCGCACATCGACACCTGGGCCTCCGCCGCGCTCAGCGTCAATCCGGACATTCTGGTGCTCGCCCATGGCGGCCCGATCGCCGATCCGGACGACGCCGATTTCATCATGAGGAACACGCACAACTGCCACGGCTTCTACGGCGCCTCCTCGATGGAACGGCTGCCGGTCGAGCGGGCGCTGACGGATCAGGTGCGCAAATTCAAGGCGATCGGCGCGCGATAGCGCCGAAAGGTCGAGGGAGGGAAACATGTCAGGGACTCTGGTCGGTGAATTGATCCTCTGGCTCATCGTCGCCGTCGTGGTGATCGTGGTCGGCGTCTACATCGTGAACTGGCTCTATCACCGCTCGTCCAAGGAGACCTCATTCGTTCGGACCGGCCTGCTCGGCGAGCGCGTTGTGATCAACGGCGGCGCCTTCGTGCTGCCGTTCATCCACGACTACACGCCGGTCAACATGAACGTGCAGCCGATGGGCATCGTGCGCTCGCGGCAGGACGCCGTGATCACCCGAGACCGCATGCGCGTCGACATCGAGGCCGATTTCTATGTCCGGGTCCAGGCGACCCGCGAAGCCGTGTCTATCGCGGCCGCCACGCTCGGCCGCCGCACCATGGAGCCCGAACAGCTCCACGCCCTCCTCGCCGGCAAATTCATCTCAGCCATTCGTTCGGTTGCCTCGGAGATGACCCTAGAGCAGATGCACGAGCAACGCGGTGAGTACGTCGCCCGCCTCAAGGCGAACGCGGCAGAGGCTCTCGCCCAGAACGGACTGGAGCTGGAATCAGTCGCCATCACCGATCTCGACCAGACCGATCTCGAATTCTTCAATCCCTCGAACCGCTTCGACGCCGAAGGTCTAACCCGCCTGATGGAGGACATCGAGGCCAAGCGCAAGCTGCGCAACGACATCGAGCAGGATTCGATGATCAAGATCCGCTCCCGCAACCTGGAGGCCGAACGGCAGGCCCTCGAGATCGAGCGCGAGAGCGAGACGGCCCGCCTCGAACAGGAGCGTGACATCGAGATGCGCCGCGCCCTGCAACGCACCGAGGTCGCGCGTGAGCGGGCGCTGCGCGAGACCGAATCCGAGCAGGCGCAGATTTCCGCCCGTGAAACCATCGAGAAGGCGCGCATCGCCAACGACCAGGCGATCGCCGAAGCCCGCATCGCCTCGGAGCGTGAGACCCGCCAGCGGGAGATCGAGCGCACCCGCACCATCGAGGAGAAGGAGCTGCTCGCACGGGAGGAAATCGAGAAGACCCGGATCGCCAACCAGCGCTCGATCGATACCAGCCGCATCGCCTCTGAGCGCGAGGTGCGCCAGCGCGAAATCGAGCGGATGCGGACCATCGAGGAAGCCGAGATCGCCGCCCGCGAGGCGATCGAGAAAGCGCGTATCCAGCAGGATCGCGTGGTGACCGACGCCCGCATCGCCAACGAAGAGGAGACCCGGCGCCGCGAGATCGAGCGGACCCGCGCCGTAGACGAAGCCGAGATCGCCGCCCGCGAGGCGACCGAAAAGGCCCGCATCGCCCAGACCATGATTGTCAATGTCGAGCGCATCGCATCTGATGAGCGCACCCGCGCGCTGGAGATCCAGCAGGTGCGTAACATCCAGGAAGCCGAGATCGAGGCGCAGCGCGCGGTCGAGACGGCGCGCATCGCCCGCGAGCACAGGCTCGCCGCCGAGCGCATCGCGGCCGAGCAGAATACCCGGCAGTTGGAGATCGGACGCAACCAGACGCTGGAAGTCGCAGAGGTCACGGCGCGCGAAGCCACGGAAGCCGCCCGCATCGCCCAGGAAGAACGCGTTCGCTCCCTGGAAATCGCCCGCAACCGCGCCGTCGAGGAAGCCGACATTGCCTCACGCGAAGCCATCGAGGCCGCGCGGATCGCGCAGGAGAAGTCCGTTGCAGCCGAGCGTATCCAGGCCGAGCGTGACACGCGCGCACTCGAGATCGAGCGCACAGCCGTGCTCGAGGCCGCCGAGTTGAAGCGGCGCGACGCCATCGAGCGCCAGCGCATCGGCGTCGATCTCGCGCTCGAAGCCGAGCGGATCACGTCCTCCAGGAAGCGCGAGGTACTCAATATCGAGCACAAGAAGGCGATCGAGATCGCGGATGAGGACCGCGTCATTGCGCTCTCGACCAAGAGGTCCGAGCGCATCGACGCCGACCGCCAGGTCAGGCAGGCCGAGATCGTCGCGCGCAAGGAGATCGAGACCACGGACGTCTCGCGCGAGCAAGCGCTGGAGGCGGCTCGGATCGAACGCCGCCGTTCGATCGAACAACTCGAAGTCGCCCGCGTCCAGTCGCTCCAGGAAGCCGAGATTGCCGCGCGCGAAGAGGTCGAGCGCTCTCGCATTGCCTCCGATCGCGGCCTGGACGAGGCCCGTATCGGCCGCGAACGCGAACTGCGCAAGCTTGAAATCAATCGCGAGAGGGAGGTCGAGACCGTTCTGATGGAGAAAGCGATTGCCATTCACCTGAAGTCGTTGGAGGAATCCGCGGCCAAAGCCTCGGCCGAGGAAGCGCGGGTGCATGCCACCGAAGCCACCGAGCGCGTCATCACCGCGCGCGAGAGCGAGATCGCGAAGCGCCGGAAGACCGTGGAGATCCTGATCGCCGAGAAGCAGGCCGAGGAAACGCGAATTGCCGCGGAAGCCGAGCGGATCCGCGCCGCGGTCGAGGCCGAGGCGCAGCGCATGCTCAACGAGGCCGAGAACGTGCTGACCGACCAGGCGCGCTACTCGCTGTTCCGTAGAAAGCTCCTCGACCGCATCGAGGGCATCGTGCGCGAGAGCGTCAAGCCGATGGAGAAGATCGAGGGCATCCGCATCCTCCAGGTCGACGGCCTCAACGGCAACGGCCATGGCGGCAACGGCGGCCGCAGCGCCACCGACGAGGTGATCGACTCGGCGCTGCGTTACCGCGTCCAGGCGCCGCTGATCGATTCGCTTCTGGCGGACATCGGCGTCGAAGGCGGCAGCCTCGCCAAGATGCCAGGCCTGATCCGGGAAGCTCGCGACATGCAGGGCATCAAGGACTCCGCGCGCAAGGGCGGCGGCGGTGGCGAGAAGCCGGCCGCTGCGCCCTCGCCTTCAGCCGACGGCGAGCCGCCCGCCGAGCGCAGCCCCCGGAAGAAGGGCTGAGGTCGCACCATGGCCCGCGTCTACGTCTCAACCGTCGTCAACGCGCGCAACGACCGCGTCTGGGCGCGGGTGCGCGATTTCAACGGTCTGCCGAACTGGCATCCCGCGATTGCGGAAAGCCGCATCGAGGGCGGCGAACCCTCCGACAAGATCGGCTGCGTCAGGGATTTTCGTCTGCGCAACGGCGATCGTATCCGGGAAAAGCTGCTCGGCCTGTCCGATTACGACATGTTCTGCACCTACTCGATCCTCGAATCCCCGATGGGGGTCGAGAACTACGTCGCGACGCTGCGGCTGACGCCGGTCACGGATGGCGACCAGACCTTCATGGAGTGGACCGCCGAGTTCGACTGCGCCCCCGAACGCGAGACGGAGCTGGTCGGCAATATCGGCGGCGGCGTGTTCCAGGGCGGCTTCGACGCCCTCAAGCGCCAGTTCGGAGGGTGAGCGCCGTGCCGCATGTCGTCAAGAGCACGATCCTGGATGCGCCGACCGGCTCCGTATGGGCCGTGCTGCGCGATTTCAACGGGCATGATCGCTGGCATCCGGCGGTCGCGGCCTCCACGATCGAGCGCGCGCAGCCCTCAGACAAGATCGGCTGTGTCAGGCGCTTCAAGCTGCAGGACGGCTCGGAGCTGCGCGAGCAATTGCTGACGCTGTCGGATCTGGAGCAGACCTTCAGCTATTGCCTGCTCGATACGCCGGTTCCGATGTTCAACTACGTAGCCCACGTCCGTCTGCTGCCCGTGACCGACGGCGACCGTACCTTCTGGCACTGGGAATCCCGCTTCTCGACGCGGCCGGAGGACAAGGACCGCATCACCCACATGGTCTCGGAAGACATCTACCAAGCGGGATTCGAAGCGATCCGTCGGCATCTCAAGGAGGCCGTGTCAACATGACTGTGACGGTGAAGACCTTCACGAGCTCGAGCGAGGCCGCTGCCGCGCTGTCGTCCGATCGCAACGCGCGCTATCTCGGCGGCGGCACGCTCGTGATGCGCGCACTGAACGAAGGCGACATCTCGATCTCGACCGTCGTGCGCGCCAATGACCATGCCTTGACGCGCATCGACCCATCCGGCCCGCGGATCACACTGGGTGCTGGCGTGACTTTCGCCAGGATTCTAGGCGAGCGCGACCTCGCTTTCCTGCACGCTCCTGCCCGCTCGATTGGTGGCCCGGCGGTGCGCAACATGGGTACGGTGGGTGGCAATCTGTTCGCACCCAATCCCTATGGCGATTTCACTGTCGCCCTGCTTGCGCTCGACGCCACGGTGGCCCTGCAAGGCGGCTTTGGATCGCGCGACATTCCAATTGAGGAGTTCTTGCAGTCGCGCGAGAGGCAGGCGGGCACGCTCGTGATGTCGGTGTCGTGCACGCGACCGACAAGCGCGGAGGCTTTCCGCTACCGCAAGATCGCACGGATCAAGCCCAAGGGCGGCTCGGTCATCACGCTCGCCGCACACCTGCCTATCAGTGGCGGACGGATCGCCGGGGCGCGAATTGCGTTGGGATCGATGGCGCCGACGCAAATTCGTGCGCGGGCGGCCGAACGCGCTTTGGAAGGCCGCTCGCTCGATGCCGCGACCGTTGCGGCCGCAGCCTCTGCAGCCGCGGAAGGAACATCGCCGTCCGACAACGCGCTCGGCAGCGCCTGGTACCGCCGCGAGATCGTCGGGGTACATCTGCGTCGTCTTCTCTTGGGTCAGGAATAGATCGTATGGCCAAGACTGCCCTGCAATTTCGTCACAACGGCAGCGATGTCGCCATTTTCGTTGATGGCGGCACCAACCTGCTCGTTGCGCTTCGCGAATTGATCGGCGACATGACGCCGAAGTTCGGCTGCGGACAGGGGGGCTGCGGCACGTGTAGTGTCCTGATCGACGGCGAGCTCCATCTCTCCTGTCTGACGCTGGCCGAGACCGTCGCCGGCCGTTCCGTCGAGACGCTGGATAGCCTGAAGCAGGGACCCAACCTGCATCCGCTGCAACGCGCTTTCGCCGAGAATTTTGCCGCCCAGTGCGGCTATTGCACGCCGGGCATGCTGATGGCTGCCAAGGCACTGCTCGACCGCAATCCCTCCCCGAGCCGCGCCGAAGTCGTCGAGGCGATCTCCGGCAACATCTGCCGCTGCACCGGCTACGAGCCGATCATCAACGCAATCCTCGCCGCCTCCGGCGGCCGGGCCAGCGCCTGAAGGACCAGATCATGCTGGAACTACGCAAAGACATTTTCGCCGACGAGCGCGACGACAATCTCAAGGAGATCGGCAAGGGCACACAGCGCCAGGACATGCTCGGCCATGTCACGGGCACATCGAGCTATTTCAACGACCACAAGCTCCAGGGCATGCTGCACCTGAAAGTCGTCCGCTCGACCCATTCGCATGCAAGGATCCGGCGGATCGACACCGCGGACGCCGAGCGCTCAGCCGGCGTGCGCCGGATCATCCGCGGCTCCGACGTGCCCCGCAACCTTAATACGCTTTTGAGCCTGATCAATTTCGGTAAGGACGACGAGCCGTCGCTGGCCGTCGACAAGGTCCGCTACAAGGGTGAACCGATCCTGGCCATCGTCGCCGACAGCGAGCGCGAGGCCTTCGAGGCGATCGCGAAGGTGCGGATCGACTATGAACCGCTGCCAGCCGTGTTCGACGTTGAAGATGCGCTGAAGGCCGGCGCACCAGTCGTCAACGATACTTATCCGAAGAATGCCTTCATTTATCACGACGTCTATGACCACCAGAAGCTCCGCTTCGGCGACGCCGATGCCGCACTCGCGACCGCCGATCACGTGCTCGAACAGCGCTACCAGATGTCGCCTATCGAGCACGCGCCGACCGAAACCAACGGATCGATCGCGGCGCCCGACACCAACGGGCGCTATGTCGTCTATACGTCGACGCAGGCACTGTTCTTCTCGGTCGACACCTGCGCCAAGATCCTCGACGTCCCCTCCAACACTTTCCACTTCATCGGCGGCACCGTCGGCGGGGGCTTTGGCGGCAAGGTCGATACGCTGACCGAACCTTTATGCATCCTCGGTGCGATGCTGACGGGACGTCCCGTGCGCTACGTGTTCGGACGCGAAGAAGAGATGCAATACGGCCCGCCGCGTGGCGCCGAGCGCATCTACATCAAGGATGGCGTGATGCGCGACGGCCGAGTCGTCGCGCGAAAGGTCCGCGCCTATTTCGACAGCGGCGCATATACGCGGCTCTCGAGCTATGCCGCGGTGAAATGCGCAGCCCACCTGCCAGGGCCCTACACCATCCCGAACGTCTATGGTGACGTCTACTGCGTCTTCACCAACCGCACGCCGGCGACCGCGATGCGCGGCTTCGGCGTCACCGCAATGGATTTTGCGATCGAGTGCCAGATGGACAAGCTCGCGAACCTCGTCGGCATGGATCCGATGGAGTTCCGCATCCTCAATGCCTATCGCGACGGCGACATGAAGGCGCACCGGCGCGAGGCCAAGAACACGGCGCTGATCGAGTGCGTCCAGATCGCCGCCGAGAAAGCCAAATGGCCGATCCGCGACGAGTTCAAGCGCGCCTCCTCCCGCAAGGACGGTGGCGGCAGCCGTGCCGCTATCCCACGGACGCCTGCCGACGCCTACGCAGCGACAACCGCGCCCGCACAGCAGCGCACGACCTATGATCGCCTACCGACGGCCGCGTTGCACGAACCACCGCGCGAGCCCCCACCACCCGCGCCGCCCTCGCCGCCGTCACCGCGACCGGCGTCGCCCTCGCATGGGGCGGGTCGATTCTCATCCGTGTTCGGCACCAGGAGGCGTTGAGATGACCCGACATCGCGGACGCGGCATCGCGTCGGTCAATTATCCCATCGGCATGAACCTCGGCGGCGATCCCAGCCAGGCCCTGGTTCATTCCAATCCAAGCGGTAAATTCACCGTGGCGCTATCTTCGATTGATCTCGGCCAGGGCATGAAGTCGGTAACGCGGCAGATCTGCGCAGAGACGCTCGGCGTGCCCGTCGAGGACGTCTATGTCGACACCGCCGATTCCGACACCGGCCCGCATTGCATGGGCTCGTTCGCCTCGCGCGGCACCCATCGCGTCGGCAATGCCGTGATGGCGGCGGCGCGCGAGGCGCGCGGCGTGATGATGGAGGCCGCAGCCGAGGAGCTCGAGGTCAATGCCGCCGATCTCGAAACCGACGGGCGTGGCAACATCCACGTCAAGGGCGCGCCGCACCGCTCGATTTCCACAAAGGACGTCGCCATCGCCGCGCAGTTCAAACAGGGCAAGACCATCTCGGGCCGTGGCATCTTCCTGGTGCCGCTGTCGAACGTCGACCCCGAGACCGGCGAGATGTCGCCGGCGACCTGCTACGCCCATGCCTGTCTTGTCGCCGAGGTCGAGGTCGACGACGAGACCGGCGAGGTCACGATGATCCGCATGGACTCTGCCTATGAGCTCGGCCGCGCGCTCAATCCGCGCCTGGTTGAGCAACAGCTCGTCGGCGGCGCCTGGATGGGCGTCAGCCACGCGCTCTACGAGACGCCCGAACCCTATTATCCCGACCCCATCCACTGCCCTCGCGACTTCGTCGAATATGTCATGCCTGGTCCTGGCGACATCTGTCCGCACGACATCGCCGTGTTGGAACGCCCCGCTCCCGATGGCCCCTTCGGCGCCAAGGGCCCCGGCGAAATGTGCGCGAATCCCGTATTGCCGGCCGTTGCGAACGCCATCTTCAACGCCGTAGGCGTCCGCATCGACGATTTGCCGATTACGCCGGAGAAGGTGCTGCGCGCGATCAAGGCCGAGGGCGGCGCGCGCCCTCAGGCACGGCGCTGAGGTCTCGATGGCCGTCCGCAGCAACATCGTCGGCATCGACAGTCCCGAGGCACTGGAGAAGGCGCTTCGGGCGGCCTATTACCTCGCCGACGAGGGGCTGGCGACCGCGGCCTATCTCGGCCTGGCACTCGGCAAGCCATTGCTGGTCGAAGGTGCGCCGGGCGTCGGCAAGACCGAGGCCGCCAAAGCCATTGCCGCTGTACTCGGCCGCCGCCTGATCCGCCTGCAATGCTACGAAGGCATCGACGCGTCCGCCGCGCTCTACGAATGGAACTATCCGCGCCAGATGCTCGCAATCCGCCAGGCCGGCGATGAGAGCATCGATATCTACGGCGAAGCATTTCTGATCGAGCGACCGATGCTGGCGACGCTGCGCGCGCCTGACTCAACTGTGCTGCTGATCGACGAAATCGATCGCGCCGACCAGGAGTTCGAAGCCTTCCTGCTCGAGTTTCTGTCCGACTTCCAGATCTCGATCCCAGAGCGCGGTACGGTGCGCGCCTCGGAGCGCCCGGTCGTGGTACTGACCTCAAACCGCACGCGGGATCTTCATGAAGCCTTGCGGAGGCGGTGCGTCTATCACTGGATCGACTATCCCTCCGCCGAGCGCGAAGCACGCATCGTGATGATGCGCGCCTCCAGCGTTGCCGAGGGGACCGCGCGGGCCGTCGTCGCGGCCGTCGAGAAGCTGCGACGCGAGCCGCTAAGCAAGGCGCCCGGGATTGCCGAGGCCGTCGACTGGGCTGAGGCCGCCACGCTGCTGCACAAGGGCGGCGCACGCTGGCCCGATGCCTTCAGGCGCTCGATCGGCGTTGCGCTGAAAGACGAGGAGGATCTGCACTTCATTTCGCCGCGCCTCGACGCCCTGCTGGCGCAGGCCTCTGCATGAGCGCCGAATCCGAACTGCCGCGCGCTGCGCGTGTCTTCATCTCCTTCGTGGGGCTGTTGCGAACGAACAGGTTTGCCGCCGCGCCGGAACAGACGACCTCGTTCCTGGCCGCGATCCAGTTGCTCGGCCCCCGCAGCCTGGAAGACATTCGGCAGGCAGCCCTCGCAACCCTGGCGCCTCCGCCGGAGTGTCGTGCAACGTTCGGCCGGCTGTTCGATCTGCACTTTCGCGGAAACGAGGCAATCGAGCGTGTCGATGAGGGGGAGGACGACGAGACTGTTCGGCTGCAAGAGGAGGCCCGCGGAGACGACGAGCCGCTGTTGTCGGACGAGGCCAACGAGTCCGGTCTCGCGGCTGCGCGCGCGGAAGCCCTGGTCGAGCGCCGCTTTGCGCAGCTCTCAACCGCCGATGCGCTGCGCCGGCTGTTCCGTGAGGCGCCCAGGCGGCTGCCGAAGCGGCGCGGCCATCGCCGCATGCGGGCCCGCCGCGGGCCCTACGCCGATTTGCGCCGCACCCTGCGCGACTCCGTTCGCAGCGACGGCGAAGTCCTTCGGCTGGGACGTTTGAAGCGGCGGCAGCGCCCACGCAAGGTGTTGCTCCTGATTGACGTCTCCGGCTCGATGAAGACCCGCACCGAAGAGAATATGAAGCTCGCGCACACGCTGGTGCAGGCGGCGCCCAACGTCGAGGTCTTTACCTTCGGCACGCGGCTGACCCGCATCACCCGCCCGTTGCGTCTCAGGCGGCGCGAGCAGGCGCTCAACGCCGCGGCCTATCTGGTCAGCGACTGGGACGGCGGCACCCGAATCGGCGATGCGCTTCAGGCCTTTCTCGCCGTGCCCCGCTTCGGCGGATACGCGCGGGGCGCCGCCGTGATCATCGTTTCCGACGGCCTGGAGCGCGGCGAACCCGATGCGCTGCGCGATGCGGTAGCGAAACTATCGCGCCGTGCGTGGCGCGTGAGCTGGCTGACGCCGCTCGCGGCTGGTCCCGGCTTTCGCCCGCAGACCGAAGCGCTGGTCGCGATCGAACGCTTTGTCGACGACCTCGTCGATGGTGGATCGAGCGCGTCGATCATCGCGCATGTGCTGGCGCTGGGACAAAGGAGAGTTGCGTGACCGACATCGTCGATGGGCACCATCATATCTGGCGCCAGGCCGACCTGCCCTGGCTGGTCGGTCCGATGCAGCCGCGCATCTTCGGTCCGTACGAGCCGATCCGGCGCGATTACCCGATCGAGGAATATCTCGGCGACCTCAAAAGCAGCGGCGTCACCCGCTCGGTCTATGTCCAGACCAACTGGGCCAATGACCGCTTCGGGGACGAGGCCGCTTGGGTGCAGCAGACCGCCGAGGAGCACGGCTGGCCGCATGCCATCGTGGCTTACGCCGATTTTTCAGTGGACGACGTGCGTCCGCAACTCGACCGCCTGAAGCGCTATTCCCTCGTACGCGGCGTCCGCATGCAACTGCATTGGCACGAGAACCCGCTTTATCGCTTTGCCGCGCGGCCGGATCTCTGCACCGATCCCGTGATCCGGCGCAACATCGGCCGCCTTGCGGACTACGGCTGGAGTTTTGACCTCCAGGTGTTCACGCCGCAGATGCCGGACGCCGCCCGCCTCGTGGAAGCCTGCCCCAAGGTGACCTTTATCCTCCAGCACGCCGGCATGCTGGAGGACCTTTCACCCTCAGCCCGCGCGGCGTGGCGCGCCGGAAAGGCCCGTCTCGCCGCCTGCCCGAACGTCGTGTCAAAACTGTCGGGGCTCGGAACCTTCATCCACCGCAACGACCCCGCGCATATCGCATCGGTCCTGACCGACACGATCGCGATTTTCGGCGCCGAACGCTGCCTGTTCGGTTCGAATTTTCCAATCGAGAAGTTGTGGACCAGCTACCGCGAGCTGATCGATGCGTTCCGTGCCGCCGCCGCGCCGCTGCGCGATGACCAGCGCGAAGCCATTTTCAGGACCACTGCCATGCGCGTGTATCGGCTCTGAGCGCAGCGGAAACGAACGAGAACGGACACAGGGAGGGACGGAATGCCGCTGGAGATCAAGATCCTCGACTATGGCGATATCGAACTGGAATCGAGCTTTCTGGTTCTCGGTCACAATTGCGGCCGGACGCGCCGTGTCCTCACCCTCGGCTTCCTGATCCTCGGCGGCCCCTACCCGGTCGTGGTCGACACCGGCTACCGCTCCAACCAGATCATGGAGACGCTGGGCATGCGCGGCCTGCAGTATCACGAGCACATGATCGAAAACCAGCTTGCACGGCACGGCGTGCGCATGGGCGATGTGCGCTTCGTCTGCCACACCCATCTGCACATCGACCACGCCGGCAAGGACGATCTGTTCCCGATGAACACGACCGTCGTCGTCAACCGCCGCGAGCTTGAGTATTCCGTGTCCGGCTTGATGCATCCGCAATATCCGGCGCCGGATATCAAGCATCTGATCGACCGTCTGCACACCAAAAGCGCGCTGCGCTTTCTCGACCTCGAGATCACGGGTCCTATCGAGCTGATGCCCGGCGTCTATTGCGACGCCGCGAATGCGCACACGGAGGGCTCGATGAACATCATCGTCGAAACCGCCGACGGCATCGCCACTATCTGCGGCGACGTCATCTATGATTTCAACGACCAGATCGTGACGCCCTTCAACGAGATCCACGACTGGGAGCCGCGCACCACGGGCAACCACGGTACCACCAAGCGCGCGGAGAAAGCCGCCATCAAAAAGCTGCTCAGCAATTCGCGCTATCTGCTGCCGGTCCACGACCGTCCCGCCAAGATCGAAGGCGGCAACGTCGTCGGCCGGCTGCACGACCACGTCCCTGGACCGATCGTGCAGTCCCTGCCCCAGCGCAACTGGTTTCCGGCTTGAGGCTTTTATCTGCGCATGATCTTTTCGGCAAAACCGCTCCACTTTGCCGGATCATGCTCTTGAGGATCGACCGATGACGCACGTCACCTTGCGCTCCGAATTCGAGACCCTGATCGATCCTTACGCGCCAGTCGCGCAGCTCGGCACCGGTTTTGACTTCACGGAGGGACCGATCTGGCATCCGGTCGATCATTACCTGCTGTTCTCGGACATGCCGGGCGACGTTCGGCGGCGCTGGGATGCGCGGCGCGGCGTCGCCGAGGTCAAGCGTCCGTCGAACAAATGCAACGGCATGACCTATGACGCCGAGCTCAATTTGATCGTTTGCGAGCACGCGACATCCTCGTTGATCCGCGAGCGGCCGGACGGGCGGCGCGAGGTGCTGGCCTCGCACTTTGGGGGACAGGAGCTCAACAGCCCCAACGACGTCTGCGTGCACTCCTCCGGCGCGATCTATTTCTCCGATCCCTGGTATGGGCGCATGCCGGTCTACGGCGTCGAGCGGCCAAGGCAGCTCGGCTTCCAGGGCGTCTATCGCGTCGTGCCCGGCGCCGAGCCGAAGCTCGTGGTGGACCGCAATCTGTTCGATCAGCCGAACGGGCTGTGCTTCTCGCCGGACGAGAGGCTGCTCTATGTCAACGACACCGTGCAGGCACTGATCCGCGTGTTCGATGTCAATCCCGACGGTTCCCTGTCGACCGCGCGGGTGTTCGCGAGCGGCATCCGCTCCGAGCTCGAGCCCGGCTTGCCCGACGGCATGAAGTGCGACCAGCACGGCAATGTCTGGGTCACCGCGCCCGGCGGGGTGTGGGTCTATTCGCCGGGCGGCGAGCTGCTCGGCAAGCTCCGCGTGCCTGAACTGGTCGCCAACCTCGCCTGGGGCGGCCCGGATTTCCGCACGCTCTACCTGACATCGACGCACTCGGTCTACGCCATTCCCACCAAGGTCGGCCCGCGCCACGAGCCCTATATGAGCGGCAAGCGAGGCAGCGGCACTGCAGCCGGCGGCTCTGCATCCGCCGCACCCGTCCTCGCCGACGGCGAGATGCAGCTCGACCCGCGACGCTGTGCCATGATCATCCAGGATCTCCAGAACGACGTCATCATGGACGGTGGCGCGTTTGCCGATTCCGGCGCGCCGGGGCATGCCCGCCAGCAGCACGTCGTCGAGAATGTCCGCCGCCTCGCGGAGACCGCGCGGGCGCGCGGCGTCGCCATCATCCATGTCTGGTTCGTGGTCGAACCGGGCGCGCCCGGCGTGACGCTGAATGCGCCGCTATTCGAGGGTCTCGTCGACAGCAAGGCGATGGTGCGCGGAAGCTGGGGGGCCGCACCGGTGTCAGGCCTCGAGCCGCGACCCGGCGATTTCGTGGTCGAGAAGGTGCGAATGAGCGCCTGGGAGGGCACGCGGCTCGAAACCATCCTTAAAGCCACCGGCCGCGACATGATCATCAACACCGGCGCCTGGACCAACATGTCGGTCGAGCACACGGCGCGGACCGGGGCCGACAAGGGCTACTTCATGATCGTCCCCGAGGATTGCTGCTCGACCATGAATGCCGACTGGCACACTGCATCGATCAACTTCGCCATGCAGAACGTCGCCGTCGTGACCAAGGCCGATGCGGTGATCAAAGCGCTGGGATGAACGGTGGCAAAGCTCCTGCACCTGTCCTGCTCGCCCCGCGGCGACTCCGAGTCGAGCGCCGGCGCGCGCGTTTTCCTTGACGGTTTTAGCCGAGCCCGGCCCGACTGGGACGTGGACGTTATGGATCTCTGGCGCGAGCGCCTGCCGGAATTTTCAGGCCCCATCGTCGAGGCCAAATATGCACGGATGAAGGCGCAAGCCTTCAACGACGCGCAACGGGACAGCTTTGCGGAGGCCGAGCGTATGGCGCTCCGCTTGGCGCTCGCCGATCGGGTGCTGATCTCGACGCCGATGTGGAACTTCAGCATTCCCTATAAGCTCAAGCAATGGTTCGACGTCATCGTCCAGCCCGGGCTCACCTTCCGGTTTGACCCGTCCCTGGGATACATCCCGTTATTGAAGGACCGGCCGACCATCGTCGTCATCGCCAGTGGCAGCGATTTCGCCACCGGAATGAACCGCGGGCGCATCGACATGGCAACGCCTTACCTGCGCGAGATTTTGCGCTTTGTCGGTATCAACAATGTCCGCTTCATTCCGATCGGGCCAACCATCGGACCGCAACAGCCCATCGAGGCTGCCCGCGAAAGAGCTCATCAACGCCTGGCCGCAATGGGCGCGAGCTTCTGATGCACTCCGCAGGCGACTCGACGTTACGGTAGATTATCCCGCAGAAAAATGTCGATACGGATACGCTCCTGGTCGGGGCTGATGGGTTCACCCGAACAATGCGCGAGCAGAACTCGCGCCGCAGACCGTGCCTCGTGGCCGGGGTCCTGGTTGATTACGGCATCGAGCGTGCCGCGGACCAGGAAACGCCGCGTGTGCTGGGTCAGCTCATGGGCAATCCAGACCACCTCGCGCGCGCGTCCCGAGGCCTCGAGCGCGTCCGCAATGCCGCGGTTTCCGGCACCGCAGCAGTATATGCCGCGGAGATCGGCGTGACGTGCCAGCAGCGCAGCCGTGAGCTCCCGCGTGCGCTCGCTGTCGTCGCGGCCCTCGATCACCGATAGCCCGAGCAGGTTCGGATACTCGCTGGACAGGATCTGGTGGAAGCCGTATTGCCGCTCGGTGTGATCGCGCAGCGACAATGATCCCGCGATCACGACGACCGTCCCCTCGCGGCCAGTGAGAAACCGTCCCATCAGCGTAGCAGCCGTGCGGCCTGCGGCCGGATTGTCGATGCCGACATAGTGCAGGCGGCGCGAGCTCGGCGCGTCCGACACAAGGGTCACCACTGCGACCCCGCGTGTGGCGAGCTCGTCGATCGCGGCGCGAACCCTGGGATGATCTAGCGCGATGACGGCGACGCCCTGATAGGCGGGCGACAGGTTTTCCAGCGCGGCGGCGAGTACATCCGGATCGAACACGTCGACATGGAGGATATCAATGAAGCCACGCTGGCCGGCGAGCCAGTCCGCGGTGCGCTGGACCTGCTCGGTCAGGTTGGTCATGAAGCTGTTGCTACCGGTCGGCAGCACGAAGGCAAAGCGGAACGTCTGCCCGCGGGCAAGCCGAGCGGCCGCGACATCGGCACGATAGCCGAGTTTTGCCACCGCGGCCTCGACGCGCGCGACGGTCTTGGCACGAACGCCCTCGCGCCGGTTGACGACGCGGTCGGCGGTGGCGAGCGAAACACCCGCCGCGCGCGCGACGTCTTCAAGCGTGGCGCGAATCACCGGCCGGGTCGCAACAGCCGTCATTCGCGCGCTGCCCACAGCATGCCGCGCGTCATCAACGTTCGGATCTCCGGTACGTCGAGCTCGTAGGCGCGGTGGCCGAGCGAGCAATAGAACACCCTGCCCGCGCCGTATCGCTTCTTCCAGACCACAGGCATCACCACCCCGTCGATCCAGGGCGCGTGCTCGCCGGTGAAAGTCGTCGTCGCCAACACCTCGTTGGCGGGGTCGACATGCATGTAGTATTGCTCGGAACGATGCTCGAAACTTTTCAGGCCCTTCATGATGGGGTCATCCGGCTTCGTCAAGTCGACCCTGTAGTCGATGATGTTGCCGGGATGCGCAACCCACTGCCCGCCGCACAGGAACTGGTAGTCGACGGAATCGCGGAACGCGTCGCCCATGCCGCCGTGATGGCCGGCGAGCCCGACGCCGCTACGCACTGCCGCGCAGAGATTGAGCGCCTCCGCCTTCTCGATCTTCGACATGGTGTAGATGGGGATGATCAGCGACAGATCATGAATTGCGGGATCGGCGAACGCCGCCGTCGTGGTTTCGGTCCGCACCTCGAAGCCTTCCGCCTTCAGCCAGCCGCGGATCATCGAGGCACAGAGATCGGGATCATGTCCCGGCCAGCCGCCCCATACAATCATTGCCTTGCGCATGTTTCTGTCCTCAGTCGATCTGTCCGGTTTCGCGCCCGGCCGGCAGCATCGCCGGCCGCTCGACGCAGCTCTCGATCTTGACGCGGCGTCCTTCGTCGGCGGAGGTCTGGAACGCCTCCATCACCTCCAGCACATGGAAAGCGAGCGCGCCGCTAGCGCGGTGCGGCCGATCGTTCAGGATCGCAGAGGCCATGTCGGCGGCGCCGATGGAACGGAACTCACCGTCGACATGACCGTGAGTCAGCGGCACCGGCTCCCATTCACTGCCGGTCTTCGCAACCTGCACCTCGCCGCCGAAGCGGTTCGGATCCGGCACCAGCATGCTGCCTTTGTCGCCATAGATCTCGATCGGCGCGTGCCGGTGCTTCGGCACATCAAAGCTCATCGCGATCGAGACGAGCGCCCCGCTCTCGAATTCGAGCGTGCCGGCGACATGGGTCGAAACT
The DNA here is from genome assembly GCF_029846695.2 of Bradyrhizobium nivariense. Taxonomy (NCBI): domain Bacteria; kingdom Pseudomonadati; phylum Pseudomonadota; class Alphaproteobacteria; order Hyphomicrobiales; family Nitrobacteraceae; genus Bradyrhizobium; species Bradyrhizobium nivariense. Next base: position 103,927 of record NZ_JARWCR020000015.1, on the reverse strand, counting down.
TCGACCGGGATCAGCGTGCCGTTCATCGGCTGGCTGGTGACCAGCCGCTCGGATTTCGGGCGCGCGGTCGAGCCCATCACGCTCGCGACCGGGCCGAGCAGCTGCACGAGATCGGTGATGTAGTACGGGCCCATGTCAAGCATCGGCCCGCCGCCGCGCAAATAGTAGAAACCCGGCGCCGGATGCCAGCGCTCGTGGCCGGGGCAGCCGAAGAACGCGCTGCCTCCCACAGGCGTGCCTATCGCGCCATCGTCGATCAGCTTGCGCGCGGTCTGGTGCCCACCGCCGAGAAACGTATCGGGCGCGCAGCCGACGCGAAGGTTCTTCTGCGCGGCGAGATCGATCACCTTGCGGGCTTCCGTGACGTCGATGCCGAGCGGCTTCTCGGAATGAACGTGCTTGCCGGCGTTCAGCACCGCGAGGCTGACGTCGGTGTGGGCGAGTGGCACGGTGAGGTTGATGACGATCTCGACGTCGTCTCGCTTGAGCAATTGATCGACCCGCATCGCCGGCAGCCCGAAGACGGCGCCCTGCCGCTCCGCCACATCGCTGCGCATATCGGCGAGCGCCTTGATTTCCATCACCGGGAAGCGCTGGGCTGCCTTCAGATAGGCAGTGCTGATATTGCCGCAGCCGATGATTCCGACGCCGACTTTTCTCATTGTGATCTCCGTGAGATATCGCTCATCCCTTGACCGCGCCTGCGGTGAGACCTGCGACGATGTGTTTCTGCGCCAGGAGGAAGAGAATGATCGTCGGCAGGATGGTAAGCGTGATGAAGGCCAGGATTAGATGCCACTCGGACGAATACTCGCCCTGATAAACCATGATACCGAGCGGCCAGGGATAGAGCGCGTCGGTATTGAGCATCACCAGCGGCAACAGATAGGCATTCCAGCTGTTGACGAAGGTGATGGTCCCGACGGTCGCCAGGATCGGCCGCGATAAGGGCAACGTCACATAGCGGAAGAATTTGACATAGCTGCAGCCGTCGACTAGCGCGGCCTCCAGCAGTTCGTAAGGGATGTCCTTGAAAAAACGCCGCAGCAGCAGCACGCTCATCGCAAGACTGAAAGCCACCTGCGGCAGTGCAACGCCAAAATAGGTATCGAGCAAGCCGAGATCGCGCACCTTGATGAAGAGCGGCAGCACCGCGGTCGCGGCCGGAAACAGCAGGCCGAGCGTCAGGTAGCTCAGCAGCATCGAGCTGCCGTAGAACTTGATATGAGCGAAGGTGAACGCCGCCATCGAGGCGACGATCAGGGTCAGGGCCACCGTGAGGGTCGAGATGATCAGCGAGTTGCGCAAGAGCTGCCAGTAGCGCCCGGAGAACAGGATGTCGGCATAGTTCTGCCACTCCCAGTGACGTGGCAGGCCGAACGGATTGACGCGCAGCTCGCCGAGCGATTTGAAGCCGCCGAGCAAGGTCGCGAGCAGCGGCACCAGCACGAACACGGCAACGACGGCGAGGAACACCGCCTTGAACAGCACGGCGGCATCGAACGGCGAGCGGTTGGTCTCGGTGCTACTCATCGCGCATGAACCATCGCTTGTACGTGAACGCAAAGGTCACGCAGATCGCGAACAGAATGACACCGATGGCGCTGCCATAGCCGACCCGCATGCGCGAGATGCCATTGTTGTAGAGAAAGCTCACCATCGTGTTCGAGGAGTCCGCGGGCCCCCCGCGCGTCAGCGGCATGACGAGGTCGAACAGCTGCAGCGAGCCGACAATGGCGAAAAACACGGAGAGCCGGATGGTGGGATAGAGCAAGGGGATGACGACATGGCGCAGGGCTTGCGACCGGGTCGCGCCGTCGATGCGGGCTGCCTCGATCAGGCTCTTGTCGAGGCTCTGAAGCGCCGCGATGAAAAGCATCATGTGGAAGCCAAAGTACTTCCAGACGATCACGATCAGCACCGCCAGCATCGCCGTGTCGGTCGAGGCCAGCAGATGCGGAGGCTCGGCGCCGAAGGTGCGCCAGATCGAGGCGACAAGGCCGTAGTCGCCGTCATAGACGAAGCTGAAGATCAGCCCGGTCGCGATCTCGGCCAGGATATAGGGCATGAAGAACAGCGTGCGCAGCGCCACCGCGCCACGAAAGCGGTCGGCGAGCATCAAGGCCAGCGTGAGCGCAAGCGGCAGCTGGATGGCGAGCGAGACAGCAATGATCAGCCCATTGTTGCGTAGCGCGAGCCAGAAGGCGCGCGTCTCCAAAACGAAGCGGTAGTTGTCGAAGCCAATCCAGTTGCTCGGCCTGCCGAACCCGTTCCAGTTGAAGGCCGAGTACCAAGCTGCTTCGCCGATCGGCAGCACAACGAACAACGTGAACAATAGCAGCGCCGGCGGCAGGAACAGGATGAGCACCGTGAGCCTGCCGTCCCAACTCGGTCCACGGACCGTGACCTGCTGGACCATCCCGCCGGCAACGCCCATCGCCGACACGCTCGCGGTCCGCCGCGCCACCGTCAGTTACCCTGCTTCCAGGCCGCCTGGATCGCCTTGGCGGCGTCTTGCGGGCTCATGCTGCCGCCGGCGATCTCGGCGGTGACGTCGTTGACGACGCGGCCGACCGACGGGCCGAGGCTCTGGTCATAGAAGTTCTGGTGGTAGTTCGACTTCGCCAGATTGGCCGCGATCAGCTTCATGAAGGAGTTGTTGAGGCCGACGTCTGCGCCCTGCACCACCGGGATAATGAAGTTGCCCGCGGCAAGCCGCGTCTGCACCTCCTTGGAGACGAAGTATTTCAGGAAATCGACAGCCTCCTTCGGCGAGCCCTTTGTAATCAACCAACCGGTGATGCCGCCGAGCGTATCGGTCGGCGCGCCCTTGCCGCCGGTCACGACCGGGAAGTCGAACCAGCACATCTTGTCTTCGTTCAATCCGACCTTGTCAGCGGCGAGAGCGCGCTGCAGATGATAGACTGTGCTGATCGCGAGCGTCATCGCCGCCTTGCCGTCGCCGAAATAGCCGATGGCCTGCGGATTCTTGAAACCGAGGAAGCCATTCTGGAACGGCTGGAGATCGACGAGTTGCTTGAACAGCTCGCCGGATTTCTGGAAGGTCTGCCCGGCGAAGCCGCCGTCCTCGCCGCGCAGCGCCGCATCGAACGCCGCCTTGCCGCCGATGCGCACCGCAAGATGCGTCCAGTAGAAGTGCAGCGGCCATTTGTCGGCGCCGCCGACCACGATCGGGGTCACGCCGGCAGATTTCAACGTCTTCACGGCAGCAAGCAGATCGTCCCAGCTCTTGATCCCGGCAGGGTCGACCTTCGCCTTGGCCATCAGCTCCTTGTTGCAGAGGAAGCCGACCTGCGAGAGCGCTGTGGGCAGACCAAAAACACGGCCGTTGCTGGTGAAGGCGGCGAGCGCCGCCGGTGTGAGACTGTCGCTGTAGCCCTTCACAGAATCAGTGATGTCGTCGAGCACGCCGGCCTCGATCTGCGTCTTCAGGACACCGCCGGCCCAGCTGTAGATGATGTTCGGCCGGTCCTTGGACTGCAGGATGGTCGGCAGCTTGGCCTTGTAGGCCTCGTTCTCGAGGAACTGCATCTCGACCTTGACGCCCGGATGCGCCCCCTCATAGGCGCGTGCGACCTCCTCCCAGATTTTGACCTGGGCCGGATTGGCCTCGATGTGCAGCCACTTTACCGTCGTTTCGGCTGCGGCGAGGTCCGCTCCAAGCAGGCATGCGACAACGGCGAGTCCCAGTTTCCCGAGCAGTCTCATCACATTCCTCCCAACGGCTCTTATTCTTTGGCTGCAATCCTGCCTTCGATTTTTGAGGTACGCAACTAAAATTCTGATCTATGCACCTCACGAGAGGAATCGCTAAAGGTTATTCGGTGAGTCGGGCGGCGCGCCGCACTGCCCGTAATGCAAATCGAGGGTACCCATGGCTGCCGTTTATTCCGATCTTGCCGGCAAGGTCGTTCTCGTCACCGGGGGCGCATCCGGAATTGGCGCTGCGATCGTGCAGCGCCTTGCACAGCAGAAATCCAACGTCGTGTTCTTCGACATCAAGGCCGAAAAGGGCCAACACCTGGCACGCGAGCTGTCGGATCAAGGTCTCCGCGCACATTTCATGCGTGTCGACTTGACCGATATCGCCGCGTTGCGCGCCGGCATCGCGGAGGCGCGCAACATGCACGGCGCGATTGACATCCTCGTCAACAATGCCGCGCATGACGAACGGCACAAGACCGAGGAGATGACGCCGGAATATTGGGACAACCGCATCGCGGTGAACCTGAAGCACCAGTTCTTTGCTGCGCAGGCCGTGTTGCCGGACATGAAGGCGGCGAACGCCGGCGCCATCATCAATTTCGGCTCGGTGTCGTGGATCGCCGGACAAGGCGGCATGGCCGCCTACACCGCCAGCAAATCAGGCGTGATCGGTCTCACACGCTCTCTGGCCCGCGATTACGGCTCCTACAATATCCGCGTGAACGCGATAGCGCCGGGATGGATCATGACTGAGCGCCAGCTCGAGAAATGGATGACGCCACAGGGAGAGGTCGAGCTGATGCAACGGCAATGCCTGAAGCGCAAGCTTGGACCTGACGAGGTCGCGAAGTTCACCGTCTTCCTCGCTTCCGACGAGGCCTCCGCCTGCACGGCCCAGCACTACATCGTCGATGGCGGCTGGGTCTGAGGCAAGCGGCGGCACGAGCGCCTTCGTGCAGTGCTTCCGCGGTCCGTTGTCGGACGGTCCCAGCTTCTGCGCGATGACGCATCGGTAGGGACGCCGACTGGCGCGCCGCTACCTTGCCAGGCGGAACCTCCCGCCTTCGACCTTGATCAGAAAGGCCGAACGTTCATCGTAGCCGTTGTGGTCGGCCTTGCTCATGTTCGACAGCCCATTGTTGAGATAGACGTCCTGCCCGCGCTCGAGTGCGTCCCGCAGAGCCGCGCGAAATTCGGCCGTGCCAGGCTTCGCCGTTTTCAGCGCATCCGGTGCAGCTTTTCCGATCAGCGCGACGACATCCCAGAGGTGAGCCGCGAACATGTTGGGCTTCTGCCCGTTCGCCGCCTCATACGCGGTCACGAACTCCTCCGTCGAGCGACGGAACGGATCTCCTGTGGGAAGATCGCCAGCAATGGTAAAAGCCTCGCCTGCGAATACGGCACCTTCGACGTTCGCGCCCCCTAGCTTGATGAACTCCTCACTGGCCACGCCGTGTGTTTGAAATATCTTCCCAGCGTATCCGCGCTCGCGAAGCGCCTGCTGCGGCAAGACAGCCGGAGTTCCTGCGGAGGCAATGAAGACGGCATCGGGATTGGTCGACATCACCTTCAGCGCCTGACCGGTGACGCTCGTGTCGGCTCGCGCATAAACCTCATGTGTGGTTACGGTCAGCCCCAGAGCGGGCGCGAGGCGGCTTACCTCCTTGTAGTAGCCTTCGCCGTACCCATCCGAAACGCCGATATAGCCGAGCGTCTTCACGCCTGATTTCGCAATATGCTTGAGGATGGCGGCCGCCATGAGGTCATCATTGGGAACGACCTTGAAGGCCCAGGCGCGCTTCTCATCCATCGGTTGAACTATCGCGGTAGCGGCAGCGAGCGACAGCAGTGGCGTCTTCGATTCGAGCGCGACATCCAGCATCGGCATGGTCACCGGGGTCAGAGAGGAGCCGACCAGCACGTCAACCTTGTCCTGGATCACGAGCCGCCGTGCATTCTGGATCCCTTTGGTCGAATCCGACTCGTCGTCCAGGGCAATATAGGTCACCTTCTCTCCACCGATCTCTTTCGGAAGAGCTGCAACCGTCCTGAGCTGCGGCTGCCCCAGCGCGGATCCCGGGCCGGTTGCCGAAATCACAATTCCAATTTTGATTTCCGCGTTCGCCGTATTTCCATAAAGGACGCATGCCACAAGCATCCAAGCTCGCGCGAAACCGATCTTCATGTTCTGTTCCCCCTTGCCCGCTTTGATGCGTCCGCCGGCTGTATTGGGCGCCAGAGCGAGCAGTGCTCCCCTACGAGGCACCGTCGCTCCTCAGAAGGATGTCGTCCGACATACGCGCGTCCTCCTGCGGTCCCAAGCAACCGGTGGACCACCCTAAGTGGATCAATGCTACGTGTCTGTCCCTAGCGTTAGGGACAAGACATCGGTGGCCAAGCAGAATTTTGAGGTGAGCGGACGCACCGCCGCGTTCTCGCGGCGCAATTCGCCCGAGTTTTATTTCGTCGCTCCACCCTCAAATCCAAGAGGGTGCAGGGAAGGCCGGGTGCCGGCTGGCACCCGCGGTCCGCTGCGCAAAAGCACACGCAGAAAAACCGCACAGCAGCATACAGGTGTAGCCAAATCACTCGGCCTTCCCTGCGCAGTGGCTTTACGGCTTATGCCGTGCTCTCCCGGGAGCCGAGTTCCTTTTGGCCTCCCTCGCCCTCACAGAAGTCGCCGACATCGCGCCGGTTGACACGAATGCCGCCTCCGCAAGAGCTTGACCGTAGCAACGACGGCCAGGACCACACGGTTTTGCCGTACGCACGGCTCGCTTGCTCACCGCATTATCTCCCGGCGTTGTCGACGTTGCCGGAAGAATGCTGACGAGACGAACCTGACAGCGCCGTCCGTCCGCACGAAGCCTCGGGCTCACGGAGAGCAATCCGCCCTGCCCTTAGCCTCTCGCGCCCGACGCTGCCGCGTCCACCGCAAGCCCGGCTCGCGAAAATGACGACATATGATCGCCCCTCAAGGTCGAGCCGGGATGGGCGACACATACGCCGTTTCCGAATTTCGGTAAAGTGGAATATTTTTGCGGAGAGGGGTTGACGGGATGGTGGGTGTTTTGCCCGACGGGTCCCAGCGCGACGGAGTCGGGGGCGCCGACTTCACCGCGACGGCGGAATCAGGGCGCGGAGGATGTCCGGCTTCCAGGCCTGACGCGCGCTGTCGAAGGCCGCGAAGTCGTGATCGAACTGCCAGTAGGCCCATGCCCAGCCCAGCCTGTCGGCGCTTCTCGCCACAAACGACAAATATCGCTGGCGAGCCTCGGATGGCGCCCGCTCGTACACTCCGAACTCGCCGAGATAGACCGGGCGTCTCTCTTTCTCCGCCCATACGCTCATCTTCTTGAAATCGGCGGCCGCCTTCGCTTCGTCGTCCGGGCTGCCCCAATCCAGGGGCCCGATCCGCGAAAACGTTGGAGACCACGGCGCGCCCTGATGGGTGAACCGTATCGGCGCGTAATAATGAAACGTGACGATGAGATGCCTGTCGTCGGCCGGCAGAACCAGCTCGTCGACAGGGATCTCATCGGTGTTGAGAACGGCGGCAATGACCGGCCGTTCGGGATTGGTGCGGCGGATGATGCCGAGACATTCATTGAGGAGCGAATTCCAGCTGGCGGACGTCATCTCTCCACCGGGCTCGTTCAACACCTCGAAGACGAGCGCCGGATATTTGCCGGCATAGCGCTCGGCGATCTGCCGCCAGAACGCCTTGAGCTTCTCGGCGCATTCGGAAACGTCGCGCTGACAAAGGTGGGTATCGTGCTCATCGACGATGGGAACGAGTTTCCTCGCGAGAACATCCTCGATGACGGCGTCAAGCCGCCTCAGGACGATCTCGTCCAGGACGTTCCCCGGGCCCATGAACTTGAAGCCGAAGAAATTGATCCTGACGTGCGAGAATCCGGCCTTCTTGATCGCGGTCAAATTGTCCAGGCGAAACGGCGCGTTCTGGCCGCCTTCCCAGATTCCATCGTAGCCGAGAATGTTGATGCCGCGACCCAGTTTTGGCGTGTCGCGGGAGGCGGCCTGCTCGGCTCCATGGGCGTGGGATAACAGCGATGCAAGGAAAAATGCCGTTGCTGCGAGATTGAAGCCTCTCGGCCAACGGGCGCGCATGGCGGTCATCCTGCTTCCATTTGTCGAGACTGGAATTCCGTTGGTCGCACCGGTCTGCACGTCGCGAAGAAAAGCCCCACCAGGAGCACCGATGTGAACATCGTCGAGCGAAGGAATGTCGTCTCCGTAAAATTGGTCTGAAAGCTGAGGACGACAAAGCCGATGATGAGGGCACAGTGCGATCGGTCGATCGTGCGAGCGGAAATCAGATGGAGGATCTTGTGCGAGAACAGCAGGACGCTCGCGGCAAAGAGCGTGTACCCCAGAAATCCCGTTTCCATCAAGATCGTGATGTAGCCGCTGTGATAATTGTCGAGGACCCAGCCGTGGTTCTGTTCGAAATAATCGTAGATCGACGGGATCGTCCAGAAGCCGTTGATGCCGAAACCAAGCAGCGGCGCGTCGTCGAAATGGCTTATCGCGTAGTGCCAGATGAAGGTCCGTTCGGTAAAATCGATACTGGCGTCGCCGATATGGATGGCGTCGTATCCCGTCGCATAGAAATACAGGATCAGAAGGCCGGCCAGAATGCACATGACGAACGGCAGGAGCGCATAGAGCCTCATGCAGCCGACCGACCACATCGAGGTCACGAGCATTGCGCAGGCAGCGAGAGCGACAGCACCGGCGCCGCGCGATTCCGACGCGAGGACGCATGTTGACGCCAGCAGGACTACAACGAGGAAGGCCAGCCACCCCTGCCCCGTCATCTTTCGATAGCAGGCAAGGAACATCAGATACGCGCCGACGAAGCCCAGAGTCTGCTTCGATTCGTAGACGCCCTGCCACTGACCGTTGTGCATCCAGCTGTGGTCTATCCCGATGTCGGGTACGGCAACCGCACAGAAAGCCGATGCGGCGACCAATATGAAGAGCCCATTGGCCGTCGCCCTCACGACTTCGTCCAGGTCGACGCGCGTGACGAGGCAAAATGCGCCGAACGTCGTCATCGCAAGCGCCGCGCTCTTCATGATCGCTGCGACGCTCAGGCTGGACCAGAACACCGAGACGACGGCGAAGCCGTAGAATGCGACCAGCGCCACCAAATCGGGATTGACCTGTAACCGCAGACGCGGCCGCACGAATGCACTTGCGTAGATCAGGACGCCCCACATCAAAAGCGCGACGGCCTGTTGCAGAAAGCTCAGCTCCGCCGGCAGTAGCGCGGCGTTGAAGATGCCCATCGACGCGACCACGTTGACCGTGATGGAGCAGCTGATCGCGGTCCTGGCAATCCTCTCAACGCCAACGCTGCGCGTCGTCCAGATCGCGCTCCCGGGTGCCCCGGAATCCACCTCGGTCTGCAGGCTGGCCATGACACGACCTTCCTTAAGCGCGGTTAATAATTCGCTAGCGCCGGCCGAACTCCACGCCGCGAACCCGCTCGGGGCGCGAAAATTTAACGGTTTGGTAACGATGCGAGCCCGGTTCGATGCATTAATGCAAATCACACGCCGCCGGTGTCTCGCCCGTAACGACCCTGCTATAAAGCGAAAGATCCGGCTCGATCGACCTTCCCGGCTTATCTGGTTTCCCAGGTTGCGCATGAACAGACCCAGCAACACGTTCGACATCGCCATCGAGCAGGGGTTCGACTTCCTGTCACCGGACTACGCTGTGCTGTTTGACGACTCGGCCGCCACCGCGTTCCAGCATCCGCTCTGGCTTGATAGCCTCTACACCGGGCTCGCGTCGCATGCAGGGGCAACTCCTCTGGTTGTCGTGGTCCGCCATCGCACGACAGGCACCCTTGCGATGGTGCTGCCCTTGCTACGGGTCCGGCGCGGTCCGATACGGACCATCGAATTCGCCGACCTCCGCGTCTCCGACTATCTGGCGCCGGTGTGCAGCCCACAGTTATTTTCCGAGCTGCTCAAGGACGAGAGTGCGTGCGCAGAGATTCAGTGCCTCGTCCGCCCGTTCGATCTGCTCCGAATGACCAAGCTGCCCGACGGGCGGCTTCCGATCGAGAACCTCCTGGCTACGCCCCGCCGCGTAGCGATGGACACCAATGCCTACGCGACCGTTCTGGTCGCGCCGTTCGAGCAATGGCGCGCCCGTGCGATGGACCGCTCCTATCAGAAGGAGCTCGCAAAGAAATACCGGCAGCTCCAGAAGAAGGGCGGCTTGAGTTTCTCATGCTGCAGCGACAGCGCCTCCGTCCTCGACGCGCTGGACGTGATGAGGAAATTTCGCGGTCCGCGCTTTCAGGCACAAGGCGACGGAGATCTGCTCCAGCGTCCCGAATATTACGGCTTCTATTCCGACGTGGCGCTCCGCGGTCTCGGCTCCTTTGTCCGGCTCTATGCCATGAAGATGGACGGCGACGTCATCGCCGCCGTGCTCGGACTCTGCCATCAAGGCAGCTTCCTCGTCATCATGAGCGCCTTCGACATTGCCGGATACAAGAGCCAGTCCCTCGGCGCGCTGATGTTCGAGCAGGTCGCGAGAGATTGCATCGAGCGCGGAGATCAGATGCTCGATTTCACCATCGGCGACGAGCCCTACAAGAAGCTGTTCGGCGCGCAGCCGTCGCCAATGTGGGCGGTCACACAGGCCGGCAGCAGCACGGGCGCCATTTCCTTGTTCGCACTGAAACAGGCGCCCTGGCTCAAATTGGCCGCCAAGCGAATGTCGGAGTTCAGGCTCCTGCCGACCCGCACCTCGACGCCCACGCGCTGACCGGCGCGAGATGCCGACGGAATGCGGCTCTCAGGCGCGTAGCGCGCTTCGAACATGCGCGAGCCAGCCCGGCCGCATTTGATCGACCCGGTGGGTGATACTGCGGCGCAGGAAGTGCAGCCGCCGCCGCACGTCCCAGCCGATATCGTTGCGGGACGTCAGGGCCTGCCGGAAGCGCGCCATCTTCAGCGACTGCTGGTCCGCCGCGACCTTGTCGGGATCGGAATAGAATTCCGAAATCTTCTCCTTGCTCATGCCCTCGGTCATGAGCCAACGCGGCGCATATTCGGTGCAAAGGCGCTCGACGTCGACCAGCAGGCGGGCGACGCCCGTGCCGGCGGCGGGGCAATTGGTCTGGAACGCATCGCCGATGAGCACGACGCCGGGCTGGAGATGTCCTTCCACGACGGACAGGTCCATCACCCAATTCTGCACCCGGTCGGTCACGCGGAAATCGCCGAGATAGGGCCGCAATCCCGGCAGCAGGCGCAGAACCGTCGCTTCCGGTTCGCGGCGCAGCTCGCGCATGATCGGATCGGTCGAGTCGCGGAACATGAAGAGATTTGCGCGCATGCCGGCACGCACGGGAAACAGGCTGAGATAATCAATGCCGTCCGCCGTACGCTGGCCGTAGCAGGTCAGCGCCTCGAAATCGAACGGCGCGCCGTCCCGGCGGGCGATCGTGAAGCCGAACGAAACCGAATGGCGCTCGGCCACCACGCGCCGCTTGATGCCGAGCTTGTAGCCGAGAACGCCCGCCATGCCCGTGGCCAAAACAACGAGGCGTGCAGTTACGCGCCGTCCGGAAGCGAGCTCGATATGCTGGACATCGTCGCTGCAGTTGACTGCCGTGACCTCGTCGACGATCAGGCTGGACGGATCAGGCAGCTGACCGCGCGCCATGGCGACGAGATCGGCATAGGGAAGCCCGTAAGCCCGGCCGAGGCTGACATCGACCACCTTGCCTTCCCTGATATTGAGCACCTGATCATATCGGCAGGCCACGTTGTCGAGCGCGTTGAGGAAGCCAAGCTTGCGGAACATCTCCAACTGATGGCCGCCTATTTTCTCGACCCGAAACTCGTCGGGATAGATCGCGCGCTTGTCGATCAAGGCGACGCGGTGCCCTGCCCGCGCGAGCACGGCCGCCGCGAGCGAGCCCGCAAGACCACCGCCGACGATGGCGATATCCGCAACGATCGTCGAAGTGCCGGCTGCGGCAATCGGCTCGGTCACGCTTCTATCCGCCGTCATGGTCCAGGCTCCCACGGTCAACGATGGTTGCACGTGCAATTCTCTCGCCTGATGTCGCATCGCAGGACCAAACGCGATCATTTCTCGATATCTCGGTTAATGCAGCGGAGACCTGCCCGGCTTGACGATATCCGGCACGCACCTTGCTAAGGATGCCCCGGCAAACTCCGGTCTCGGGTGACTCGGCGGCCATTCCCGGCGAGACAGTCCGCATTCAAGCGGCTCATCTCGCCTTCATTGGCCGTCGATGCGGCGCTATGCCGCCACGCGATCGGGCTGCACTTTGCTCTATCTGGGACAAATGGGGTCAGCGATGTTCCATAGTGAAGCAACAGGCATGGCTGCGACGTCGTCGCGGTCGGCAAGATCCTGGAGGCCGCCCATTAACACTCGCGGTTTTTCGGCATGCTAGGCTGTCGCCGGTATCGAAAAATGTCTCTTCAGGGGGAGTTGCCCCTTAAATCTCCATGATCAAATCCATCGTCCAGTTCATGCGGCGCGACGTGACGCGCGGTGTTGCCGGAACCATCCTCCTCAAGGTTGGTAGCGGCGCGCTTGCGTTTGCGTTGTTCTCACTCGCGGCACGAACGATGTCGCCCGATGGGTTCGGCATCTTTGCGACCTGGCTTTCGGTGGCCCAGATGGCAGCGGTCGTGGGGCTGGTCGGCCAGGAATCGCTGCTGGTGCGATTTCTGAACGAGTATCGGGTGGGAAATCAGCCCGATCTCACGAAAGGCGTGCTGCTATCGAGCCTCAAGATTTCCTCCATCGCGATGCTGATTGCGATCGGCGCAATCGCGATCGGCGCTGACATCAGAGGCAACTCATGGCTGCTGGTTCTCGCGGTGTCGGCCTACACCGCCGTGAATGCAGGGCTGATGCTTGGCAGCCAGATCGCACGCTCGCTGGTCAGCATTCTCATGGGAGAAGGAAACAGGGAATTCTTCTGGCGCGTCAGCGTCGTGCTGTTTCTGCTCGCAATCATGTCCGGCCACCGGCAGCTCGATCCCGCCGAATTGATCGCCGTGATGACGATTGCCATGTCGGTCGGGCTGGTCGCACAGACCATCGCGATTGCGCGAGCTCTGCCGGATTTCCGCGGCACGGCGGTACGTTCCGAGACGTCGCGCTGGAGATCGAGCGCGCTTCATTTCTGGGTCGCATCCATCCTCGAAGCCGCGAACCAGTATTTCGACGTCATTCTGGTCTACTGGATGCTGGATCCGGCAACCGCCGGAATTTATTTTGCCGCTTCGCGCCTGGCCAACATCTTCGCCATGCTGTCGGCTGCACTGTACAGTTTTGGCGCGCGGCGGCTGCCCTCGCTGTACTTCAGCAAGAACCACCAGGAATTCGAGCGAACGCTGCGGCTCATGGCGGAAGTGACCGCGTTGTGCGTGGTCAGCGGACTTCTCCTGATCTGGATTGGCGGTCCCCATCTTCTCAACCTGTTCGGGCCGCATTTCGCCGCGCAGCACTGGGTCCTGATCGTGCTCGCGATCGGAACGGCCTTCCAGGCGGCGGGCGGTCCATCTGCGGCGATATTGCAGCTGACCGGCTACGAGCGTGAGTATGTCCCTGTCGTTGCCGCGAACGTGGCGCTGCGGCTCGTCGGATTTCTCGTCCTCATTCCCTGGCTCGGCGTGCTTGGCGCCGCGATCTCGGCCACTGTGTCGCTGGCGCTCGCGACCATCGCCCTCAACATCCTCTGTCGCCGGCGAACCGGGGTCGATCCGTCAATCCTGGGGCTTTTGCGCTTCTCGGCATCGAAGCGCGGCGCCTACGCAGTCCGCGGCGCGGACTCCGGCGAATAGACGGCTGCTCAATCAGGGCAATTGCACGGCTCGGCAATCCATTACCGCGTGGCGTCAGCCAGCCAGTCCGAGCACTTCGCTGCGACGAGGCGCCGACGGGTCGGCCGGCACACGATTGACGACGATGCCGGTCGGCACACCGACAAACCGGGAGAGCGCAGCAATCGCCCTGCGCATTGCGGCCGAATCGACCGCGTCTTCGCGAGCGACCAGGATGACAAGATCGGCGTGAGCAGCCAGCGCCGCGGCCTCCGGCTGCAAGGCCAGGGAGGTGGCGTGGACGACGATCAGATCGAACTCCGAACGAATATCGTCCGCGGGCGGCGGCTCGGGCCTCTTGCTGGCGCTCAAGAGCTCTTCGACGCTGCGAGAGTCCGCGATGGTCATGCCGTCAGCCTGGCCCTTGGCGAGGCCAGCGCCGACACCGCCGAGGTCCGGCTCGACCCTGATCAGGACGCTCAGCTTCCCCGTGTTCAGCGCCCATCGGTTCAAAGACCGCGCGACGGTGTTGCCGCCGGCCCGCTTCCCGACCGACATCACGAGGACGACCTTGCCACGAGGTCCCGGCACCTTCTCCAGCCGCTCCAGCAGCGGACGCAGATGGGGACCGAGATCGAGTTCGGTCGTCGCGGATACCGGACCCTGCCAGATGTTTCTGGGGATTTCGCCAGGCCTCAGGTCGGGAATGCGGGCCCAGACGGGCGGACGTGACCACGTCGCGGGCTGGCGCGGAGCCGGTTCGGGGTCGCGGATGTCAGGAGCGGAACTGTCCGATCCGCGTCCCGTGGCGGCAACGACCGCCGTCGATGTCAGCAGCGAACCGATCGCAAGAGCGGCGAGCAGCAAGGACAGCGGTGGAAGGGTCGAGCGCAGCGGCGGAATGGCCGACGACGCAATCTTGGTCTGAGAGCTCTGCAACAGGCGCTGCTCGTTCGTCGTCTTGGAGCGCGAGAGGAACTGCTCGTAGATGTTTCTGTTGGCCTCGGCGTCGCGCTGCAGCTCCTGGAGCCGGACCAGCGCCTGACCGTCGACCAGAAGCTGCGATTCCGCCGCCTTCATCTGGCCTTCCAGCGCCTTCTGCTGCTCGCGCTGGGCCTCGTATTCCGATTTTGCGGTGTCGATGCCCTTCGTCCGCTCGACCTCGATCTGCCTGTTGAGATCGGTCAACTGGCTGTACGACATGACGAGGTCGGGATGGCGATCGCCGAACACAGCCCGCTTCTGCGCAATCTGGTCATTGAGTGCCGACCGCTGTGCGCGCAGAGCGCTCAGGAGATCCTGCTTGACGGGGCTCTCGACATTGGCCTTCACGTCGCGCTGCGCCTGCTCGTAGCGGGCCTTCGCTTCTTCGGTCCGGGCGCGCGCAGCGGCAACCTGCTGCGACAGTTCGGTGACCCGCAATTGCTGGGTGGTGGAATCCTTGCCCGCGTTGACGATCCTGTGCTCGAGCTTGAACGTGGCAACGGCGTCCTCTGACGTCTTCAACCGTTCGTTCAATGATTTGAGCCGGCCACTGAGCCAGTCGGCGGCCTCGTCGGTCGCATCGGTGCGGCTGCGGCCCTGGCTGGCGACGAACGCCTCGGCGATGGCATTGGCATAATAAGCCGCCCGCTCCGGCCGGTTCGAGGTGAAGCGGATGGCGATGACATAGGTCAGCCCGCGACGGGAAATGTCGAGGCGGTTGCGGAATCTCTCGAGCAGGCGTGCGGGGTCGGTATGTCCCCCGGAAATGTCCTCGTCATCCCGAATCTTGAGCTGCTCGATCAGCGGCTTCAGAAAGCCGTCGGACTTCGCCACTTCGACCAGGCTTTGCAGCGCGGCGCTATCCTGCCCGATGCCGGGCAGAACGTCCTGCTCCGTGGTCACGCGTTGCTCGCGGGGATCGACCACGACCAGCGCGGTCGCTGCAAATCGAACCGGGATCACCAAGAGAACGATGACGCTAAGAGCAAAAATCGCGAGAGCGAGCGTCAGGATGCGGCGAGCGTTGTCCCGCATGAAGGAGAGCGCACCCGCGGCCGTGAGCGCACCGCCCAAGCGTGCGGCGGTTTCACGAGCCTCGCCGTTCGGCGCGTTTTGAGTCTGCCACGACGCGGCGACACCGGTCGATCCGGAGCTTGTCGGGTCTGCGCGGCGACCGAACGTCATGGATTTTACTCGGATTCAACTGGCGAACACTGTTCAGTGGCCTACCCCAACGTAAATATCTATGGTTAATCGGCGGTTACCCGCGCCTCACCCGACCATGACCAATTGGTTAACGCGCTCGCTTGCTTTGTTCGGGAACCAGCGGAATTCTCTCGCGAACGGTGCCCTTCCGGCCGGCCGCGCATTAACTCCGTTTATTGCTAGTCGGTGTCCGCGCGATGCCCGCATGGTAGGTACGGGGTTAAGAAGGTGAACATTTCGTTTCATCAGCGGGGCGGGACACGTGCTCCATTACCAGCCAAACAAGGCATTGGGCGAGACGGCTGCGACAGCACTCCCGCCGGCCAACGGCGGCGAACGAAAGCCGCACGTGCTTCTCGTACAGACCCAGGCCGAGAACGCCGGTGCGCAGGAGATCTCGCGGCTGCTTGGCGCGGGGCTGACCGCCCGCGGCTATCGGGTCACCAATCTGTTCTTCTTCCGCAAGTCGGATTCTTTCGATGAACCGCCCGACACGATCTATTGCGCCTCGAGCCGGCCCGGAAATCCGCTGGCGCTGCTGCAAATGCTGTGGACGCTCGGCCGCCATATCCGGGCCACCAGACCCGACGCCGTTCTGACCTTTCAGCACTTCGGCAATGTCATCGGCGCCGGCGTGGCGCGCCTCGTCTGCCGCGCGCCTGTTATCGCCAATCAGGTTTCATCGGCGCTGTCGATGAGCTGGCCGGTCCGTACGGCCGACATCGTCATGGGCAGCCTCGGCTTCTTCGACCGCATCACGCTCAACTCGCTGGACATGCAGCGCGAGTATTCGCGATACCCGAAGGCCTATCGCTCGCGCATGGTGCATGTCCCGCACGGCTTCGACGACAAGGCCCTCACCCTGCCGAAGCAGGCTGCGCGACAGAAATTCAATCTGCCGCCGGATCGCATCCTGCTCGGCTGCGCAGCAAGATTGCACCCGCACAAGCGGCTCGATGCGGCGATACGCCTGTTGCCGGATCAACCATCCTGGCACCTCGCACTGGCCGGCCAGGGAGCCGACGAGGCCCGGCTGAGGCAGTTGGCGGATGAGTTGAAAGTATCGGACAGGCTGCATCTGCTCGGCGAAATCACCCCGCGCCAGATGGCGGAATTTCTCGCCGCTCTCGACGTGTTCGTATTTCCGACCCAGGCCGAGACCTTCGGTCTGGCCGCTGTGGAGGCCGCAAACGCCGGCGTCCCCTCGGTCGTCACCGATCTCCCGGTCTTGCGCGAGGTGTTGTCGTTCGAAGGAAAACCGACAGCGCTGTTCGTCGATGCCTCCGATCATACCAAGCTGTCGGCGGCCGTCTCCAAGCTCCTGACGGACCAACAACTGAGCGACGAACTGCGACAAAACGCCAAAGGCCTGAAGCTGCGCTATTCAGTGGACGCCATGGTGGAGGAATACGTTCGAATTCTCGGCCAGATCATTTGATCGGGACGCATTGAAACAGATTGGCTCGACATGATCATCGAGTTTCGCTGTGAGATTGAGCATGCGCGGCGGTGGATGGGCCGCGAGACGCTGTCGATCGACGGCCGGGATGTACCGGTTCAGATCGCATGGACGGCAACGGCAGAGCCGCGGCCGACAGGTCTCGACGTGCTGTTCGAGCTCGAACGTTTGGTGTTGCACAAGGGAAAATATAGCGGCGCCGACAGGCTGAAGATCAGTCCGGAACGGATGCAGGCGCGCGCCGGCACGACCGACGTGATCGTCGATTTCACCGGTGCCGCGCGGGATCCGACCTGCACCGCCCGGCAGTATCTCCGCCCGCTGTTCAATGGAGCCGCAGGCGAAAACGCAGCCCTTGCCGCCATTCTCGCCGGCGATCTGCCGGTGATCGACATCGTCGACGAGGTCGACGGTGCCGTCCTCGATCGCGGCCACCCCTCCGGAGAAATCGCAGCCGGCTTGAGCGGCGCGCTCGAAACGGTCATGGCGCGAACCCTGACCATGGTGGTAGCCATCCTGTCGGGACGGCCAAGAATTCTGCCGCAGCTGGCGCGTTCCGTCGGCGAGGGCATCGGCCGGAGCCCAGCGGCATATGTCGCGCGCGGCCTCGCCATATCGATCGCCAAGGAAATCTATCGCCTCTGCTGCTATGCCCCGCATTGGCATGTCGGATGGCGCATCAACAAGGGCGCAGGCGTCTGGCAGACCGGAGATCTGTCCGGGCCTCGCTGGAACGTCCTTGCAGATCCCGGAAACCACTTCTACGCCGATCCTTTCCCCATCACATGGCAGGGACGAACATTCGTCTTCTTTGAAGATCTCGATCACCGGATTGGAAAAGGAATCATTTCCGCGATCGAGTTCGACGATTCGGGCCCGGTCGGAGAGGTCGTACCCGTGCTGGACGAGCCGTGGCATCTCTCCTATCCGTTCCTGATCGAGGACGATGGTGCATTG
Source organism: Bradyrhizobium nivariense (assembly GCF_029846695.2). NCBI lineage: Bacteria > Pseudomonadati > Pseudomonadota > Alphaproteobacteria > Hyphomicrobiales > Nitrobacteraceae > Bradyrhizobium > Bradyrhizobium nivariense. Next base: position 85,735 of record NZ_JARWCR020000015.1, on the reverse strand, counting down.
TGGATGATCCCGGAGAGCTCGCTCAATGGCGACGTCGCCATCTATAAATGCGTTCGGTTTCCAGACAAATGGGAGCGGCAAGCGACGCTGCTTTCGGGCTTCGAGCTGGCCGATGCCACGATCACGCGGCACAACGGCTTGAATTATCTGTTCGGAGCCTGGCGCGACGGCACCGGCGGGTATTCGGATTCGCTGGCGATCTATTACGCCGAGCACCTCATGGGCCCCTGGTTGCCGCATGCCAGCAACCCGGTCCTGATCGACCGCGCGAGCGCGCGGCCGGCGGGGAATTTCGTCACCATCAATGAACGATTGTGGCGACCGGTCCAGGATTGTGCCGACGGATACGGTGCAGCGCTCGCCCTGGCGGAAATCGTCGACCTGTCGCCGACGACGTTCAAGCAGATCGTCCGCCACTCTCTGAGGCCCGGACCGGCCTGGCCCGGCAGGAAGCTGCACACCTTGAACCGCTGCGGCCAGCTCGAGGTGATCGACGGATCGCGCGTCCAACCCAAGACCCGCGCCTTCGGGAGCAGATTTCCATCGGCCGTTTTGCCGCCGCGAGCCAGTCCCTATACCGCCAGCTAGCGCGGATGGCTGAACAGGTCCGTCGCGGCGGCGTCGACGGCGATCTCGACCAGCGCGGGACCGCGCGATGCCAACGCTTCGGTCAAGAGGCGGTCGACATCGCCGGCATCGGTCACGCGCTGCCCCGGGCAACCCATTCCGCTGGCGAGCGCCACGAAGTCGAGCCCGGGCAAGTCGATTCCGGGCGGGCGGTGCGCCTGCATGAGCTGGCTGAAGGCACGCATCGCGCCATAGCCTGAATTGTTCATGATCACGAACGTGATCGGCAAGCGGCGTTGCGCCGCGGTCCAGATCGCCTGGATGCAATACATCGCCGATCCGTCGCCGATCAGGGCAACGATGCGGCGGCCGGGCCGCGCCAGCGCCACGCCGACGGAGGCCGGCAGGCTGTAACCAAGTCCGCCGCTCGCCATGGTGTAGAAGCTGTCCGCGCCCGGCCGCGGCAGGAATTGTTGAATGGCGGGACGATGCGACGGCGCCTCCTCGACCACGATCGCATCGCTGGGCATCAACGCCGAGAGCCGGGCGAGCGCATAGGCCGGCGGAATCGGATTTTGCGCGGCAGGAGCGGCAGGCCGCGCCCGCGGGGCCGGCGCCTCGCGGTCTGCGATGTCGGGCAGCAACGGCAGCAGCGCGGCCAGCGCCTTGGGAAGCGTGCTGATGATGGTGTCGCCGACGGCCGCGGAGGCGGCTTCAATCGGATCGTCGGTGATCTGCCAGACCGGCGAGCCGTCGTCGAGCAATTCGCATTGTCCTTCGACATGGAAGGTGAACACCGGCGCGCCGACCACGACGATCAGATCGGCGCCGCGCAGGGCGCGGGCGAGCCCTCCTGGTGCTGCCGGAAGGAAGCCGGCGAACAGCGGATGCAATTCCGGAAAGCTCGAACGGCTCGACATCGGGCTTGCCCAAACGGCCGCCCTCGCCTGTTCGGCCACAGCGACCATCGCATCGACACAGCCGTTACGATCGATCTCGGGGCCGACCACGAAAGCAGGTCTTGTGGCCGCTCCGATCGCCGCGCCGAGCCGAACGATCGCCGCCGGATCCGGCGCAAACTCCGTCGCGATGTGGCGGACCGGCGGAGCGACTGCGGGCCGCGCCCAATCATCCGACGGGACCGACACGAATGTCGGACCGCGCGGATGCTGCATGGCGGAGAGGAAGGCCCGAACAATCGCCGCTGGAACATCTTCGGCGCGCGCCGGTTCCGCGCTCCATTTCACATAGGGCTTTGGAAACTGTGCGGCGTCCTCGGCGAAGAGATAGGGTCGCATTCGCAACAGGCTGCGCGCCTGCTGCCCGGCTGTCACGACCATCGGCGTCTTGTTGCGGAACGCAGTGAAGAGATTGCCGAGCGCATGACCGAGTCCGGCCGCCGAGTGTAAATTAACGAACGCCGGTCGTCCGGTGGCCTGCGCATAGCCATCCGCCATGCCGACGACGCAGGCTTCCTGCAAACCGAGCACGTAGTCGATGTCATCGGGCCAGTCGCCGAGGAAGGCAAGCTCGGTCGAGCCGGGATTGCCGAAAATGCGATCGACGCCAAAGGAGCGAAGCACACCGAGGGTGGCTTCCCGAACCGTGAGAACTTTCGAATTCATGAACGGACGTCCTGGTGGGCTTCGCTTGCGGCGCGGCTAGAATGGATAGTGCTGCGGTTGCGTCTCGATGGTGATCCAGCGCAGATCGGTGAACTCGGCGATCCCGGCCTGGCCGCCGAAGCGGCCGTAGCCCGATCCCTTCACGCCACCGAACGGCATCTGCGCCTCGTCATGCACGGTCGGGCCGTTGACGTGGCAAATCCCGCTTTCGATGCGTTGCGCCACCGTCAGCGCGCGCGCGACGTCGCGGCCGAACACCGCCGCCGAGAGCCCGTACTCGGTGTCGTTCGCGAGCCGCACGGCGTCATCCACGCCGCGCGCGCGGATCACGGAGACGACGGGACCAAAGCTTTCCTCGGCGTAGATGCGCATGCCGGGCACCACGCGGTCGAGCACGGTTGCCGGAACGACCGTACCGGCACGGTCGCCGCCCGCGAGCTTGACGGCGCCTTTGGCGATCGCGTCGTCGATCAGCGCAACGACATGCCTGGCCGGCGCCTCGTCGATCATCGAGCCGACGACCACCGGACCGGAGCGCGGGTCGCCGGCCGGAAGCGCAGCAGTCTTCTTCGCGAGCTTCTCGACGAAGGGTGCCGCCACCGCCTCGTCGACGATCACCCGCTCGGTCGACATGCAGACCTGGCCCTGGTTGATGAAGGCGCCGAACGCCACGGCCGCCACGGCGGCATCGAGGTCGGCATCGTCGAGCACGACCAGAGGCGCCTTGCCCCCAAGCTCGAGCAGCACCGGCTTGAGGTGACGTCCGGCGAGCTCGGCGATGACGCGGCCGACGCGGGTCGAGCCGGTGAAGTTGATCCGCCGCACGGCAGGATTGGCGATGAGGCGTTCGACCAGAGCGGGCGCATCGGCCGGTGCGTTGGTCACGACATTCGCGACGCCGGGCGGAAAGCCCGCGTCCTTGAAGACCTCGCCGATCAGCCGGTGCGTTCCCGGGCAGATCTCGGACGCCTTGAGCACGACCGTATTGCCGCAGGCAAGCGGCGTCGCCACGGCGCGAACGCCGAGAATGATCGGCGCATTCCACGGCGCGATGCCGAGGCACACGCCGGCCGGCTGGCGGACGGACATCGCGAGACATCCAGGTTTGTCCGACGGGATCACCTCGCCCGCGATTTGCGTGGTGAGTGACGCCGCTTCGCGCAGCATGCCGGTCGCGAGCCTCACGTTGAAGGCCGACCAAACCTCCGTCGTGCCGATCTCGGCCATCATGATCTTGATGAAGGCATCGCGCTTGGCGTCGAGCGCGTCGGCGGCCTTCAGCAACAGTGCGCGCCTCGCGTTCGGGCCAAGCGCCGACCACGCGGCAAGCGCGGCGGAGGCCGCCGCCACCGCGGCGTCGGCATCGGAAGCGGTCGCGGCGGCCGCGCGGCTTGCGACCTCCTGCGACAGCGGATTGCGCCGCTCGAACACCTTGCCGCCGGAAGCGGCCTGATCCTGCCCGTTGATGAGAAGACTGACGTCCATGAAAACCTCCCTGATATTGGTGATGGCGCTCGGCCTAGCCGAGCAGGCGCGATTTGCTGGTTTCACGCGCGAAGCCGAGCGCGATGATCGCGGCAAGCGCGAGCGCGACGTAATAACCAGATATCGCGTAGGTGGAGCCCGTCTGCGCAAACAGGCTGGTGGCCACCAGCGGCGCGATGCCGCCGCCGAGCACCGTCCCGAGCTGCTTTCCGATCGACACGCCAGTGAAGCGAATGCGGGTCGGAAACAGTTCCGGGAAATAGCTGCCTTCGCTGCCGAACATCAGCGGATGGATCACTCCCGCGGCGAGGATCACCGCGCCTGTTACCAGCATCGTGTCACGGCTCGCGACCATACCGTAGAATGCAAACATCGAGATAGCTGCGAGCACGACGCCGGCCAGGAACAGACGCTTTCGTCCGATGCGGTCGGACCATGCGCCGATGAGGGGCATCGCAACGAGCCCGACGAGATTGGCGAACAGCACGGCCTGCGTGATGACGTCCTTCTGGACCCCGAGCTGACGGGTCGCGAAGGAGATGGTGAAGATGGCCGTCAGATAGAAATAGGATGTCTGCGCCATCTCGGCGAAGAACACGATGAGGATCGGCCGCCAATGTTCCCTCAGTGCTTCGACCGCGGGCGCGACCTTGGTCACCTCCGCCTCGCGGAATGTCGCGCTCTCCTCGATGCGCAGGCGCATGTAGACGCCGAGCGCGACCAGCACCGCGCTGATCAGGAACGGAACGCGCCAGCCCCATGACAGCAGGTCGGCCTCCGGCAGCCGCGAGATCGTGAGTGCTGCAAACGAGGCGAGCACGACGCCGACGGGTCCTGCGGCCTGGATCACCGCGGCCGAGAAGCCGCGCTGATGGCCGGGCGCCGTCTCGATCGCCATGATGATCGCCGCGGTCGACTCGCCGCCGAGCGCAAAACCCTGGAGGAAGCGCAGCATGACGAGCGCGACGGTTGCGGCCACACCCACACTGGCGTAGGTCGGCAACAGTCCGATCGACATGGTCGCAAGTCCCATCATGAGCAGCGTACACAGCAAGACGGACTTTCTGCCGAGGCGGTCGCCGAAATGACCGAACACAAGTCCGCCGAGCGGACGCGCCAAAAATCCGACGGCGAACGTCGCGAACACCGCAATGGTCGCCGTGAGCTGGTCGAACTTCGGAAAGAACAGCTGATCGAACACCAGCGGCGCGATCAGGCCGTAGATGAAGAAGTCGTACCATTCGATCGCGGTGCCGATGGTGCCGGCGATCAGGATACGCCGGCGGCTGCTCGCCGTCTGCTCGGCAGTGGCGGCGGTGGCGGCGGTGGCGGCATGATCGTCGTAGTCCTCCAATGCTCTTGTCGTCACGGTTTCCTCCTCCGGTGTCATTGACGTTTTGTTGTTATTGGCCGCGCAGCCGCTGATCGGATGCGATGGCGGGAGTCGATCAGCTTGCCAGGCGCGCGCCGTCGCTCGCACTATGTCCGAGTGCGCGGGCGAGGACGCCTCCGATCATCCCGGCCTGTGATGCGCTACCGCGCCAGGCCACGATTTGGTCGGGGCGTATCAGGGCGAGATCGGCCTCGTAGAGATCGCGCAGAGATTTCGGCAGCGTAACGAGTTTCAGATCGACCTTGATCGCCCGGATAGCCTCGGCGACCACTGCGTGAGCCGACGCGACCTCGCCGAACTGGAGCAGCGTCCACTCGAAACCGAACAGGTCGTACAAGGAGACGCCGTCGTTCAACCACGCATGCGGTGCGCGGCCGCCGGGACAGGCGCTCGGAACGTAGACGTTCGCGGCATCGGGCGGCGGCGGGCTGCCATCGGAGACGATAATCGGCGAGCCGTCGTAGCGCCCGCCGAAGGTGACGCCGGGAATGTTGAATTCGGCGCGGGCGTGCTGTTCGAGATAGACGCCCGCCGTCCGCCGCGCCTCGCCGCCGGCGTCGGTGGCGTCCTCGATCTCCGTGGCGGGAGCGAACAGACCAAGCGAGTCGGCGAAGCGGCGCGCATAATCGGTGTTGCGCAGCGCCACCGGACGCCGCTCGACCTCATAGCTGTCGAGCAGCCCCGCCGGGCTCACACCCTTGACGACGCTTGCGAGCTTCCAGCCGAGATTGACCGCATCCTCGATCGCCGTGTTGTAGCCGAGCCCGCCGGTCGGCGTGAACAGATGCGCCGCGTCGCCGCCGAGGAACACCCTGCCCCGCTGCATCCCATTCACGACCAGCGCGTGACCGGCGGTCCAGGTCAGAAATGAAAGCACCTCGCAATCGATCAGCGCGCCGCAGGCGCGCTGGAACGCGACCTTGGCTTCTTCGATCGTGATCGCACTCTCGTCTTCACCCGGCCGAAGCTGCGTGTGAAACGCGAATTCGTCGCGACCGTTGACGGACGCCATGAAGGCGCGGCGATCGCCGTTGAAGCAATTGTACATCCACGCCTTGGCGTGCGGGATGCTCGCGTAGAAGCCGGGCGAACGGAGATAGACCGCAAGCATGCGGCCGCCCATAAAATCACGCTGCGTTCCGCTTTCGCCGCCGTAGACGATCCCGAGCGACTGCCGGACCATCGAGCGCGGCCCGTCCGCCCCGACCAGAAAGTCGGCCCGCACCTGAAAGCGGCTGCCATCATCGAGACATTCGACGTCGCCGACGATGCCGTCGTCGCTTTCGACATAGCCGATCAGCCGGTGGCCATAGTTGAGCTTTACTCCGGGGATTCGTTCGGCATGGCGGCGCAGCACCGCCTCGACATATTTTTGCGATACCCGATGCGGCAGCTGGGCCGCGCTCCAGGAGCCCGACATGCCCTTGACGAGCTCGCTCGCGCGTGACGATGACGGCAACTGAAACCGGGCCAGCTCGTAACCGGCGTAGCGCGTGAAATACGCAACGTCGGTCGGATAATCCGCAGGCAGACCTTCGCGTCGGATCTCGTCGGCAAAACCCAGCCGCCGATAGTGCTCCATCGAGCGCGCTTGCGTCGCATTGGCTTGCGGATTGAATGCCGTGCCTGGCTTTTCATCGACCAGGATCGCGGACACGCCGCGCCGGCCGAGCTCGTTGGCGAGCATCAGCCCGCAGGGCCCCCCGCCCACGATGAGCACCGAGGCCGTCAGACATGTTTCCAAGACGCTTCTCCCTACCAGCATTATCCTGCATGGTAAGGTCGCCTGACGATCTCGTCAAGTAGCCTGACTAAATGACGTCGTCGAGCGTGTCGAACTCCGCGCCATAGACCGCCAGTCCCTTCAGGATCGCGTCCATCGTGGCCTTGCCGAGCTCGGTGCGCATCTCCTGCTCGGCGATGTCGACCGCATCGCGGAACGCATCGAGCCATTTGCGCCCGGCCGGCGTGAACATGACAATGCGCGCGCGCCGATCGGTCGGATCGGCAATGCGATCGACCAGGCCGAGCTCGGCGCATTGATCGACCAGCTCGCCCATCGCCTGCTTGCTCATGGAGGCGCGGCGGGCGAGCTCGGTCAGTCTGGTGCCCTCCACGTCGAGATTGCGTGTGAGGCCGACATGCGCGATCCGCGTTTCGTCATGCCCCTTCTCGCTCATCAGTTCGAGCACACGACCTTCGAATCGCCGCACTGCGTTGTTGAGCAGGCGACCGATGTTGGCATGCCGCCATGCGGTGCCGGATGTCCTGGCTTTCAATGGATGTGCCTTCTACAAAGCCGCCTGAATTCGAAATGTCGCTCACTTCGCTGCGTCGATCCAGATCCCCGGCTGCGAATGCTCGCGGATGTGGGTGACCAGGAAGTCGGAAAAGACCCTGATCTTGGCCGGCAGTCCGGCGCGGTTCTGGTAGGCGATGTTCATCGTCAACAGCGGCAGCTCCCAGTCCATCAGGACCGGGACGAGACGGCCCGCCGCGATATCGCTTTGCACGATGTAGAGCGGCTGGATCAGAATGCCGAGCCCCGCCAGTGCCGCACCGCGGATGACCTGGCCGTCATTGCTGTCGAGCGTCGGCGTGATGCGGACAGTCTGCGCGCCATTGCCTTTGCGCAGGCGCAGTGAATAGGGATCGTTGGCGAGATTGTAGACCAGCATGTTGTGTCGCGCGAGATCGGCGGGCTGCTCCGGCTCGCCGCAGCTTGCGAGATATGAGGGCGCCGCGGCGAGCACACGCCGCATCTGGCCGATGCGGCGGACGATGATGTTCGAATCCGGCTCCTGCTCGCGCGTCCTGATCGCCACGTCGATGCCGGCCTCGATGAAATCGGAGTACCGGTTGGCGGTGGTGATCTGCATGTTGAGCTTCGGATAGCGCGCGCGGAAGGCCGGCAGCATCGGCGCCAGATAGATCACTGCAAAGGACAGCGAGCTCGTGACCCGCAGCGTGCCCTGCGGCGACAGCGCGCGATCGCTGACGATGTCCTCGGCCTCCGCCAGTTCGCTCAAAACCCGGCTGGAGCGCTCCAGCAGCTCCTGTCCCGCCTCCGTCAACCACAGCCGGCGGGTGTTGCGCTCGATCAGCCGGACCGCAAGGCGCTCCTCGAGCGCGCTGAGATGGCGGCTGGCGGCAGCATTCGACATGCGCAGGGCTTCGGCAGCTTTGGACAGGCTGCCGAGCTCGGCCGTCTTGGCAAACACTTCCAGTTGGAGCAGGCGGTCCATTTTTTCGCAAATAGAAAAAGAGACTTGCGATTATTGGTCTTTATTTCCGCATCCCGCAAGTCAAAATGGCCCCAACACGAGCAAGACAGCAGGCGAGGAAACAGGGAAATGTCGGGCCCGATCAGGCACATCGTGATGTGGCGGCTGCGCGGGGAGACGCCAGCGGAGCGTTCCGCCGCCCGGGTCAAGGTCAAAACCCTGTTCGAGGGGCTGCGCGGCCGGATCGACGGCCTCACCCATATCGAAGTCGGCCTCGATGTCAGCGACGTCGACTATGCCTGCGACGTCGTTCTGTTCTCCGAATTCACCGACCACGCCTCGCTCCAGGCCTACGCCACCCACCCGGAACATTTGCGCGTACGCGAGGCGCTGGGCGACTTGCGGATCGGGCGCTTCCAGGTCGATTATCCGATCAAAGAGACCGGCGCATGATCGGTACGTTCACCTTTGAAAACCTGCCCAGCCGCGTCGTGTTCGGCAGCGGAACGCTGGCTGAAGCCAAGGCCGAGGTCGAGCGGCTCGGCGGCAAGCGCGCGCTGGTGCTGACGACGCCGCAACAGGAGGCGCAAGGCAAAACCCTAGGCGCAACACTCGGTCCGCTCTATGCCGGCAACTTTCCGGGCGCGACCATGCATACGCCGGTCGAGGTCACGGAGCGGGCGCTCGCGGCGATGAAGGCATGCGAGGCCGACTGCATCGTCTCGCTCGGCGGCGGCTCGACCACCGGCCTCGGCAAGGCGCTGGCCTTGCGCACAGGCGTCAACCAGCTTTGTATTCCCACCACCTATGCCGGCTCGGAGATGACGCCGATCGTCGGCCAGACCGAGAACGGCCTGAAGACCACGGTACGCGATGCAGCGGTGCTGCCGGAGACCGTGATCTACGATGTCGATCTGACCCTGACGCTGCCGGCGAGCCTGGCCGCGACATCAGGCATCAACGCGATCGCGCATGCGGTCGAGGCGCTTTACGCGCGCGACACTAATCCCATCACCTCGCTGATGGCGGAAGAAGGCATTCGCGCGTTGGCACGCGCCCTGCCCGCCATCGCCGCCAAGGGCGACGACCGCGAGGCTCGCACCGAAGCGCTCTATGGCGCCTGGCTGTGCGGCGTTTGCCTCGGCACCGTCGGCATGGCGCTGCATCACAAGCTCTGCCACACGCTCGGCGGCACCTTCGATCTGCCGCATGCCGAGACCCACACCATCGTGCTACCGCATGCGCTGGCCTACAACGCGCCGGCCGTGCCCGATGCGATGGCGCGGATCTCACGCGCAATCGGCGCCGCCGATGCATCGCAAGGACTTTTCGAGCTCGCGAAGCGGCTGGGTGCGAAGGTCGCATTGCGCGACATCGGCATGCCCGAAGGCGGCATCGACAAGGCTGCCGATCTCGCGGTCACCAACGCCTACTGGAACCCGCGGCCGCTCGAACGCAACGCCATTCGCGACCTGATCGCGCGGGCCTGGGCCGGCGAGCCGCCCGGCGCCATCAAAGCGGCGGCTTAACCCGATGCGGCGCACGCTGATCAAATCCGCTGTCATCATCAGCATGGATGACGCGATCGGCGATCTGCCCGACGGCGACGTGCTGATCGAGGGTAGCCGCGTCGTTGACGTGCGCCCATCGATCGACGTCGGCGGCGGCGCGGCCGAGACGGAGATCGTCGACGGCACCGGGCGCATCGTCATCCCCGGCCTGATCAACGCGCATATGCACACCTGGCAGACGGGCTTACGCGGCTATGCCGCCAACTGGACGCTGCTGGAATATTTCCGCCGCATGCATGCCGGGCTCGCGACCGTGTTTCGGCCCGAGGACATCCATATCGCGACGCTGGCCGGCGCGCTGAACCAGATCAATCAAGGTACCACCACGCTGGTCGACTGGTGCCACAACAATCCGACGCCTGATCACACCGACGCCGCCGTGCGCGGCCTGATCGAGAGCGGCATCCGCGCTGCCTTCTTTCACGGCTCGCCAAAACCCGAGCCGAAACCGGGCGAGCCGCATTTCTCGGAGATCCCGCATCCACGCCGCGAGGTCGAGCGGCTGCTGGCGGGGCCCCTCGCCGACCGCGACGGCCTGGTCACGCTTGGGCTTGCGATCCTCGGTCCGCATTATTCGACGCTCGATGTCGCCATGCACGACTTCCGCCTGGCGCGCGAACTCAAGCTGATCGCATCGATGCATCAGGGCGGCGGCCCCGCCAAGACGCCCGATGGCTGGGAGAAGCTGATCGAGGCCGGCCTCGTCAGTGCCGGCGTCAACATCGTCCATGGCAACGATCTGCCTGACGATCTCCTGGACCGGATGGTCGATCTCGGCGTGTCCTTCTCGGTGACGCCGGAGAACGAAATGATCCAGGGCCACGGCTTTCCCATCACCGGACGGCTGCTCAAGCGCGGCGTGCGGCCGACCATCGGCATCGATCTGGAATCCGTGCTCGCCGGCGATCTCTTCTCCGCCGCGCGCGTTGCGCTCTCGATGCAGCGGGCGCTCGACAACGCCGAGTCGCGCAAGGCCAGCGGCACCATTCCGGCCACGACCACGATCCCCGTCCGCGAGGCGCTGCGCTGGATCACGACAGAAGGCGCCCGCATGCTCGGCCGCGAGGACCAGATCGGCTCGCTGACGCCGGGCAAGCTCGCCGATCTCGTCATCATCGATGCCTCCGATCTCAATCTCGTTCCGGTGCACGATCCCGTTTCCACCGTGGTGATGCAGACGAGCCTCGCCAATATCGAGGCCGTGATGATCGGCGGCGTGTGGAAGAAGCGGAATGGCCGGCTGCTGGCCGACGGTCTGGAGGCGAACAAGGAACTACTCGTGCAATCCGGCCGGCGGCTGGTGCGCGACATCGAACGACAGGGACACGCCGCCTGAGGGCGTCAAGGACAACAACGATGACAGACGCTCTAGAGAACATCGCTTTCATCGGGATCGGCAAGATGGGCCTGCCGATGTCGGTGCTCGTCGCCAAGGCCGGTTACGCCGTGACCGCCTTCGACCGGAGCGCAGCGCGGCTCGACGAGGCCCGCGCGCAAGGCATTTCGATTGCCGCTTCACCGGCCGAGGCCGTGGGCGGCAAGGCCGCGATCGTCACGTCCCTGCCCGATGACGCCGCCTTGCGCGGCGCGTTGCTCGGCTCGACCGGCCTCATCGCCGCGATGGCGCCCAAAACCGTTTTGATCGAAACCAGCACCGTGAGCGCCGAGGCGTCCGCTGAAGTCGACGCCGCCGCACAGGCGCGCGGTGTCTTCTACCTGCGTGCGCCGGTCTCGGGCAATGCCAGCATCGTCCACACCGGCGCGCTGAGCTGCTTCGTCTCGGGTCCGAAGGACGCCTACGAGAACGCAAAGCCGCTGCTCACCGCCTTCACCCGCGCCCAGACCTATCTCGGGCCTGGCGAGGAAGCGCGATATGCGAAGCTAGCGGTCAATCTGATGATCGCGGTGTCGGCCGCAATGATGGCGGAGAGCCTGGCGCTGGCGCGCAAGGGCGGCATCGGCTGGCAGGACATTCTGAAAGTTCTCGACGACAGCGCGGTGGCCTCACCTATGGTGAAGTACAAGACCGCGCCGCTGCGTAACCGCGATTTCGACTCGACCTTCTCCTGCAAGCAGATGGCCAAGGATCTCGACTTGATCCTCGGCGCCGGCCACGCCGTCGGCGTGCCGCTTCAACTCGCAGCCCAAGTGCGCGAGACCTATGGCTCGCTGGTCGCGCAGGGCGATGGTGACACCGATTTCATCGCGACCGTCAAGCACCTGGAACGACTGTCCGGTCTTGGCGAACCGAAACTCTGATTCACGGAGGCACTCATGCGTAACTTCAACGAAAACACCATCACGGACGCGGTGCTGGAGCGGATCGCGGGCGCGACCGATCCGCGGATCAAGCAGGTCAGCGAAGCGCTGGTGCGCCACCTTCATGCTTTCGTCCGCGAGGTGCGACCGACCCAGAAGGAATGGGACTACGGCATCGACTTCCTGACCCGCACCGGCCACATGTGCGACGACAAGCGCCAGGAGTTCATCCTGCTGTCGGACGCGCTCGGCGTCTCCATGCTGGTCGACGCGATCAACCATCCGGTGCCGGAAGGCGCGACCGAAACCACGGTGCTCGGCCCGTTCTTCGTGCAGGCCTCGCCCGAGAAAAGCAACGGCGAGGACATCTCCGGTCCCATGGAGGGCGATCCGATGCTCGTCACCGGCTCGGTGTCGACCGTCGACGGACGGCCGCTTGCCGGCGCGATCGTGGACGTCTGGCATTCCGACGATGATGGCTATTACGACGTGCAGCAGCTCGACAAGATCGGCGATCTTGCGATGCGCGCACGCTTCCACACCGACCAGAATGGCCGCTTCAATTTCTGGTCGATCAAGCCGGCCGCCTATCCGATCCCGCATGACGGCCCGGTCGGCGACATGCTGGAGGTCCAGGGCCGCCATCCCTGGCGCCCGGCGCATGTGCATTTCATGATCTCGGCGCCCGGCTTCGAGCAACTCGTGACCCATGTGTTCGTGGCCGGCGACCAATATCTCGACTCTGACGTGGTGTTCGGCGTCAAGGACAGCTTGATCCGCGAATTTGTGCGGTGCCCGCCCGGCCGTGCGCCCGATGGTCGCATGGTGGACAGCGAGTATTTTCATCTCAACTATGATTTCGGCCTGAAGCAGCTCGCGAGCAGCGCAAGAGCCGCTTAAGCTGAACGACGGCGGACCAACAAGAGTCCGACAACAAGAGCCAGATAGGGAGCCAGGATGGGACCGCGGGTCAGCACGAGCATATTGGCCGATCGCCTCACAGGCATGATCGGCCCGCGCGCGAGCGTCGCGCGTGGCGTGCTCGATCAGCATGGGCAGAGCGAGTCCCATTACCGCAACCTGCCGCCCGATATCGTCGTCTTCCCTGAAACCACGCAGGAGGTCGCCGAGATCGTCAAGCTGTGCGCCGGCGCGAATATGCCCATCGTGCCGTTCGGCGCCGGGACCTCGCTCGAAGGCAATGCGGCCGCAGTCGCCGGCGGCGTCTGCTTCGACTTCGCGCGCATGAACAAGGTGCTGGCGGTGCACGACAGCGACATGGACGTCGTGGTGCAGCCCGGCATCACACGAAAGCAGCTCAATGCGGAGCTGCGCGGCACCGGACTTTTCTTTCCGATCGATCCCGGCGCCGACGCCTCGATCGGCGGCATGACGTCCACGCGCGCCTCCGGCACCATGGCGGTGCGCTACGGCACCATGAAGGACAACGTCATGGCGCTGGAGGTGGTGCTGGCCGACGGCCGCGTGATCCGGACCGCCAGGCGCGCGCGCAAGTCAGCCGCCGGTTACGACCTGACGCGGATGTTCGTCGGCGCGGAGGGCACACTCGGAATCATCACCGAGATCACGCTGAAGGTGCATCCGGTCCCGCAGGCGATCTCGGCCGCGGTTTGCAGCTTCGACACCCTGCACGACGCCGTCGACACCGCGATCTCCGTGATCCAGTCCGCGATTCCCGTCGCGCGCATCGAGCTGCTCGACGACGTCATGATGCGCGGCATCAATGCCTACGCCAAGCTCGGCTATCGCGAAGCCCCGACCCTGTTCTTCGAGTTCCACGGTTCCGAGACGTCCGTCGCCGAGCAGGCCGAGGCCGCGCAGGCAATTGCCTCCGATCATGGCGGTCATGGCTTTGCCTGGGCAAAGGCGCCGGAGGATCGCAGCCGGCTCTGGCACGCCCGCGACAACACGCTCTATGCGGGCCTCGGCTTGCGCCCCGGCGCGCGTGCCGTGATCACCGATGTCTGCGTGCCGATCTCGCGGCTGGCGGAATGCCTCACGCAGACCCGGCGCGACGCGGACGAGCATGGTTTTATCGCCCCGATCGTCGGCCATGTCGGCGACGGCAATTTCCACATGCTGATCCTGATCGATCCCGCCAGGCCGGAGGAAGCCGAAGATGCCAAGGCGCTCCAGGCCCGCATGGTCGCCCGCGCGATTGCCATGGACGGCACCTGCACCGGCGAGCACGGCATCGGGCTCGGCAAGATCGACTTTCTCACCGACGAGCTCGGCGAGGCCGTCGATGTGATGCGGTCGATCAAGACTGCGCTCGACCCCGATGGACTGATGAATCCCGGAAAGATCTTTGCAAGCGGAGCCCCCGCATGAGCACCGCCGCATTAACTGCCGACACCTCCTCGTCTGTCCCGCTGCTCGAGCTGCGCGGCATCAGCAAGGAGTTTCCCGGCGTCAAGGCGCTGGACGATGTGTCCTTTGCCGTCTTCCGCGGCGAAGTCCACATGCTGTTGGGGGAGAACGGCGCCGGCAAGTCGAGCCTGATGAAGGTGCTGTGCGGCGCCTACCGCGCCGATGCCGGCGAGTTCTACTCCAAGGGCGAGCAGGTCGCGATCAATTCGACCGCGGATGCGCAGAAGCTCGGCATTGCCGTGATCTTCCAGGAATTCTCCCTCGTCCCCCATCTCGACATCGCCCAGAACATTTTCCTCGGCCGCGAGCCGAAGGGCCGCATCCCCGGCACCATCGACCGCCGCAGGATCTTGGCCGACGCCGCGCGCGTGCTCGGCACGATCGGCTTCGACATCGATCCCTCCACCATTGTCGACAAGTTAGGGGTGGCGCAGCAGCAGATGGTCGAGATCGCGAAGGCGATCAGCCAGAACGCGCGCATCCTCGTGATGGACGAGCCGACCGCGGCGCTATCCGATCGCGAGACCGAGCTGCTGTTCGCGCTGATCGCGCGGCTGAAGGCCGACGGCGTCTCCATCGTCTACATCTCGCACCGCATGGCCGAGGTGTTCGCGCTCGGCGACCGCATCACCGTGCTGCGCGACGGCCGCCGCATCGACGGCGTGCGCCCGGCCGATGTCACGCCCGACCAGCTCGTCCGCATGATGGTCGGTCGCAACGTCGACATGACCTATCCGCGCAATTTTGCCGACCAGCCCGGCGAACTGCTGCTGGAGGTCAAGGGCCTGAGCGCCTCCACCGGAATCTCGGACATCAACATCGAGGTGCGCCGTGGCGAGATCGTCGGCCTGTGTGGCCTGGTCGGTTCCGGCCGCAGCGAGGTCGCGCGCGCCATCTTCGGCGCCGATGCCGTGAGCTCCGGCGAGATCATCTTCGACGGCAAGGCTATTTCCGGCGAGCCCGATCTCGCCGCCCGCCGCGGCATCGCGCTGATCCCGGAGAGCCGCAAGAGCGAGGGCCTCGCGCTGCTGCGCTCGGTCGGCGACAATCTGGTGGTGTCGGCGCTGCGAAAGCTGTTCCCGAGCGGTCTGTTCGACCAGCGCCGTGCACAGCGCACGTCCGACGGCCTGATCCGGCAGTTGCGCATTGCGACGCCAAGCGCGCGCCAGACCGTCGGCCTGCTCTCCGGCGGCAATCAGCAGAAGGTCGTGATCGGCAAATGGCTCGCCGCCGGTTCAAAGCTTTTCATCTTCGACGAACCGACGCGGGGCATCGACATCGGTGCCAAGTCCGAGATCTTCGCCCTGATCGACCGCCTTGTCGCGGAAGGCGCGGCCGCGCTGATGATCTCGTCGGAGCAAATCGAGATCTGCCATGTCTGCGACCGTGCCTATGTGATGCGCGAGGGCCGCATCGCCGGGCACCTCGCGCGCAACGAGCTGACAGAGGAGAACATCGTGCGACTGGGGATGCATCATGCGTGAGGCCGCGGTCGTTTCACAATCCAATCCGCTGCAACGCATTCCCGGCGTTGCCATCGTGCTGGTGCTTCTGATCGCGGTGTTCGGCACCATCGCGCCCGGATTCCTGTCCGTCGCCAACCTCTCCAACGTGCTGGTGCAGTCGACGATCCTGACCATGCTCGCGCTGCCGATGACGCTGATCATCATGACCGAGGGGTTGGACCTGTCGATGGGCGCGGTGCTGACGCTGACCTCGCTCTGCGTCGCGATCGTATCGCTCGCGACCAAGTCGATGCTGCTGGGCCTCGGCGCCGGGCTCCTCGTCGGCGCGGCCTTCGGCACCGTCAACGGCTGGCTGGTCGCAATCCTGGGGATTCCGCCCTTCGTTGCGACGTTGGGCACGCTCGGCATGGCGCAAGGCCTGTCGCTGATCGTCAGCGACGGCCAGAGCGTGGTCGGCATCCCCCACAGCGTGCGCGACATCTATTCGGCGACGCTTCTGGGCGTGCCCGTCCCGATCGTGATGGCGCTGGCGAGTTATGCTGCGTTTCACGGCCTGCTCTATCACACCCGCTTCGGCACCTACATCTTCGCACTCGGCGGCAACCGGGAGGCGCTGCGCTATGCCGGCCTCTCGCCCAACCGGCTGCTGATCGCGGTCTATGCGATCGGCGGCGCCATGGCCGGCATCGCCGGCCTGCTGATGACCGCGCGGATGAATTCCGGGCATCCAACCGCGGGCCTCGGTCTCGAATTCGATGCGATCGCGGCGGTCGCCGTCGGCGGCACGTCGTTCGAGCGCGGCAATGGCTGGCTGCTCGGTACCCTGCTCGGCGTGCTCTCCGTGGGCGTGCTGCGCAACGGGCTGAACCTGATCTCGCTGCCCTCCTCGGTGCAGGTCGCAAGCGTCGGCGTGCTCGTCATCGTCGCGCTGTTCCTCGATGGCCTGCGGAGCCGCGCATGACCGACATCAGCAAAGAAGCCATCGCGCCGCCCCGCTCGTTCCTGTCGCAGGACGCGATCCAGGTGTTCTATCGGCTGCTTGCGGCGCTGCTGATCTGTGCGGTGCTCGCCGTGCTCAGCGATTCCTTCCTGAGCCTCGGCAACATCCTCAATGTGCTCAGGCAGGCGAGCCTGACCTTCTTCATCGCCTCCGGCCTGACCCTGGTGGTGCTGACCGCGGGCCTCGATCTCTCTGTCGGCGCCAATGTCGCACTGTCCGCCTGTATCGCCGGGACCGTGATCCACAAGACCGGCTCGCCGGCGCTCGGCATCCTCACCGGGCTTGCCTGCGGCGGCATCGTTGGCCTCCTCAACGGCGTGATGGTCACCGCGCTGCGCATCCCCTCCTTCATCGCCACCTACGGTATGCTCTGGGTGCTGAACGGCCTCACCTATTGGTACATGGCGGGCGAAACCCTTCACGGCTTTCCGGCAGGCTTTCGCCAGATCGGCAGCGGCTATCTGTTCGGCCTGCCGATCCCGGTCTATCTGCTGCTGGTGTTCCTCGGGATTGGAACGCTGTTCGCGCAGCGAACGATCTGGGGCCAGGAGATCTATGCGATCGGCGCCAATCCGGTCGCGGCACGGCTCTCCGGCATTCCGGTCGCGCGCCGCTTGCTGCTGGTCTACGCCGTCTCCGGCACCATGGCGGGGCTCGCCTCGATCATCTTCCTGTCGCGGCTCAATTCGGCCGAGGCCGACATCGGCGAAAGCCTGACGCTGCCGGCGATCGCCGCCGTGCTGATCGGCGGCACCTCGCTGTTCGGCGGCGTCGGCACCGTGTTCGGTACTTTCATCGGCGCGCTGATCCTGACGCTGGTGCTGAACGGCATGAATCTCTTGTCGGTCAGCGCCAATTGGCAGCCGCTCGTCACCGGCATCATCGTTATTCTCGCGGTCTGGCTCGACATGAAGACCCGCCGCCGGGCGTAATGAGTTCTGGAGTTCGAACAAGCAAAATGAGGGATGGAGGCAACATGAAACAGACACTGGGCTACCTGGCTCTGCCGCTGCTGATGGCCGCGGCGTTCACCACGCAAGCGCGAGCCGACGGCGAGACCATCGCCGTCTTCACCAAGAACCAGACCAACCCGTTCTTCCAGACCGTGCGTGTCGGCGCCGACAACATGGCGAAGACGCTGAACGCGAAAACACTGCAGTACATCCCGACCAAGCCGGATTCGATCCCCGAGCAGCTCAGCCAGATCGAGGACGTCGTGGTGAAGAAGCCGAGCGCCATCGTCTTCACGCCGGTCGACTACAAGGCGATGGTGCCGGGCGTCGAAAAGATCAACGAAGCCAAAATCCCCGCCGTCAACATCACCGACCGCTCCGCCGGCGGCAAATTCCTCTCCTTCGTCGGCGCCGACGATTACAGCCTCGGGCTCGAGACCGCGCGCCATCTGCTGAAGACGATTGGCGGCAAGGGCAACATCGTCATCATCGAGGGCGTCAAGGGCTCGCTGACCAATGTCGACCGCGTCCGCGGCTTCAACGACGCGCTGAAGGAAAACGTCGGTGCCAAACTGCTGGCCTCGCAGCCTGGCAACTACCAGCGGCTCCAGGCGCTCCAGGTGATGGAGAATTTGATGCAGTCGAACGCGCAGATCGACGGCGTACTCGCCGCCAACGACGCCATGGCGGTCGGCGCCATCGAGGCGCTCGATGGCGCCAACCGCAAGGCCCAGGTGATCGGCATCAATGGCACCAAGGAGGCGATCGACGCGATCAAGTCCGGCAAGCTGCTCGCGAGCGGCGATTACAACGGATTTGCGCAAGGATGCCTTGGCACCATGATGGCGATCCGATCCTTGCGCAACCAGCCCGTCATCGCCGAGATCGTGCTGAAGCCGACCGTCATCACCAAGGACAATTACCAGCCGTTCGACGTGCCGCTGGAGCAACGGAGCTGCCCGACTTTCGAGGAAGCCAGCAAGCTTGGCACCAAGTAGATAAGCGCACCCGTCACGACAAGCCCGGACGGCCGCTGCCGCGGCCGTCCCAAGAAACGGACACATAAACGGAGACCATCATGCTGTTCGCCATTCACGCCATCGACCGCGCCGGCGCGCTGCCGACCCGGCTCGCCAATTACGAGGCCCATAAATCCTTCCTGAGCGACACCTCGCGCTTCGGCGTCAAGATCGTGATGTCGGGACCGCTGGTCTCCGACGACGGTCAGACCATGATCGGAAGCCTGTTCCTGATCGAGGCGCCCGGCCGTGGCGACGTCGAGGCCTTCAATCGCGCCGATCCGTTTGCCGCGGCCGGCATCTGGGAAAAGGTCGCGATCACGGGCTTTCTCCGCCGCCAAGGTTGAAGGCGGCCAAACCAAAAACGCGAAAACAACCCCATGCACAGTAGAATGAGGTTGTTTTTGCTCATGAATTTTCGTCGCAAACGTCTTTGACTCGTCGGGCAAAACAGGAGCAGAGTGCCATCATCGCCCGATGGCCGCCCCTGCGCTTCGATCCAGAGCTTTGCCGCTGCCGAAACGGCTAACCGCTCGTCACCGTCGCACCATCTTCGAGATGACAGGCCACCCACTGCTCGCTTCCGGCCGCGCGCAATGTCGGCTCCTCGGTCCGGCAGCGATCGAACACGAGCGGACAACGGGTGTGGAAGCGGCACCCGCTCGGCGGGTTGATCGGGCTCGGCACGTCTCCCTTGAGGATGATCGGATTGCGCTGGGCCCCCGGCTCGGGCAGCGGCACCGCCGAGAGCAGCGCCTTGGTGTAAGGATGCTTCGGCGCGGCGAAGATCTCGCGGCGCGGTGCCACCTCGACGATCTTGCCGAGATACATCACCGCGACGCGGTGGGTCATGTGCTCGACGATCGCGAGGTCGTGGCTGATGAACAGCAGCGCGAGGCCGAATTCGCGCTGGAGATCCTGCAGCAGATTGACGATCTGTGCCTTGACCGAGACGTCGAGCGCGGAGACCGCCTCGTCGCAGACGATCAGCTCGGGCTCGGCCGCGAGCGCCCGCGCAATGCCGATGCGCTGGCGCTGGCCGCCGGAGAATTCGTGCGGCCTGCGGTTCAGCGCCTCGCGCGGCAGGCGCACGGTGTCCATCAGCGCCGTCACGCGGGTTTCGAGATCGATCGCGGATTTGGCAAGTCCGAAATTGCGGATCGGCTCGGCCAGGATGTCGCGCACGCGCATGCGCGGATTGAGGCTCGAGAACGGGTCCTGGAACACCACCTGCACGCGGCGGCGCATCTGGCGCATCGTGCTCGGATGGGCGTCATCGATACGCTGGCCGTCGAGGATGACCTGCCCTGCCGTGATGTCGAACAGTCGCAGGATCGCACGGCCGACCGTCGATTTGCCGCAGCCGGACTCGCCGACCAGAGAGAGCGTCTCGCCGCGCGCGATCTCGAACGAGACACCGTCGACCGCATAGACCCATTCGGACTTGCGGCTGAACAGGCCTCTTTTGACCGGAAAATGCTTCTTGAGGTCGTTGACCTGGAGCAGCGGGGGACTCATGCCGCGACCGCTCCCTTGGCCGCATAGTGGCAGGCCGCGACGTGGCGTGGCCCCTTCTCTTCGAGCCCCGGCGCGTACTGCCGACAGAGATCGGTCGCGAGCGCGCAACGTCCGGCGAAGACGCAGCCGACGATGGGCTTGCGCAGATCAGGCACCTGCCCGGGGATCTCTGCAAGTCGTCTCGCGGTGCCGGTCAGCGACGAGCCGAGCCGCGGCACTGCGCCGAGCAAACCTTGCGTATAGGGATGACGCGGCGAACGGAACAGTTCCGCCACCGGTGCTTCCTCGACCTTGCGGCCGGCATACATGACCATGACGCGCTCGGCGATCTCGGCGACGACGCCGAGATCGTGGGTGATCAGGATGATTGCCGCGCCAACCCGGTGCTTGAGATCCAGCATCAATTTCAGGATCTGCGCCTGGATCGTCACGTCGAGGGCGGTGGTCGGCTCGTCGGCAATGAGAAGCTTTGGATTGCAAGCGAGTGCAATGGCGATCATGACGCGCTGGCGCATGCCGCCGGAAAGCTGGTGCGGATATTCGCGCACGCGACGCTTCGGCTCGGGAATGCCGACCAGAATCAACATCTCGATGGCGTGCGCCTCTGCGGCCTCCTTGTCCAGACCCTGGTGGATCATCAGCGTCTCGCGGATTTGACGCCCGACGGTCAGGACCGGGTTGAGGCTGGTCATCGGCTCCTGAAAAATCATCGAGATGTCGTTGCCGCGGATCGCGCGCATCTCGCGATCCGACATTTGCAGCAGGTCCTTGCCCGCGAAGCGGATGCTGCCGGCGATTTTGCCCGGCGGTTCCGGGATCAGCCGCATCAGCGACATCGAGGTCACCGACTTGCCGCAGCCGGACTCGCCGACGATGGCGAGCGTCTCACCTTCGTTGACATGGAACGACACACCGTCCACCGCGCGGTTGATGCCGCTGGGCGTGCGGAAGTGGGTCTGGAGGTTTTCGACTTCAAGCAGTGCCATCGCGATCAGCCCCTCGACATCAGAGGCTCTTGGCCATGCGCGGATCGAGCGCATCGCGAAGGCCATCGCCGAGCAGGTTGACGGCGAGCACGGTGACGGACAGGAAGGCCGCCGGAAAGAACACGATGTAGGGCTTGACCTGCCACAGCGCCCGCCCCTCGGCCATGATGTTGCCCCAGGACGGAATGGTCGGCGGCGTTCCCGCGCCGATGAAGGACAGGATCGCCTCCGTGATCATCGCACTGGCGCAAATGTAAGTCGCCTGGATCAGCATCGGCGCCAGCGTGTTGGGCAGGATGTGGCGCAGGATGATCATCGGTGTGCGCGTGCCGCAGGCCACCGCCGCATCTACGTAAGGCTGCTCGCGCAGCGACAGCACGACGCTGCGCACGAGGCGCGAGACGCGCGGAATCTCGGCAACGGTAATCGCAAGAATGACGTTGCCGACGCTGCCGCGTGTCAGCGCCATCAGCGCGATCGCCAGCAGGATCGGCGGGATCGACATCAGGCCGTCCATGAAGCGCATCAAGATGCCGTCGGCCCAGCGGATGAAGCCGGAGACGATGCCGATGGCGAGACCGGCCGCGGAGGCGAATATCGCAACGGACAAGCCGACCGTGAGCGAGACGCGTGCGCCGAAGAGCACGCGTGAATAGATGTCGCGGCCGAGGACGTCGGTGCCAAACCAGTAAAGCGCCGATGGTGCGCGGGTGCGCTTGGCCGGCGCAAGTGCGGTCGGATCGACTGTTCCGAGGTAGGGCGCAAAGATCGCGATCAGGACGAGCATCAGCAGCAACGTGCCGCCGATGGCAACGGTGGGATGGCCGCGCAGCAGCCCGATGAAGCCGCGCCGGATCACGACAGGCCGGAGGATCTCAGGCAGTTGCGGCGCGAGGACGAAGCCCGCCGGCAGCGCTTGCGGATTGACGGTCGTGTCGGTCAATAGCGGATCCTCGGGTCAACGAGCGTATAAGTGACGTCGATCATCAGATTGACGAGGACGTAGACGAAGCTGAACAGCAGCACGATGCCCTGGATGACAGGATAATCGCGGCGCAGGATCGCGTCGATCGTGAGCCGGCCGAGGCCGGGAATCGCGAAAACGCTTTCCGTGACCACTGCGCCGCCGATCAGGAGCGCAATGCCGATCCCGATCACCGTGACGATTGGCACCGCCGCGTTCTTCAGCGCGTGGACGAACAGGATGCCGCCCTGCCCGAGACCCTTGGCGCGCGCAGTGCGGATATAGTCCTGCTGCAACACTTCGAGCATGGTGGCGCGCGTGATACGCGCGATCAGTGCGATGTAGACACAGCCGAGTGCGATCGACGGCAGGATCAGGTTTTGCAGCCAGGGCCAGAGGCCCTGGGCGAGCGGCGTATAGCCCTGCACCGGAAGCCATTCGAGCTCCAGCGCGAAGACGTAGGCGAGGACATAACCGACCACGAAGACCGGCAGCGAGAAGCCGAACACGGCAAAGGCCATGATGGCCCGGTCGATCAGGCTTCCCGCCTTCCACGCCGCCAGCACGCCGAGCGGCACCGCGACCACGATCGTGAGCAGGAGCGTGACCATCATCAGCGACAGCGTCGGCCCGAGACGCTGCCCGATCATCGTCGAGACCGGCAGATTGGTGAAGATCGAGGTGCCGAGATCGCCGTGCAGGATGCGCCAGACCCAGCTTCCGAATTGGATCAGGAAGGGACGATCGAGGCCGAGGCTCTGACGGATGCGCTCCACATCCTCCGGGCTTGCCTGATCGCCTGCGATCACCACGGCGGGATCCCCCGGCGCGATGTAGAGCAGGCTGAACACGAACAGCGCGACGATCGCCATCACTGGCAAGGTCGAGGCGATACGCCGGAGGATGTAGGAGAGCATCTGGCTTCAGCGCAGGGTCATGCGGATTTCGACACGCCCCAGAAGAACGGCAGCGGCCCTTTCGTGATGCCGGAGACGTTCTTGCGCCAGGCCGTGTAGCTGAGGAAGAAGCCGGTCGGCGCGTAGACGACGTCCTCGAGCGCGACCTTGTTGAGGCGGACGACCGCGGCCTTCTCCTCGTCGAGGTTCTTGGCCTCGAACCAGGACGTGACCTCCTTCTCGGTGCCGGGGCTGTTCGGCCAGCCGAACCAGGCCTTGTCGCCGTTGGCGCGAATGGCGGTGTAGGGCGCCGGATTGATGCAGTCCGAACCCGCATGCCAGGTGTGGAACATGTTCCAGCCGCCCTGCCCGGGCGGCGTCTTCTGTGCGCGGCGGGAGCCGACCGTGCCCCAATCGGTCGCGACGAAGTCGACATTCATACCGAGCTTCTTCAAGAGATCGGCGGTCACATCGCCGAACGCCTTGGTGATCGGCTGATCCTGCGCCACCAGGCACGTGACCGGCTGGCCGGAATAGCCGCTCTCGGCGAGCAGCTTCTTGGCCGCGTCGAGATCGCGCTTGCCCTTCAGGACCTCGCCGCCCGCCTCGGTGTAGAGCGGCGTATCGGGCGTGAAGAAGCCGGGCAGCGACTTCCACAGCGAATTGTCGTCGCCGACGAGCGCACGCATATAGTCTTCCTGGCTCATCGCCATCAGCACTGCGCGCCGCGCCCGCACGTCGTTGAAGGGCGGATACAGGAAGTTCATACGGAACGAGCCGACATTGCCGAGCGGATCGCCGATATCGACGCTGATGTTCTTGTTCTTCTTCAAAACCGGCACGAGGTCCGCGATCGGGTTCTCCCACCAGTCGATCTCGCCGTTCTGCAACGCGGCCGCAGCGGTCGCTGGATCCGGCATCACGATCCATTCGACGCGGTCGATCAGCATCTGCTTGCCGCCGGCGAGCCACGACGCCTTTTCCTGCCGCGGCACATAGTCGGCAAACTTCTCGAACACGGCTTTCGCGCCGGGGACCCACTCGCCCTTGGCGAACTTCATCGGCCCCGAGCCGACATAATCGCCGATCTGCTTGAACGGGTCGGTCTGCGCAATGCGCTCCGGCATGATGAAGGCGCAAGGCGAGTTGTTCTTGCCAAGCGCATAGAGCATCTTCGGGAACGGCTGCTTCAGCACCCATTTGAAGGTGCGGTCGTCGACGGCGGTGAGTTCCTGCTGGTTCGCCTTGAGCATCAGCCCCATCGGATCGCGCGCCGCCCAGCGGGTGAGACTCGCAACGACGTCCTTGCTCAGCACCGGCTCGCCGTCGTGGAATTTGAGCCCCGGGCGCAATTTGAACGTCCAGGTGGTGCCATCGTCGGTCACTTCCTCGGACTCGACCATCTGCCGCTGCGGCTGGAGCGAGGAATCGACGCCGTAGAGCGTATCCCAGACCAGCGCGGCGGCATTGCGCACGACATATTGCGTGCCCCAGATCGGGTCGAAATTGGCGAGGTTTGCTTGCGGCACGAAGCGCAGGGTGCGCGCGGCAGCGCCTTGTGCGATCGCCGGGGCCGAGAGGCCGCTCAACGCCAGACCGCCCGCGCCGGCCAGTCCCTTCAATACGGTCCTGCGATCCATGAAATCCTCCCAATAGTGCCGTGATGCCGGCCATCGTTGGCCAAGAACAGGTGAAACCAGAGCTCATTCGCGTGCAAATGGTATGCCACTAACCGGACCTTCGCCAGCGGGATCTCCGCACCATTTGGCCGGTCGAGGCTCAAAGCGCCGCCGCCAGCGCTGGCCCGGTCTCGATATGCGGGATCGCCTCGACCAACTCGCGCGTGTAGTCGGTCTTCGGATTATCGAACAGCGCCCGGCTCTCGCCCTGCTCTACGATGCCGCCATTGCGCAGCACGATGGTGCGGTCGCAGAGCATTCGCACCACATTGAGATCGTGGCTGACGAACAGCAGCGCGATGTCGTTCTCGCGCCGCAGACGGTCGAGCAGTTGCAGCACCACCGCCTGCACGGAGACGTCGAGCGCGGCGGTCGGCTCGTCCAGCACGAGAAGTCGCGGCCGGCAGGCGATGGCGCGGGCAATGCCGACGCGAGCCTTCTGGCCGCCGGAGAGCTGATGCGGAAAGCGCGGCAAGAGGTCGAGCGGCAACCCCACACGCTCGGCGCATTCCTCCACGCGCTGCCGTAATTCTCTGCCCGCACGCATACGATCGAGCCGCATCAGGGGATGGGCGATGCAATCGAAGGCCGTGAAGCGCGGATTGAGGCTCTCGTTCGGATCCTGGAAGACCATCTGGATCTCTTTGCGGAAGCGCGAGCGGTGAAAGTCGCGCGAAGCCACGTGGCCGATCGACTGCCCGTCGAACACGATGTCGCCTTCGCTCGGATCGATCAGGCGGCAAATCATCCGCGACGTCGTGCTCTTGCCGGATCCGGATTCGCCGACAAGGCCGACGCTTTCGCCGCCGGCCATCGTCATCGAGAAGTCCGCCACCGCCGCAGCGCCCTGGTCAAAGCGTTTTGCGAGCTTGCGCACTTCCAACAGCGGCGGAGTACCGTGGGCGAGCTCCTGCCTGGGCTTGCTGATCACAGCCGCATGGCGCTCCCTCTCTTCCTGCGTCACGAGATCCTCGATCCGGGAGGTCGCGGTCGGCGATGCCGCCACCAGGCGCCTGGTATAGGCGTGCTGCGGCGCGCCGAAGAGCGTTTTAGGGCTCGCTTCCTCGACGATGCGGCCGCGCTCCATCACCGCGATACGGCGACAGTATCGCGCCGCGAGGCCGAGATCGTGCGTGATCAGGACCGTCGCCATGCCGCGCGCGGCGGCAATCTCCGCCAGGAGGTCCATCACCACCTTCTGCGTGGTGACGTCGAGTCCGGTCGTCGGCTCATCGGCGATCAACAGCGCGGGATTGCAGGAGATCGCGATCGCGATCATGACGCGCTGGCACATGCCGCCGGAGAGCTCGTGCGGATAGGCGTTCATCCGCGTTTCAGGGTCGCGGATCTGGACGGCGCGCAGCAGCTCCAGCGCCTCGGCGCGGGCGGCGTCTTTCGATATTCGCTTGTGGGTCAGGATTGCGTCCGCGATCTGCAGACCGATCGCGCGGATCGGATTGAGCGCCGCCCGCGGGTTCTGGAAGATCATCGACATCGCGGCGCCCTGCAGGTGACGAAGGTCATCGCCCCTGAGCTTGGTGACGTCCTGCCCGCGAAACAGGATTTTTCCGCCAGTGACGCGCCCGGCTGCATCGAGCAGCCGCGTCGTGGCAAACCCAGTGACCGATTTGCCCGAGCCGCTCTCGCCGACGAGGCCGAGCATCTCGCCGGCCCTGACCGTGAGCGTAACCCCGCGCACAGCCTCGACCATCCCGCGCCGCGTCGAGAACGCGACGTGGAGATCGTCGATCCCTAGCAATTCCTCGCTCATGTGCGCATGCGCGGGTCGAGAATGTCCCGCATCCCGTCACCGAGGAGATTGAAGCACAGCACGGCCATCATCAACGCGAGGCCCGGAAAGGCCACCAGCCACCACCGCCCGGTCGAGATGAAGCGCGCACCCTCTGCGACCATGATGCCCCATTCCGGCGTCGGCGGCTTGACGCCGAGGCCGATGAAGGACAGGCCGGCGGCATTGAGAATGGCCCAGCCGAGGTTGAGCGAGATCTGCACCGCCATCGCCGGCAGGATGTTCGGCAACAGAAAGCGCAGCACCACCGAGAAATGGCTCTCGCCGCAGGAACGCGCCGCCTCCACCCAGCCGACATTGCGCCGGACGTTGACCTCGGCGCGCGCGAAGCGGATGTAGAAGGGAAGATTGATGATCGCGGTCGCGATCACGATGTTCTCGATCCGGTTGCCGAGGGCCGCAACCATCGCCATCGCCAGCACGAACAGCGGAAAGGCCATCATGACGTCGACGAAGCGGCCGACCGAGCGGTCGAGCCGGCCGCCGGCATAGCCGCAGAACGAACCGACGACCGCCCCGATCACGAAGGAGATGCCGACCGCGGAGACGGCGATGGCCAGATCGAGCCGTGCCGCAACGACGAGGCGGCTGAACACGTCGCGGCCGAGCTGATCGGTGCCGGCGAGATGCGCCGCGCTCGGCGGCTGCAGCGCCTCCGAAACGTTGGAGACGACGGGATCATAGGGCACGAGCCATGGCCCGAAGATCGCGACCAGGACGAACAGGAAGACACCCGCCGCGGCGACACCGGTCAGCGGGTTGCCGCGCAAAATCCAGATCGAATGGCGGAGGGTTGCGCTGGTCATCCGATCGACACCCTGGGATCGGCGATGCCGTAGCAGATGTCGACCACGAGATTGACCAGCACGAAGATGCCAGCCATCAGCAGCACGAAACCCTGCACCGGCGCATAGTCTGAGGAGAGCAACGCATCGAGCGCGTAGGACGCGACGCCCGGCCACGAGAACACCTTCTCCACCAGCACATTGGCGCCAAGCATGGTCGAGAACACGATGCCGGCAATGGTGATGACGGGAAGGATCGCATTGCGCAGCGCATAGGTGACGACGACCTTCTGCCAGGACAATCCGACCGAGCGCGCGGTGCGCACGAAATCGCTGCCGAGCGAGACCAGCATCGAAGCACGCGTGATCCGCGCCAGCGGCGCGATGACGAACAAGGCCATGCTCACCGCCGGCAGGATCAACTGCTTGCAGGCCGCCCACCAGCCCTCGATGTCTCCCGCGAGCAGGAAGTCGATCGACAGGAATCCGGTGCGCTGCGGCGGCAGCGAGGTGAAGACGTCGATCCGCCCGGTCGGATCAGGCGCAAGACCGAGCAGATAATAGAAGACATAGATCAGCAACAGGCCCGACACGAAGGTCGGCACGCAGACGCCGAGCGCGCAGAACAGCCGCACGCCGTGATCGACCAGCGATCCCGGCCGCAGCGCCGCCACCACGCCGAGCGGCACCGCCGCGATCAGCGCGATCAGGAGCGCCGTGAAAGTGAGCTCGAGCGAGGCCGGCAGCCGCTCGCGCAAATCCTTTAGCACCGGCTGCCCCGTCATCATGGAGCGGCCGAGATTGCCGTGGCCGATATCGGAGAGATAGAACACGAGTTGCTCCGGCACCGACTTGTCGAGCCCCATCTGCTTGCGGATCTGCTCGATCTCCTCCTTGCCGGCGTTCGGCCCCGAGGCGAAGAACACCGCGGGGTCTCCAGGCAGGACGCGCATCAGGAGAAAGGTGAAGACCAGCACGCCGCACAGCGCCGGCAGCGACGACAGAAGCCGCCTGCCCGCCCGCACCACCGTTGCACCAAGACCGGTCATCACCTTTCAGAGTCTCCGGTTTGCCGACGTCACTTTTTGCTCAAGTCACTTTTTGCTCAAGTCACTTGTTACTCAAGTCACTTGCGGCTGACGTCGCGATAGTCGATCTGACGATGGAACTCGTAGGTATAGCCCTCGATCGACGACGCCATCACCGCGTCCTGGTTCGGCTGCCACAGCGGGACCTGCGGCATCTCGCTGAAATGGATCGCATTGAGCTTGCGGCCGGCTTCCTCGTACTTGGCCTTGTCAGGCTCGAAGCGGGCTTCCTGCGCGATCGCGGCCAGTTCGGGATTGTTGATCGAGCTGTAATTCCAGCGCTGATTGCCGGTGTAGAAGTTGCGGTAGAAGTAATCGGTCGAGGGCAGCCAGGCGACGATGCCTTCAGTGAACAAGGGCAGCTTCTTCTCGTTGATCTGCGTTGACATCTGCGCATCCGGCAGCTTCTGGATGTCGACCTTGATCCCGATCTTGGCAAGCGATTCCTTCACGAGAGCCGCCATCGGCTCCGCGGTCGAGGCCTGGCCGACATTGAAGCTGAAGGTGGTGGAAAAACCCTCGGGAAGCCCCGCGGCCTTCAAATATTCCCTGGCCTTGTCGAGATCGGTCTTCACCGGCGCCTGGAACGGATAGATGCCGTTCAGCGGCTTGCCGTCCGGCCATGCCGCACCGAACAGCGGCGCGCCGCGGCCGAACAAGGCGGCCTTGAACATGTCGTCATAGGGCAGCGCGAAGGCGACGGCACGGCGGACATTGACGTTGTCGAAGGGCGGGATCTGGTTGTTCATCGAAACGAAGGTGATCGAATTGTATTGCGGCGTCGAGATCACCTTGAGCTTGCCCTTGGCTTCGAGCGACTGCACGTCGCTGGCCTGGAGATCGACGACAAGGTCGGCGTCGCCGCGCTCGACCAAATTGGCGCGGGTCGCGGGCTCAGGCACGGACTGCACGATCACGCGCTTGAAGAACGCCGGCTTGTCGGGCGAGCCGCGGTTCCAGTCCTCGTTACGCTTGATGATCACCTGCTCGCCGGGCTTGAAGGTCTCGATCACATAAGCGCCGCTGCCGGCGGTGTGCTCCTTCAGCCAGGCTGTCGCCCAGGGATCCTCAGCGGTCGCATGCTCCTTGGCGACTTTCGAGTTGATGATCAGCGGGTAGACCGTGGCGAGATTCGGCAGCGCGAGCTTGTCGGGTTTCGGCAGCGTCACTTCGATCGTGAGGGGATCGATCACCTTGAACTGGTCGGCGGACGTCAGCGATCCCGTTAGCAATTGTGCCTTGCCGAGGATCGGCGCGGTGACGCAGCGATCGAGCGACCATTTCACGTCCTCGGCGGTCACAGGCGAGCCGTCCTGGAACTTGGCATCCTTGCGCAGACGGAACGTCAGCTTCAGTCCGTCGGGGCTGACGTCGTAGGATTCGGCAAGCTCGCCGGTGATCTTGTCGAGATCGAACACCCATTTGCCGTTGAGCTGCTTGCGGCCGAACGCCACCAGGCGGTCGTAGGTGCTCATGCTCAGCGCGAAGGATTCGCGCGTCGAGCCCGGGATGTTGGGATCGAGCGTGTTGACGGAGGCGCCGGTGACATAACGCAATGTCTCCGCCCTGGTTTGCGCTTGCGAAGGCGCGGCGGCGACAAGCAAAAGCGCAGCGGTGGCGAGCACGGAGGATGCCGGCCTGAAAGACACAAAACGCATTCGTTTTCCCCAAAATTTCGACAAGAACACCAGCAAGACAGGTTAAGAAAGAAGCAAGTTGCGCGCCAGTCTCACGGGGCGCTCCTGGGGACGCTTCGTCGCGGCGGCGCATGGATGATCATCGCTATTCCCCCAGTTCTCGCGCCTGCCGCGTGACCACGGCCTGCGGCACGTCGTAGGCGCGGAGCGAAGCCCAGTGCCGCGCGACATCGGCGCGGAACAGGCCGCGCGTCAGGCCATTGACCAGCTTCGGCACTGCGGTTGTCATCGCGTTGATCGACGATCCCGACGGGCCAAAGCTCATGGTGGAGGCGATCGCGAAGAGATGGATGTCAGCGATCCACGGTGTCTCGCCCGCGACACGTTCGGTGAAGGCGTAATCGTCGGCGAGATAGGGAAAGCGGCCGAGTCGCGCGTTGCGCTCGCTCTCCGGCGGCTGGTAGCGGTCGGCCCAGGTCGCGATATTGCCGGCAAATGCGCGCAGTTCGCCGCGCCCGGCAAAGTTCATGTCGATGCCGGTGCCGCAGATGACGAAATCCGCAGGTATGGCGCCGCGTGGCGTCTGCAATTCCACACCGCGATCGGTCTCGCGGGCCGCCTCGATCGGCGCGCCCTCATGCAAGGTGAAATTGGCATGACGCGCGCAGCGATCGTAAGTCGGTTGCGGAAAGCCTTCGCGCATTTCGAGGATGGCGCGCATGAAGCGCCAGCGCCAGGCATCATCGAGATCGCTGAGATGCCGCAGGAAGCCGCGGAAGGTCAACCAGCGATAAGGCTGGATGACCTGGATCCGCGCCCGGCGACACAGCAGATGCACTTCCGCTGCGCCCGCTTCCAGCGCGGTTGCCGCATTGTCGAAGGCAGATGCGCCGGCGCCGATCACGGCGACGCGCTTGCCGCGAAGGCTTTCGAAATCGATGTCGCCGGCGACCGTTGCGACCGAGCCGGCCGGCAGTTCGCGCAACGGCTCCGGAATCATCCAGTCGCCCATTCCCTCCTGCCCCGTCGCGAGCACGATCTTGCGCGCATGGAGTGTCTCGACGCCATCGCCACGTTTCACGCGTGCGGCCAACAAACCATCTGCCGCCGGCCGGATTTCCAGAAGCTCGCTCCCGTTGCGCACGGGCAATCCGACCGTGCGCCGCAGCCAGAGCAGATACTCAGCCCAGTGGCCGCGCGCGATCAGGTCGAGTGTCTGCCAGCTCTCCCGGCCGAAGCGGGCTTCGTGCCAGGACTGGTAGGTCAGGCTCGGGATATCGAGGTCCGGGCCGGTATAATCCTTCGGGCTGCGCAGGGTCGGCATGCGGGCATAGGTCAGCCACGGGCCTTCCATCCCTTCCTCGGCCTTGTCCAGCAGCAGGATGTTGCTGACGCGCGATCGCATCAGACCGAAGCCGATGGCGATGCCGGATTGACCGGCGCCGACGACGAGCACGTCCAGCGCCGGCTTGCCGTCCGGTCCCATCTTCGGTTCGAGCCAGGCGGCACCGGGATGCGCGATCCGCGCGAGATCGGCGCTGACGTCGGCTTCGAGCTCTGCCAGCGTGTTGCTCATGCCGCGAGCCAGCCTCCGTCGACCACCATCACGGTGCCGGTCGTAAACGAGGATGCGTCGCTCGCCAGATGCAGCGCGGTCTGCGCGATCTCCTCCGCCTGGCCGAACCGTTTCATGGCATGGCGGTTGCGGGAGGCTTCGCGCACCTCGTCCGAATTGGCGTGACGGGCAAAGCTGCGGCGAAGCATCGGCGTATCGATCGCGCCGGGTGCAATCGCGTTGACGCGGATGCCGTCCGTGGCGAAATCCACCGCCATCGTCCGCGTCAGGCTGACGATCGCGCCCTTGGCGGCGATATAGGCGCTGTTGCCCTTGCCGCCGGCAATCGCAAGCTGCGATGCCAGCGTGATGATCGAGCCGCTGTTCTGCCGCTGCATCTGCGGCACCGCCGCCCGCGCCCACAGCCAGGTGCCGCCGACATTGGTGCGGAACACTGCATCCCAGTCTGCCGGATCGGTGGTCAGGACCGTGCCGCCGCAGGAATAGCCCGCCGCCGTCATGAGGATATCGAGCCGGCCATGCCGCGCAACGGCATCGCCGACAACGCTCGCGGCGAAACCGGCATCGCCGACGTCACCGACATACGTCGCTGCCTCGCCCACCAGGTTCAGCGTTTCCTGAAGGCCGGCGGGATCGCGATCGACCAGAGCAAGACGCGCGCCCTCTTCCGCGAACAGCTTTGCGCTGGCGCGGCCAATGCCCGAGCCAGCGCCGGTGATGATGGCGGTCCGCCCCTCCAGCCGCATATCAGATCCACTCCTTGTGCTGCGTCAGCCAAGCGCTCATCGCGGCGGCGGACTCGGCACTGCCGAACTGCGCGCGCCAGCCAAATTCATCCGCCATCCGCGTCACCGACAGCGCCGCGCGATGAGGCCCATGCAGCTTGATCACGGTTTTCTCGCCGGGCGCCGCGAGGCGGCACTCCAGGCCTGGATGCAACGCCGCAAAGGCCTCGCCCCATTGCAGCGCAGGCCAAAGCCCTCCGCGGGAGATGTTGTAGAGCCGGTGGCGCGGCCGCTCGGCTTCGATCAGCAGTGCGACGGCCTCGGCCGCATCCGGCGCGTAGATCCAGTCCCTCATGCCCGCTTCAGGCATGATCGCCGGCTCGCCGCGGGCGAACGCGGCCAAAATCTGGAACTGGAGGCTTGGCGTGTCGCGTACGGAGCTCGGTCGCTCCCACGGTCCGAACAGGGCGCTCAGCCGCACGCTGAGGAAATCGCCGCCGAAGAGTTCGGCATGGCGCGCGACGGAGCGCTCCGAGGTGAACTTGCTGATGGCGTAGAACGAGCCCGGATCGCAAGGCGTTTCCTCGTCGAGAATCTCGACCCGCGCCCCCGCGGCGCCGTAGGCCGATGCCGAGGAGAGATTGACGACGCGGCGTGCGCCATGGCGGATGGCGGAGAGCAGGATCGGGATCTGCGCCATCACGTTGATCTCGAGAACGCGCGCGGTCGATGCTCTCTCCAGTTCATCACCGGCGGTGATCGCCGCGCCGAGCACGATCGCATCAAAGCCTTCGGCGATGAGGGCATCGATGGCATCTGCGTCGGTGATATCGCCCTGCACGGTTTTGAGCCGGGCGCCGTAATCGGCAAGAGACCGCTGCGCGGATGGCGGCAACTCTGCGCGGTCATACAGCGTCACGTCATGGCCGCGCGCGAGCAGCGCCTCCGCAACATTGAGACCGACAAAGCCGGTGCCGCCGAAGATGACGATCTTCATCGCGCGATCCGTCGTCACAGCAGTTTTGCCCCGAAATTCCGCTCCGGATCCATGTCAGCGACGAGCCGGCCGGTCGGCTTGGCCGCCTCGCCGCCGCTGCGTGCCAGGAACTTGCCGCTGCCGGCATCCGCGAGACACTTGTTGCCGTCGATGATGATGCGGCCACGCGAGAGCACCGACATCGGCCAGCCCTTCAGCTTGCGGTCGGCAAACGGCGTATAGCCGGCAAGATCGTGCATCATCTCGTTGGCGATCGTGGTCTCGCGATCGGGATCCCAGATCGCGATATCGGCATCGGCGCCCACCGCGATCGAGCCCTTGCGCGGATGCAGATTGTAGATCTTTGCGGGCGCCGTCGAAGTCAGCTCGACGAACTTCTCCAGGCCCAACCGCCCCTTCGACACCATCGCGTCGAACAATAGCGGCAGCCGCAACTCCAGCCCCGGCAGGCCGTTCGCGACCTGCTTGAAGTTCGGATTGGGACCGGCGCGCAGCTTGCCGGTTTCGTCGTAGCGATACGGCGCGTGATCCGACGAGATGGTCTGGAGATCGCCGAGCGACAGCGCCTGCCACAGCGCCTCCTGGTCCGAATGCGTGCGGGGCGGCGGGCTGCACATCCATTTGGCGCCTTCTGCGCCGGGCTTGTCGAGATCGGCGGCGGTCAGGAACAAATACTGCGGACAGGTCTCGGCGAACACCTTCAGCCCCTGCCCGCGCGCGTCGCGGATTACCTTGGCGCCTTCGGCTGTGGAGACGTGGAAGATCATGATGGGCTGATCGATCAGCGCCGCCATGCCGATCAGCCGGGTGAAAGCTTCCGCCTCAGACACGCGGGCGTGGCTGACGGCATGGTATTTCGGCAGCGTGTAGCCGCGCGCGAGCAGGCGCTTCACCATCCAGGCGATGATGCCGTGATTTTCGGCATGGGCGCACAACATCGCGCCGGATTGGCGCGCGGCGAGGAGAATGTCCAGCAACGGCTCGTCGTCGACCTTGAGCCGGTCATAGGTCATGAAAATCTTGATCGATCCATGCCCCTGTTTCACCAATGCGGGAATATGCTCCTCGACCGTCTCCCTGGTGGCATCAGCAATGATCATGTGGAAGGCGTAGTCGATCACCGCGCCCTTCTTCGCCAGCGCGTGATAGTCCTCCACCACCTGCGGCAGCTTCATGCCGACATGCTGGGCTGCGAATGGAATCACCGTCGTCGTACCGCCGAAAGCGGCCGAGACCGTCGCGCTCTCGAACGTATCTGCGTTCATGATGCCGGCAGCCGACAGTTGCTCGATATGGGCGTGGCTGTCGACGCCGCCGGGCAGCACCAGCTTGCCGCGCGCGTCGACCTCGCGCTTGGCCGCCGGAAGCCCACGGCCGATGGCTGCGATGGTTTCGCCGGAGATGGCAACATCGGCCTCGAACACATCGGTGGTGGTGGCGACGCGTCCACCGCGAATGATCAGGTCGT
This sequence comes from Bradyrhizobium nivariense, assembly GCF_029846695.2. Lineage (NCBI taxonomy): Bacteria > Pseudomonadati > Pseudomonadota > Alphaproteobacteria > Hyphomicrobiales > Nitrobacteraceae > Bradyrhizobium > Bradyrhizobium nivariense. The sequence continues at coordinate 50,653 of NZ_JARWCR020000015.1, read as the reverse complement.
AAGCGGGTTCAGTCATAACGCACTCCATGATAGGCTCAAGCCAAGTGATCGAAATTTCGCAGGAAGACCATCATGTCCCGGCCGCGCATTCTCGTCATCAATCCGAATTCCAATCCTGCGGTCACGCAGGGGCTGGAGGACGCGCTGAAGCCGCTCGGTTTCGAGGGCGGCCCCGAATTGGTCTGCCAGACGCTGGCCGAGGGTCCCTTCGGCATTGAAAGCCAGGCCGATGTCGATGGCGTCGCCATGCCGCTGCGCCGGCTGGTCGAAGGCGACAACCGCTCGGCCGCCTTTGTCATCGCCTGCTACAGCGACCCCGGGCTTCAAGTCTGCCGCGAAGGCACCGACCGCCCCGTGTTCGGTATCGCCGAGTGCGGCGTGCTGACCGCGCTGGCCCGCGCCGAAACCTTTGGCGTCATCGCGATCGCCCAACGCTCGATCCCGCGTCACATGCGCTATCTCAGGCAGATGGGTCTGACCGAACGCCTCGCCGGCGAGCGGCCGCTCAACATGAGCGTCGCGGAAACCGCCTCGGGCGAAGGCACGCTGGCCAAAATGATCGACATCGGCCGCGCGCTGCGCGACGAGGACGGGGCCCGCGCCATCGTGATGGGCTGCGCCGGCATGGCGCGCCATCGCCGTCCTCTGGAAGACGCGCTCGGCATTGCCGTGATCGACCCGACGCAGGCGGCCGTCACCATGGCGCTCGGTACGGTGCAGTTCTCGAATCACTAGGCGTCCTTCAGCTCTTTGGCGTGCTGCCGCGCGAGCCATTGCGCGTGGCTCTCGCGCGAAAGCGCGAACGTATCCCGCTGCGTCGTGTAGAGATTGCCGAACATGCGGCCGATCGGCCGGTAGGCGTCGAGGTCGACATACATGTTGGCCTCGTCGACCAGGCCGTCACGGGCATGAACCCTGAGGACTTCGCCGACCAGCAACTCGCGATCAGGCGAGAAGGTCAGCACGACGTGACGACGGCATTCGAGCGCGAAAGGAGCTGCAGCGAGGCGCGGCACCTTCACGTCGACTGACGCAAGTGTGGCGAGCCCCGTCGCCGCAACCTCGCTGTCACCGGAGGGGAAATCGACCGCGCAATCATTCATCACCGCCGACAGCGCCTCGTCCACCATGTGAACCACGAACTCGCCATTGCGATGGATGTTGCGGGTCGTATCCTTCGGGCTGTGATCCGGCTTGTGCTGAAGCCCGAGCACGATCAGCGCCGGGCTCTCCGAGAACACGTTGAAGAAGCTGAAGGGCGCGGCGTTGACCGCCCCATTCGCATCGAGCGTCGTCACCAGCGCAATCGGCCGTGGCACCACCACGCCGCAAAGCAGCTTGTAGCGGTCGCGCGGATCGAGCTCGCGCAAGGAAATGCCTGATGTGCTGTTGTCCGCCATGAGCCTTATGCCTCGGGCGGCGGCACCGCGCCGGTTTGGTTGGTGATCAGGCCATAATGCTCGATGCGGCGGTGCTGCGCGAAGTTGAAGATGGTGGTCTTGCCGAACGTGGTGGCATCGAGGTCGCAGGGATGAACCAGAACTTCGTCCCCCTCGGTTTTCGCCTCGACGACGATCTCACCGTTCGGGTCGACGATCAGGCTGCCGCCGAACAGCGGATGTCCATCCTCGACGCCGGCCTTGGCCACAGCGATGACCCAGGTCGCATTCTGATAGGCGCCGGCCTGCACGGAGAGGCGGTTGTGAAACAGGCGTTTCTCGACGCCCTCCTCGCTCTTCTCCGCGTTGACGGACGGCGTGTTGTAGCCGATCACCACCATCTCGACGCCCTGCAAGCCCATCACGCGATAGGTCTCGGGCCAGCGCCGGTCGTTGCAGATGGCCATGCCGATGATGCCGCCCAGCGCGCGCCAGACCTTGAAGCCGAGGTCACCCGGTTCGAAATAGCGCTTTTCCAGGTGCTGGTGGGAGCGCTTGGTGTCGAACTCCACATGGCCTGGAAGATGGATCTTGCGATATTTGCCGACGATCTTGCCGGACTTGTCGGTGAGAACAGCGGTGTTGAAGTGATGGCCGTCCGGGGTCAGCTCCGCATAGCCGAAATTCATCGCCATCTGGTGCTGCGCCGCGCGCTCGAACAGCGGCTTCGTCGCCGCGTTCGGCATCTCGCGCTCGAACCAGGTGTCGGCCTCGGCCCGGTCCTCCATGTACCAGCGCGGGAAGAACGTCGTGAGCGCCAGTTCCGGATAGACGATCAGGTCGGCGCCCTTGGCCTTGGCTTCGTCCATCAGCGCAATCATGCGCTTGACCACGGCCTCGCGGCTGTCGGCTCTCTGGATCGGGCCCATCTGGGCGGCGGCAACATTGACGATACGCATCAGCGAGTTCCTGGTGATCTCTTGAGTAAAGCTACAGTTTCAATCACGTGCCGGCGCGCGCAGCATAACGCGGCATCGCCCGGACTTTCCAGCCGGCGCCTGCCGATCGGCATCGTGTGCGTTGCATGATCCACGCTCACGCCCGTTCCGCATCGGCAACATCCAGGCCATAGTCGAGCGCATCCAGCAGCTGCTCGGCTTCATGCTCGGAGATCACGAGTGGCGGTGCGAGGAACAGCGAGGTTTGCTCGCCGCTGGTCCCGATCACGGCGCCTGCCTCCAGCGCCCGATCCGCGACGCGCGAGGCGATCGGCACCTCGGTCGTATCGGCATGCCAGGAGCGCCAGTCCGGGCCGTGCAGTTCAACCGTCCAGTGCAGTCCCTGCCCTGCTACGCGCTGCACGCTTGGATGTTTTTGCGCGATAGCGAGCAGCCGGCGGGTGAACAGCTTTTCGAGGCCTCTCACGTGTTCCAGAATATTGTCTTCGTTGACGACATTCAGATAGGCGCTGACAGCCGCCATGCTGATGGGATGACCACGCAAGGTGCCGTAGTTCTGCCAGCTCGTGCCCTTGAGCCGTTCGACGATGTCCTTCGACACCACGACCGCGGCAACCGCAGCGGCGCCGCCGCCGAGCGATTTTCCGAGTGTCACGATATCGGGCCGGCTCTTCGCCCCCTGGAATGCGAACCAGCGTCCGGCGCGACCTGCGCCGGTGACGACCTCGTCCGCGATCCAGTACGAGCCTGCCTGCCGCGCACAGCGCGCCACCTCGTCCTGATAGGCGCCGTCGTAGTAGATGCCGCCCTGCGTGTAGTCGATGATCGTCGCTGCGGTATCCGAAAGCATGCCCGCGGCATCCGCCAGATATTCGCTTGGGGGAACATTATCGGACGGCGCGCCATAGATCGCGCCGTCCGGTGCCGGCAAGATTCGCACCGGCGCCATCGGCGCCGGTAGCTTCGATCCGCCGGCGTGCACCGCGAGACCGCCGTGCCATTGCGGCTGCACCGTCATGCTGCGCGACAGGCCGGTGATGCCGTGATAGGCGCGCTCGCGCGTCGCCAGCGCGGACCGCTGCGTCAGCGCCTGGCACAGCGACAGCGCCATGTCGTTGGCCTCGCTGCCACTGATGCAGAAGCGCACCGCGCCAACCCAATCCTCCTCGCCTTTGAACGCGGTGGCCATCAAATCGTCAGCGGCCTGCTCGCGGCCGACCCAGGTCCACCCCTCGTTCACGACGGGCGTATCCGCCGCACGGCGGATCGCCTCCACCATCGCGGGATGACGATGGCCGAGGCCACCGCCGGTGTTGCTGCCGTCGATGAGCTTGCGACCATCTGAAAGATGAAAATAGACGCCCTCACCGCCGACCACGGCCATAGGCGCACTGTCGCCGGCATTCAGCCCGGTTCGCAACAATCTGCTCATCGCAGTCCCCTCATTCCGCGGCCTCGGCGCCGTAGCCACCGCCGCCGCAGGTCTCGATCGTGACGAGATCGTCTTGCTGCAACACCAGGTTCGACTTGCCGTCGATCGCGACGTTCGCGCCCTGCCTGATCAGCAAGATACGGCAGGCCTTGCCGGGCTCGCCGCCCTGCATCCCGAACGGCGCAATCACCATGCGCTCGATGCAGGTGGTCAGATGCATCGACGGTGCCAGGATGCGATAGGTGCGAATGACGCCGTCACCGCCGTGATGTGCGCCGACGCCGCCGGAATGCCAGCGAATGGCCTGCTGCTCGACGCGGATCGCGTAATTCGCCTCGATCACTTCGACCGGTGTGTTGGAGGTGTTGGACAGATGCACCCGCGTCGCCGAGATGCCGGCCCGATCATGCCGCGCACCTTCGCCGCCGCCGTGAACCTCGTAAAGCATCCTCCACGAACCGTTCTGCCGCGGTTCGGCGAAGAACAGCACGCCTGCGGTCGTCGCCCCACCAGCCGACAAACGTTCGGGAATGATGTCCTGCATGGCGAGGAAGATCGCGTCGACGATGCGCATCGACGTCTCGTGGTTGCCGGCAGCGACGGACGCGGCCCAGCCCGGCTCCAGGATCGAGCCCGGGCGCGTGATGATGGTCAGCGGCCGCAGCGCGCCCGCGTTCTGGTGCATGTCGCGCCCGCTCATGATGCGCGCGGCATAGGCCACCGCAGAGCGCGCCATGAACGGCGTCGTGTTGCAGAAATTCGAGACACGGTCGCAGCTTCCCGAGAGGTCGAAGGTCGCTTCGTCGCCTGCAATGGTGATCTTGACATGAATGCGCGCAGGCGCGTTATTGACGCCGCCGTCGTCCAAATAATCCTCGCCATCGTAGACGCCGTCCGGCAGACCGCGGAGCGCCTCGCGCATCTCGATCTCGGAGAGATCGTGCAGGCGCGACTGCGCCGCCGTGAAGACCACTTTGCCGTGCTCGCGGCAAAGCTCGACGATGCGCCGCTCGCCGGCTTTCGTTGCCGCGATCTGGGCGAGCAGATCGCCCTCGCAAGACTCGGGATCTCGAACATTGGCCTTGAGCAGCTGCACGATCGGCGTATTGACGCCGGCCACGGTGGCGATCAGCACCGGCGGAATGCGCATCGCTTCCTGGAAGGTGTCGATGGCCTTTGCAAAATAGCTGCCGGGCCAGGTGCCGCCGATATCGGGCCAGTGCGCGAGACTGACCGCGAACGCCACGATCTCGCCGTCGACGAACACGGGCCGCACGACCTTGACGTCGTTGAGATGATTGCCGCCGAGCGCGCCGACATTGTAGATCAGCACATCGCCGTCGTTGAGGCTCTCGAGCGGGACGATCTTCAGCAGTTCGGGAATGGTGTAGGCCATCGCGCCGAGATGGATCGGGATGTCGCGGCCCTGCCCGACCAGGTCGCCGCGACCGTCCGTGATCGCCGACGACAGGTCGCCGGCCTCGCGCAGCAGCGGCGAGCGCGCCGAGCGCGTCATCACCAGGCTCATCTCCTCGGCCGCGGCCGAGAGCCCGTGCCGGATGACTTCGACGACGAACGGATCGAGCTTCATGCCGTCCCCCGCGTCAGGAACAGATTGCCTGAACCATCCGGCCTCACCTGCCAGCCGGGCGGGACCACCACGGTCGACCATGCGTCTTCGATGATGGCGGGACCGCTGACGATTTCCGTCAGCGAAGCGCGGTCGATGATCGCCGTCGCGATCTCGTGAAAGCCGTCGAACGAGCAGATGCGCTTGCCGGACGATACCGTCCTGACCGCGGTGGCCGGCCGACTCACGACGGTGCTCGACGGACGGCGTGCCTGCACCCGCACGGATTCGATGACGCAGCTCTCGCTCGTCGCATAACCGAACAGCTCGTGGTGCCGGGCCAGAAAATCCTTCTTCAGCCTGATAACGTCGAGCGGTCGCACGAAAGGCACCGGAATAGCGTCGTTCTGCGCTGCGTAGCGCATCAAGGCCACCAGCTCGACCTGAATCTCAGTCGTGGCAACGCCATTGGCGATGAGCGGCGCCGAAGCATCGTCAATCAGCGTCCCGATCCGCTCCGACACGCGAACGAGGTCGATGCCGTCAAGTGCGGCGCGCAAGGTCTGCTGCTGGAGGAAGCTGAAGTCGGCGGTGAGACAGCCCAGCGCCGAAAACGCACTTGATGCGCTGGGAACGACGACCTCGGCAATCCCATAGAGATCGGCAAGGCCCGCGGCGTGCATCGGGCCACCACCGCCAAAGGCGAGCAGCGTGCAGTCGCGCCCGTCGATACCTCGCTCGACCGTGACGCGGCGGAGCGCACGCGCCATTGTCGCATTCGCGACCTTGATGATTCCGATCGCGGTCTCGGTCAGGCCCAGTCCCAAGGCGCGCGCGATCGGCGCGATGACATCAGTAGCTGCCTTGATGTCGATCCCGATCCGGTCGCCGAGCCTGGTCTCGGGATTGAGATAGCCGAGCACGGCATTGGCGTCGGTGATGGTCGGCTCGATACCACCGCGGCCGTAGCAGGCCGGTCCCGGCTCGGAGCCGGCGCTCTCCGGCCCAACCGTCAAGCCACCGGGGCCGTTGCGCACGATCGATCCGCCGCCCGCCCCGATCGAGTGAACCGCGAGCATCGGCTGGCGCAGCGGCTTGTCGCCGAGCATGCGGCCGTCGGTCATCTCGGCCTGGCCGTCGACGATCAGGCACACGTCGGTCGTGGTGCCGCCCATGTCGAACGTCAGCATGCGCGATGTGCCGAGCTGGCGCGCGATGCTGACGGATGCGGAGACGCCGGCCGCGGGGCCCGACATCGCCATCACCAGCGGCCGCCGCTTCACGGCCGAAATCGGGATCATGGCGCCGGCCGAATGAAATACCTGCAAGCCGGGGCCGATCGGCAGCCGCTGCTCCAGCTCGCTGAGATATTCCACCGCGATCGGCATGGCGGCCGCGTTGAACACGGTCGCCGAGGTCCGCTCGTATTCGCGCGCCTCGGGATTGACTTCGTGCGACAGCGAGACGTGGGCAACGACGCCCTTGAGCCGCTCGCCGAGCATTTTCTCGTGCACGGGATTGGCATAGGCGTGAAGGAGTGCGACCGCGACGCTCTGCACGCCGGTCGCCTTCAGCCACGCCACCAGACGCTCGATCTCCGCTTCATCCAGCGCCTTCAGCACCCGGCCCTCGTGGTCGAGGCGCTCGGCAAGCCCAAAACATCGTTCCGGCGGCACCAGCGGCGGTGATTTCGGCGGGATGTCGAGACGATAGAGATCGCGGCGGCGATAGCGCGCGATCTCCAGCACGTCGGCAAAGCCTTCGGTCGCGACCAGCGCCACTTTCGGCAGCCGGCCCTCGACGATGGCGTTGGTCACGCGCGTGGTGCCGTGGACGAAGCGCTTGACTTCGCTCTTGCGCAGGCCGACCGCCTCGATGGCCTCCAGCATCGCCTGAACCGGAGCCTGAGGTCGCGATGGCACTTTCGCGATCCGTGCCTCCGCGGGGGAGCGCCGGATTGCGATGATGTCGGTGAAGGTACCGCCGATATCGGTGCCGACTTCCCAGTGGTTTTCGTCAGTGCTCATGTGTGGGATCAGCTACGGACGACGTTCGAATCGGACGCCGGGTCCTTCCCGTCCGCCGCCAAGTTCAATGCCACGCCGAGAGCACTCATCATCATCCCCTGTCATGCCACCGCTTGCGAGCGTGCGACAGAGCGATGGGATCGGGAAAGGGCCAGAGTTGTCGCAACGCATCGGACCGGCAGCAACCGGCGCGGCGCGCCGAGGCACATTTTAGTGCAGCGCTGCCCGCATGGAGAGCACGTCGGTGTGGATCGTTCCACGCCAGAAAAGTGCAGCGCACCACGAATTTCCCCGGACGAAACGCCACATCCGCTGCATTGCAATCCACGCGCCGCGCACCGACTGTCTAATTTGCAGGCGATCGACCGGCGCTACGGGCCATGCGGTTGCCTATGAGCTATGCATGGCAGTCGGCTCAGCCTCTCTTTATTGTACGATCAGTAAGAGGTGGTTTTGCCCGCTCAACGCATCGCGACCTCGCTCCGGCTCTCAGGCTGCGAAGGACGGACGCAGGCGGCGCCAGCCGATGACGAGGCCCGTGATGGAGAACAGAAAGCCGAGGGCGCAGAGCCCGACGACCAAGCCGTCGCGCAGCAACGGATGCGCGACGAGAACCGGAAAATCCAGCGTGTGCAGCGCGCCGTAGAACCAGCGATAAGCCCGCCGCGACGAATCCAGCCTTTGCAGCAAATTGCCGTCGGCACCGTCGATGTCGAACCAGAGGTCACCGCAATACGAGCGGTAGACCGGGGCACCCGGGACGGTGGACTGCGCGGGATAGTTGTCGTTGTCGGCAAGTACGGACGGTACGCCGCAGCCGGCCGCGAGCCGCGCGGTCAGCCCCTGGACGTCGTGCACATCCAGAGATCCCGTTGGGCCATCACGGGGCGAATCCCCTGCCTTGATCAAAGTCTGACCGGCAGGCTCATCCGATCCCGCCGATAGAGATTGCCGTTGAAGGCGAACCATTCGATTTCACGGGCCGACGGCGATATCGGCTGCCGATCGAGCGATAGGGCAGCCGTCCAGTTCGGTGAAGCGTTCATCACGCTGGATTCGGCCGAGCTCAATTGCCCGCGCGAGAACAGCCGCCCGTGATCCATGGAGAGCCAGCCACTGAAAATCCACGTCAGCACGAAGACCGTCGCCGCGAGACCGATAAGATGATGCAGGGCATGCCAGCCACGATAGGGTGAGCCGATCAGACCTCCTCGAAGCCTGATCCGCGCAAGGCCAAGCACGGCGCCAAGCAAAGCTGCGATCAGGGCCAGCAGCGACAAGGTCCAGACCACGCGATCGCACAGCGACCAGTTGCTTCGCAGGACCGTTGGATAGATCCAGTGCTGCACGCTGCCGACGAGATTCCAGCCGCGCTCGCTACGCGTCGTATCCAGGACGATCTCACCGGTGAGCGAGGAGACATAGACTTCCGTTCCGTCGGCATCGCCGAGGGCAACCAGAAACAAGGGCCGATGGCGGTCAAAGCCGTTCGGCACGCTCCATTGGTCATAGTCCGAGCGCGCAACGATCGCGGCCCGCGCAGCATCGAGCCCGCGGCTGCGTGCGTGATCTCGCGCGATGGCCAGCGCGACGTCGAACGATTTGACCGACGCGTCGGCGCCGTCGGAGGCACGGACTGCGCCTGCGCGCGACGGCCCCGAGACGACATAGACCGGTCCGTCGCTGCGCTGGATCAGGCGAACGCGCGTTGCATCCACGATCCCGCTCGCGGTCACGGCATCGGCGACCGCGATCCTCATCTGCGCGCGATCCAGCGGCAGGAGTCCGGCAAAGCGTTCCGCTTCCGTCAAGGACGGAAACGGAACGAAGTGCATCACGATCCCCGTCGCGAACCACATCGCGAACAGCAGGCAGAACGCGATCCCGAGCCATCGATGCAGCAGGACGATCGCGCGCATCATCGATCAGCGTCCTACCATTTGAACGCGGCCGAGATCTCATAGGTGCGCGGCGCACCCAAAAGGATCTGGTCGGGATAGAACGGATCGCCCCAGATCGCGTAACGCTTGTCGGCGATGTTGCGTACCCGGAAAGTCAGGCGGGCTTGGTCGACCGCATTGAACACCGTTTTGGGGATGTCGACGAAGGCGTAGACGTCGGCGACCGTGTAGGCTTTCAGCGTCACGACGTTGGCATCGGTGTTGTAGCGGTCGCCGACATGACGGCCGGTGATGCCGAGCTCGACCGGCCAGGGCGTGAAGAACCGGTAAGACGCGCCGGCATTGGCGACGACGCGCGGCACGTTCGGCGGCGTATTGCCGGAGAACGAGCCGCCGACAAAATTGTAGTCGGCGTAGCGCGCATCGACATAGGCGATGTTGCCCCACACCCGCAGAGGCTCGATCGGACGCACCGAGGCGGCGAGCTCCACGCCCTTCGATTCCTGCCGCCCTGCGAGGTTGAGCTGCATGCCGCCGGCCGCGGCATAGACGTTCTTGCGCAGGATGTCGTAGGCCGAGAACGACCACTCCGCCCGATTGTCCCAGAACAGATGCTTGACGCCGGTCTCATAGGTGCGCGCGGTGGTCAGGTTGAGCGGATCGGTCGGATTGAGCAGGAAGATGTTGTTGGCCGAGATGTCGGCGCCGGTGGCATATTGGCTGAAGAAGGTCAGGCCCGGAACGGCCTCCCACGTGTAGCCGATACGCCCCGTCGTCGGGACCCAGGATTTCGAGAACGGAAAATTCGCGTTCTCCAGACCGGTCTTGTCGGTCGAATTACGGTCGAGCCCGATATGCTCGACACGGAGACCACCAACCAGCGCAAAGCTGCGCGTGAGCTTCAGCCGGTCCTCGAATGACAGCGCCTCGTTGTCAATCCGCGCGGTCTGCTGCTTGGTCGTGAGATCGCCGTAAAAGCCACGAACGGGATCGACCAGCGAGACGGAATCACCGGGAAAGTTTGCGGCGCCCGGCCTCACGAAATCAAGGTAGCTCGAGGAAAGCGTCGTGACCAAACGGTTGTCAAAGGCGGCGATATTCGCATCCCAGATCAGGTCGGTGATGTTGCCGACCAAGCGTTGGCTGTGCGCGACATAGAAGCGCTCACGGTCGACCATGTTCGTACCGGAATTGAACGCCTCGATCTCATTGTTGAACCATGTGCGCTCCGCACCGTAGCCATATGCCTGGCTCTTCAGCGTCAGGTCGGGCGCCAGCTTCAGCTCGAAGCCGCCGCGCAGCCACACTTCTTGCGCGACGTTGCGATTGTCGAGGACGTTGTAGTTGGTGTTGAAGGTGCGGTCGTCGATCGTGACCGCACCGAGATTCGTTTTGTTGTAGTTCGAGACGTAATTTCCGGAAACGATCCCCGTCGTGGCATGCGAGCCGCTGAAGGCGATCGGCACCAGCGGCGCGCCCCAATAGGCTTTCGAACGGTCTTCGCGATATTCGATCGCGCCCCAGACCTTGAGGCTATCGGAGATGCGGTAGTTGAGCTGGCCCGACACATCGAGCGTCTTGGTGTTGGTGTCGTCGGCAAAGCCGTTGAGCGAGGAACGGCTGACGTCGACGCGGTAATCGAGTCCCTCTACGTTGGTGCTGCCGCCCGAGCCGTAATGCGCGCCGAATGAGTTGAGGGAATCCCAGGAGAAATCCGCCTCGTTCCGGATCGGCCCCGTGTGCGGCTGCTTGCTGACGAAGTTGATCGCGCCGCCGGCGGCGCCCTCGCCCGAGATCAGCGAGGCCGGGCCTTTGAGGAATTCCACCGCCGCCAGATTGGCAGTGTCCATGACCCGCGAGGTCATGTTCTGCGGGCCGATCTTGATGCCGTTGTAGAGCGTGTTGATCTGGCTGTTGGTAAAGCCGCGCATCGAGAACGCCGCGGGCTCGGCCGGGTTATCCCCTGAGGTGACCCCGACGGCGCCCTGGGCCACCTCGGAGACCGTGCGATAGCCCTGCTCGCGCATGGTCTCGGCCGAGATCACCTCGACGGTGGCCGGGATCTCCCGCACGGTCAGACCGAGACGCGAGGCGCTTTCGGCGACTGCATTGGTGTTGAGCGGCGTTTGCGCCGCTGCGGTTGGCACAACGGGCTTGGGCACTGCGGATGCCGTCTCTGCCCGGCGCGCTGCTGCGCGGCGTTGGCTCTGCGCGTCCCGGCCGGCCGGCCTGGCCTGCTTGCGGGATTGGGCGGGCGATACCTCGACGGGCGGCAGAGATTCGCGAACCTGCTGCGCCAGCGCGGCGGGCAGATCAAGGATGGCAAACGATGTGAGCGCAGCGGGCGCAAGCAGGAATTTGCGCAGCCGCGTCGCATGGACGGAGAACATGGTTCAGACCTCGGTATGACGTCAGTGGCACGTCACAGCGAACGAGGTCTCACCTTGGCTTGTCAGCCTTCCGATGAAGCCGAATGTCTGTACTCCCCGACCGACATCTTCGCGTGTGACCACGGCTGACGGCAGGTCTCCTGGCTCGCGGGTCAATACCTTGCATCGCCTTCCCGGGACCGAGATACCCAGTGGCTTGTGACGCAAGATTCGCCGCTTACAGTTGCGGGGGCAGCCACGGCATTGGGGACAAACTCCCCGCACCGCATTCCCTTTTCATCCCCTCTCGGGGAAACCGTCGCGAGCATCTAGGATTACGACCCAGACAGAGTCAATGTGCCAGTTGCGGCGTTAGTGCCACAGCGACCAATTTCCTTGGAGATAAGCATGGAAGGCGAGACCTTCCTCTGGCTGATACGGCATGCGCCCGTCGACGGGGTCGCCGGGACGATCCATGCAGCCGATGCGCCGGCCGATCTCGGCAATCGGGCGGCGCTGGAGGCGCTGCGGCAGCGCCTGCCGCGGGACGCCGCGAGCTATGCGAGCCCCTCGCGGCGCACGGTCGAAACGGCCCGCGCGCTAGGGCTCGACCCGGTGCAGTTGCGCGAATTCAGCGAGCAAAACTTTGGCGACTGGACCGGCCGTCGGCATGACGAACTCGCCATGACCGGTGGCGAGGCCTATGCGCAGTTCTGGAGCGATCCGGCTCGCGGACGGCCGCCGGGCGGCGAAAGCTTTGAGGATCAGGTCGCGCGCGTCCGGCTGGGTCTGTCAGGGATCGGCACCGGATCGACAACGCTCGTCGTGCATTCCGGCACGATCCGCGCGGCGCTATGCATCGCGCTGGATTTGACGCCACAAGCAGCCCTGCGCTTTGTGGTCGATCCGTTGTCGCTGACCCGGATCGACCGGCTCGCGACCGGCTGGCGCGTCGTCATCGTCAATCAGCGGATGCTTTGATCAGACCGGACGATCAGGCACATTGGCCTGCGCAAAGGTCGCCATCCCGTTGTGGAGCGCGCAGGCAGATCGCACCAGCGGCAGCGCGATGGCCGCGCCCGATCCTTCGCCGAGCCTGAGATCGAGGCTGATCAGCGGTTGCACATTCAGCGCGCGAAGCACCAGCCGATGCCCCTGCTCCGCGGACTGGTGCGAGGCTAGCTGGAACGGCTGGCACGAGGGGTTGAGCCGCGCCGCCGCCAGCGCCGCGACCGACACGATAAAGCCGTCGATCAACACCGGGATGCGGCGCTGTGCAGCCGCGATTACGGCCCCGCAGATGGCCGCGATCTCAAGACCGCCGACGGCGCACAGGATCTTTTCAGGCGAAGCGCCCGCAACGCCATGGCGTGCGATCGCAGCGTCGATCACCCGCGCCTTGTACGCACGGCCGGCCGCATCGACGCCGGTGCCGCTGCCCGCGATCTCCTCGGCACTCACGCCGAGCAAGCCGGCCGCGATCGCCGCCGATGTCGTGGTGTTGCCGATGCCCATCTCGCCGAAGATCAGGAGATCAGGCTGCCCAGCCTGCGCCCGCGTCACCGCACGTCGGCCGGCTTCGAACGCAAACGCCAGCTCTGGGGGGGTGAGCGCAGCTTCGACGCTGAAATCGCGCGTGCCGCTACGCGGCTTGTCGGTAACGATTCCAGCCATCTCCTCCTGCGCCAGCGTGCCGGCGTCAACGACCTCCAGGCTAGAGCCCAGCTCACGCGCCAGCACCGAGATCGCGGCGCCGCCGGAGGCAAAATTCGCCAGCATCGCGATGGTCACTTCTTGCGGATAGGCCGAGACGCCCTGCGCGACGATGCCGTGATCGCCGGCGAAGATGATGATCGGCACCCGCGCCGCGCGCGGTTGCTCAGTTGCTTGCAGGCCCGCAAGCTCGATCGCGAGCTGCTCGAGCCGGCCGAGCGCGCCGGTCGGTTTCGTCAGTTGCGCCTGCCGCGCGACCGCCGCCTCGCGATGGACTGCCGAGATATCGGGGCATTGTTGGTAGACCCATTCGGGGAGCATGCTGCCTCGCTTGGCTCACGGCCTGCGCTTGAGAATGTAACTGTCCATGATCCAGCCATGCCGTTCGCGCGCCTCTTGCCGCACGGCGACGATACGCGGGCCGATCTCGGCCAGCGCGCCGGACATGATGATCTGATCTGGCATGCCGAGATAGGCGCCCCACCAGATGTGCAGGCCTTCCGGATCAAGTGACTGGAACGCCGTGCCGCCGTCGAGCATCACCACCACTGTATCGACACCTGCCGGCCAGCCGCCATCGCGCAAGCGGCGTCCCGTCGTGACCAGGAAGGGTTCGCCGATGTCGTTGAGCGGCAGCGCATGCGCCGCGCATAGCGCCTGGATCGAGGTGATGCCGGGCACGACCTCGATATCAGGCAAGGGATTGAGCCGCCGCGCAATACGCAGCGAAGAATCATAAAGCGAGGGATCGCCCCAGATCAGCAGCGCAACCTTGCCCTCGCCTTCGAGATGATCTGCGATCGTCTGCGACCAGGTTGCGGCCACCGCATCGTGCCAATCGTCCACGCCCTTGCGATAATCCGCTTCAGCCGCGTCGCGCACGGGAAGATCGAACTCCGCGATGCGCGTCTTGTCGCTGGTGAGCACATCAGCGCAGATCGTCCGCCTGAGATCGGCGAGATCGGACTTTGCGGTCCCCTTGCGCGGGATCAGGACGAGATCGGCCGCGTTGATCGCACCGATCGCGGCGCGCGTCAGCTGCTCGGGATCGCCGCAACCGATGCCTATCAGGGAAAGCGTGAACATCGTGCCTGCGAAGGGCGGCCGCACATCGGCCGCCCGTTCGCTTGTCTCTTAAGCCGCGTTGTGCAGGCGCGGCGTGACGAGGCCGGGCGCGGTGACACCACGCAGCGACTTCGCCAGCGCCAGCACGCCGAGATCGGCGAGCGGCTCGATCACGATGACCAGCGCATAGGACGCCGCGAACGTCGCGATGCTGGCGAGGTTGGTCGCGCCAAAACCCGATCCATAGAGCGCCCAGAACGCCACCCAGAGGATGACGCCGGACTGATACGTCGTCGAAAGCGCCAATGCCTGGCGGTACTTCAGATCGACATAGGCGGTGTTGCGCGAAATGATCCGCGTGGCGATTGCCTGGATCGCGAACAGCGGCACCAGCAGCGTGGTGACGTTCATGCCATATTGCGGCAGGTCGGGCGGCTCGAAGAAGATGCCCTGGAACAGCAGGCCGAACGCGAGACCGAAGGCCGCTGGTGCAGCACCGAACAGCAGGAACAGGGTCGAGCCGAGGATGAAGTGCACTTCGGAGACGCCGACCGGGAAGTGCGGCAGGATCTCGAAGAAGACAAACACCAGTCCCGTAGTGGCGAGCGTCCGCGCCGCGAACGACGTGATGCCCTGCTCGCGCACGGTCTCGACCGCGAGCTTCAGTGCAACGCCGCCGACGGCGAGGCCTGTTGCGTAACTCAACACGAGCTTGGCGCCCGACACTAGTCCGGGTTCGATATGCATGGCTCAGATCCTTCCTGCCGTCACACCCGACGGCCTTGGCCTAAAAACGTGCAGGGCCGGTCTCCTGGCTCGCGGTTCACTGGGAGTCTCCGGCCTTCCCGAACCTTGCGGCCCAGTGGCTGATCGAAGTCCCTCACCGCTTACAGTCGCGGGGGCGGCTGAGGTTTTGGGCGCCGCAACTGGGTCCGCCCATCCCCATTCCCGATTATGCTCCGGCGCTTTGCGCCGCGTGGAGCACCATGCGTCTCCTGTGTGCCCCTTTCGCAAGCCGGGCGTCAAGGGGCGAAGGGCGGCTGAGGCCGTCATGACGGATAATCCCCCGCCAGCGCGCCGAACAGGATGACGGCCGCCGTGGAGGCCGCCCCGCCCCGCGCAAGCTGCTCGGCAAGCTCCGAAATGGTGGTGCGGACCAGCCGCTCATCGGGACGGCCGAGCGATTCGGCGAACAACGCCGGCGTGGTTGGGGAGAGGCCGTGCTCGATCAATTTTGCGACAAGCACCGGAAACGTGCGGCGGCCCATATAGACCACGGTCGTCGCCTCCGGATCGGCCAGCGCCGCCCAGTTGAGGTTTGGCGGCAGCTCGCCGGTGACGTCCGCTCCGGTCACGAACTGCACCCGGCGCGAGGTGTGACGCCGGGTCAGCGGAATGCCGGCCTGGGCCACGGCGACACAGGCCGAGGTGACGCCGGGAATGATCTCGTAGCCGATGCCCGCTTCGCGCAGCGTCTCGAGCTCCTCCTCGAGCCGGCCAAAGATGCCGGCATCGCCCGACTTCAATCGCACCACGCGCGCGCCTGTTACGGCATAGTCGACCAGCAATCGGTTGACGTGGTGCTGCTTGGTCGAGGGCCGTCCCGCCCGCTTTCCTACCGCGACAAGATTAGCGCCGGGACGGGCGAGATCGAGGATCGCGCCCGAAGCAAGATCATCATAGAGCACAACGTCGGCCTCGCGCAGCCGCGCGGCACCCTTGAGCGTGAGGAGCTCGGGATCGCCGGGGCCGGCCGAGACGAAACTGACAAAACCGCTCACCGGTCCTCCGCGATCAGATGGAAGAACGTGCCGGTGGCATGACCTCGCCGCGAGCCGGTCTCGGAAATGACCGCGCCTGTCGCGTCGTGCACGACCGCCAGCGGCGTGTCGGGCTGCGCGAGGATCGTCGAATAGTGGAATTCGTGGCCACGCAGGCGGGCACCCGCCTGATGGCCCGGCATCGGCGCGGCGAGCTCGGCCAGACGATAGCCCAGATGCATGCGGCGCTTGGCAAAGCTCGTCTCCAGGCCGAGCAGGCCCGTCATCTCGTGGCTGATGCCGTCGGCGTCGGTCAAAGCGGTGCCCAGCACCATATAGCCTCCGCATTCGCCATGCACCGGCCGCGTTTCGGCGAAGGCGCGCAAGCCGCTGCGGAAGCGCGCATTGGCCGCGATCTTGCCGGCCTGCAGCTCGGGATAACCGCCAGGCAGCCAGCACACATCCGCACTCGCGTCAGGACCTTCATCGGCGAGCGGCGAGAATGTCGATATCTCCGCACCCGCCCCGCGCCACGCTTCCAGCATATGCGGATAGACGAAGGAGAACGCGGCGTCACGGGCAAGCGCAATGCGCTGGCCGGGTGGCGTCACGTTCAGGCCGCTCGCGGCGGGTTGCGGCGACCAGCTGGCGGCCGAACGCAGCACCGCGTCGAGATCGACATGCTCGGCGACGAAGCGTGCGGCCTCGTCGATCAGCTTGCCGATCTCCGCCTGCTCCTCGGCCTGTACCAGCCCGAGATGCCGCTTCGGCAGGCTGATCTCGGCATGGCGTGGCAGCGCGCCGAACACGGCGATGCCGGCATCCAGCAGCGCACGCCGCACGAGGTCTTCGTGGCGCGGGCTGGCGACTCGGTTCAGCACCACACCTGCGAGGCGCACGCCGGGACGGTAGTCGCGGAGTCCTGCGGCGATCGCCGCCGCCGTTTGTGCCTGTCCGGAGGGATCGATCACCAGCAGCACAGGCCAGTCCAGCATCTCTGCGATGTCGGCGGTCGCTCCGGTGCCGCAGACGCCGCGCGCGGCGACACCGTCGAACAGGCCCATCGAGCCCTCGGCCAGCACGACATCGGCGTCATTGCCGCGACTGACGAGATGCGAGATCGTCCCGCGATCCATCGCCCAGCTGTCGACATTGACTGAGGCGCGTCCCGTCGCGGCTGCATGAAACGCGGGATCGATGTAATCGGGGCCGCTCTTGAAGCACTGCACCCGCAATCCGCTGTTGCGCCAGGCGCGGGCAAGCGCCAGCGTCAGCGTCGTCTTGCCGACGCCGGAGGCCGGCGCGGAGATGACGAGCCCAGCCGCCATCACGACACCTCCGGAAAGCGCGGCTCGGCGCCAACCGGCCGATAGCGGCGGTCGTAGTCGGCAGCATAGAGACGGCTCTCGGAAAAATCCGCCGAGCCCAGCGTCTTGCCGACCAGAATCAGCGCGGTGCGCTCCATCTCGCTGCCGACAGCAGCGTCGAGTGTTGCGAGCGTGGCGCGAACGATGCACTGATCGGGCCAGCTCGCACGCCAGACGATCGCGACCGGGCAGTCCGCGCCGTAATGCGGCGTCAGCTCGGCGATGACCTTGTCCAGCAGATGGATCGACAGATGGATGGCGAGCACCGCGCCGGTGGCGGCGAACGCGGCGAGCTTCTCACCTTCCGGCATCGCGCTGGCGCGGCCCGGCTTGCGCGTCAGCACCACGGTCTGTGCAAGACCAGGCAATGTCAGCTCGGCTTCGAGGGCGGCTGCCGCTGCCGAGAAAGCCGGCACGCCCGGCGTCACGGTGTAGGGAATGCCGAGCGCGCGCAGGCGACGCAGTTGCTCACCCATCGCCGACCAGATCGAGAGATCGCCGGAATGCAGCCGCGCGACATCCTTGCCGCCCGCATGCGCGGCGGCGATCTCCGCGACGATCTCGTCGAGCGACAGCGGCGCGGTGTTGACGATCCGTGCGTCCGGCGGGCAATGCGCCAGCACGCCTTCGGGGACCAGCGAGCCGGCATAGAGACAGACCGGACAAGCGGCGATGAGATCGCGTCCGCGCAAGGTCAGCAAGTCGGGAGCGCCCGGCCCGGCGCCGATGAAATGCACCGTCATGCGCCGTCTCCTTCCGCAATCGCCGCGGTCGCGGTGCGATCCTGCGAGACCACCCGCGTCGCGATCAACCGCGCACGGGGTCCAGCTGCCGCGAGGGCCGCCGCTTCGGCGACCGATCCCGTCCCGAACTTTTCCACGATGAGATTTGACTGTGTTGGCGTGTCGATGCCGGCCAGCATTTCGGCGGCGACCGCCTTGATGGGCACGCCGCATTCGCGCGCGAGCTGCTTCAGCGCCTCCGCGTCGGCCTTATCGCTGACAGTCGCCACCGCCGCGAGGCCTTCGGGACCACCGGCCGCCAGAAGCGCCTCGCGCAGCGAGGCCAGCGTGACATCCCGTTTGAATCCGAGCCCGGCGACCTTCATCGGACCGCACTCCATTGCACTACCGGCCGCGCCGCCTGCCAGGAGCGGGAGCGGCCGAGCGGAGCGGCATGTGCAATCTCGACCCGCATCAAGTCGCCGCCGTGGCGCTGATGCAGCTCGCCGAGCAGCGCTTCCGTCTCCAGCGTCACGGCATGCGCAACGACTCGCGTTCCGGATGCGAGCCGCGACCAGACGACATCGAACATCGCGATGTCGAGACCGCCGCCGATGAAGACGGCATCAGGTGCGTCCAGCGCAGCAAGGGCCTCAGGCGCTTTACCCGTGACGATGGTGATCTCGTGCGCCAATCCGAACGCCGCCGCATTGCTGCGGATGTTCGCGGCACGATCCTCGCGCGCCTCGACGGCGATCGCAGTCCCGCCGCACAGCGCCCACTCGACCGAGATCGAACCCGAGCCGGCGCCGATGTCCCACAACCGTTCACCGGGACGCGGCGCCAGCGCCGAGAGCGCGAGCGCACGGACCGGACGCTTGGTGATCTGGCCGTCATGGACGAAGAGATCGTCTGATAGTCCCGAGCTGCGAGGAAGACCCTGCGCTCCTCTCGCCTCCACGGCCACCGTGACCAGACTTCCGGCAAGATCGCCTGCGAAGCTGTCGGCGCGATGCGCGCTGATACTTTCGCGCGACCCGCCAAGTGCGGTGAGCGTCCAGAATCCCGAAGCGCCCCAACCGCGCTCCGTCAGCCATTTCGCGAGATCGCCTGCGGCCTTCCCGTCGCGCACAAGGCAAATGATGCGCGCGCCTCGCGCCAGATGCGGCACGAGACGCTCGAATGGCGCGGCATGAAGGCCAAGACAGACAGCGAATTCGAGACGCCAGCCCAGCCGCGCGGCGGCGAGCGAGAAGGTCGACGGCGCCGAATGCGCAATCCACTCGCCGGCGTCCAGCTTCTCGGCGAGGCTCGCGCCCGCGCCATGCCAGAACGGATCGCCGGAGGCGAGCACCGCCGTCGGGCGGCCGCGGCACCTCAGCACGACATCTGAGTCGAACGGCACCGGCCACGCGCGGCCTCGGCTGGTTACGCCCGCGAGCGCAAGATGACGCTCGCCGCCGAAGACAGTTTCAGCATTGGCAAGCGCCTTTCGGCTTGCTTCGGACAGCCCGGCGAGTCCATCTTCGCCGATACCGATGATGGTCAGCCAGGGATCAGCCATGACGCGCGCCCTCATTCTGGGCGGAACGGCCGACGCGAGCCTGCTTGCGGCGGAGATCGCGCGCGCAGGCATTGACGCCGTGTATTCCTATGGCGGCCGCACCCGCGCGCCCGCCGACCAGCCGCTGCCGACCCGCATCGGCGGCTTTGGCGGCGTGAGCGGTCTTGCAGATTACATTCGCCGGGAAGACATCACGCATGTGATCGACGCGACGCATCCCTTTGCCGCCGGGATGAGCCGCAATGCGGTCGCGGCGTGCAAGGACACGGGAACGCCGCTGATCGCGCTGGAGCGTGCGCCCTGGACGAAAGCGCCCGGCGACAACTGGATCGAAATTGCAGACGTCAACGCCGCGGTCGCCGCACTGCCCGAGGCGGCGGCAAATGTGTTCCTCGCCATCGGCCGCCAGCACATCGCACCGTTCGCGGCCAAGCCGCAGCACGCCTACACGCTGAGGTTCGTCGATCCGCCCGAAGCGCCGCTGCCCTCCGCCGCGGATGTCATCGTGTCGCGTGGGCCGTTCACGCTCGAGGGCGAGCTGGCGATGCTGCGTGCGCGTGCCATCACTTGGATTATCGCCCGCAATTCCGGCGGCGACGGCGCGCGCGCCAAGATCGACGCAGCCCGCAGGCTCGGCCTGCCCGTGATCATGATCTCGCGGCCGCAACTGCCGGAACGATTGCGGGTCGAAAGCGTGGCGGAGATCATGCAGTGGCTCGGTCATCGGACCTGCCTCGGCGCATAGACCCAGCGGCCGACGCGGCGTGTCTGCGAGTTGCCGACGATCACCAGCGTGCGCATGTCGGCCATCTCGGGCGTCGCCTCGTTCAGCGTCACGGTCTCGATCTTCTCGCCAGAAGTGCTGATCGCGCGCGCGAAGATCACGAGGCGTTCGCCGCAGCCGGCCTCCTTCAGCACCGCAAGCGCACGGCCAAATCCTTCCGGCCGGCTCGCCGAGCGCGGATTGTACATCGCAATGGCAAAATCGGCTTCCGCGGCAAGCCGCAGGCGCTTCTCGATCAGCGCCCAAGGCTTCAGATTGTCGGAGAGATTGATGGCACAGAAATCATGGCCGAGCGGCGCGCCGGCGCGCGCGGCGGCCGCCAGCATCGCGGTGATGCCGGGCAGCACGCGGATCGGCAGCTCGCGCCATTGCGGCGCCTGTTCGAGCGCCTCGAACACGGCAGAGGCCATCGCGAAGACGCCGGGATCGCCGGAGGATACGATGACGACCTGTCCGCCTTCGGCCGCGAGCCGCAGCGCCTCGCTCGCACGCTGCAGCTCTTCGCGATTGTCGGAGGGATGCAGGGTAAGCCCCGCTCGCGGCGGCACGCGCGCGACATAGGGCGCGTAGCCCAGAATATCGGTCGCGGCGGCAAGCGCGGCGGAGACCTCGGGCGTCACCAGCGCATCGCTGCCCGGCCCGAGGCCCGCGATGGTCAGCATACCCGTCATTCCGCGGCGTCCAGATGCCGGCCCTTGCCGTGCACGAGCACGATCGCGAAATAGGGGCAGTCGGCGGCATCGATCTCCGCGAGCCGCACCACGCGCTCGCCCGGCATGGTGCCGCGCTCGACCAGCCAGGCACCGTCCAGTCGTCCAGCGGCAGCGAGCGCGCGGCGCACCTTTGCGAGATTGCGCCCGGTCTTCATGATCACGAGTGCATCGGAATCGCGCATGCGGCGTTCGAGTTCTTGCTCGGCGAGCGTGCCCATGAGCACCGTCGTCACATCATCACCGAGCGCGATCGGCTGTCCCACGCCATTCCAGCAACCGACCATGCCTGGAATGCCCGCGATCACCTCGATCTCGACGCGGCCTTGCAGGCGCGTGTGCAGATGCATGAAAGAGCCGTAGAAGTAGGGATCGCCCTCGCAGAGCACGACGACATCGACCGCGCGCGCCAGCCGCGCCAGACGTTCCGCCCATTCGTCGTAGAAGCCGGCAAGCAGCTTGACGTATTCAGGCGTATCGAAAGCGATCTCAGTGGTGACCGGATATTCCATGGGATATTCGGTGACGTCGGCAGCCAACATGCCCTCGACGATGCGGCGCGCCTGGCCGGGCCGGCCCTTCTTGCGGAAATAGGCGACATGGCTTGCGCCGCGCACCGTCCGGTCCGCGCGCACGCTCATCATATCAGGGTTGCCGGGGCCGAGACCGCAGCAGATGATGCGTCCCATCGCTATTCGCTCCGGCTCGCCAGCGCGTTCACGGCGGCGACCGTGATCGCGGAACCGCCGAGGCGGCCCTCGACCGTCAGCGCCGGCACCGGCGGATCGGCCATCAGCGCAGCCTTGGATTCGGCCGCACCGACGAAGCCGACGGGGCAGCCAATGATCGCCGCGGGCCGCGGGCAGTTCCGGTCCTCCAGCATGTTGAGGAGATGAAACAACGCGGTCGGCGCATTACCGATCGCCACGATCGCGCCGTCGAGATGCGGCCGCCATAGCTCCAGGGCCGCAGCCGAACGGGTGTTGCGCATGGACTGCGCGAGCGCGGGAACGGTCTCGTCGCCCAGCGTGCAGATGACAGCATTGGCCGCGGGAAGCCGCGCGCGCGTAATTCCTTCGGAGACCATGCGCGCGTCGCACAGGATCGGTGCCCCCTTCTGCAAGGCCGCGCGCGCAGCGACCGCCATGCCGGGCGTGAAGCGGATATGCGCCTCCAGGCCGACCATGCCGGCGGCATGGATCATCCGCACCACCACCTGCTCCTCGTCCGGCGTGAAGCGCGCAAGATCGGCCTCGGCCCGGATGGTCGCAAAGGACTGCCGGTAGATCGCCGCGCCGTCGGTCTCATAGAGATGCGGCATCAGTGCCCTCCCATCAGGATGGAGGGATCTCCGACGATGTCGTCGCGGTTCAGCCCACGCAGGATGGGCTCATCGCGTGTCGACCCACCGCGCACGAGATCGAAGCCTGCGCTGGTCGCAACCAGAGTGATGGCGGCCGCACCGGAATGGGCGCAGCCCTTGGCACAGCCGGAGACGTGAAGCCGTGCGGCCGCGCCGATGTTCGGGGCCAGCGCCGCGGCAAGGCCGCGGGTATCGGCATGCGCCTCGCGACAGCGTGGCGCACCGCTACAGGCGATGACGCGCAGCGCAGGGTCGTAGGCCTCGGTGATCAGGCCGGTCGCGTTCGGCATCACGTGCTTGCCTTCGCTCAAAACCATCCGCCATGGCGTCATGCGCAGCGCGTGCCCGCAACCGGCGAACTGGTTGAGCGTCGCATGTGACATCTGTCCGAAGGCGACGCCGACCATCGCACCTTGCAAATAGAGGCCGGGACGCGCCGCGGCCATGATCGGCGCGGGCTCGGCTTCGCCGCGCAATGCCGCCGGCAAGAATGCACCGGCGGCAAGATGCGCCGCCATCCGCCCTCGCCCGCCCTTGGCGCCGCGTGAGATCACGAACCAGTTAGCGAACGCAAGCACGGTGGTCACGGCCTCGCCACGCGCGACGGAGCGGCCGCATTTGTCGCCGTCAGCCCGCACCAGCAGTCCGCCGGAACGATCGCGCTCGATCCGCACATCCGCGGAATCGCCCGCAAGCACGCGTGAGGTGCCGTCATCGATGGCGAAGCCGAACTTGGTTGGAAGTTCGAGCTTGCTATCAGCGAGCGCCTCCTCGAGCTCGGCGGCGAGCGATTGGGTCTCGTCCCCGGCACGCCAGAACGGCGTCACAAGGATATTGCGACGGGATTCGGTGTCAGCGTCCGGGTCGAGCAGCGCCAGCTGCGAAAGGCCGTCGAGCAACAGCCTGTGGCTGGTCTCGTTGACGCCCCTGATCTGGAGATTGGCTCGGCTGGTCACGTCGATCAGGCCGTTGCCATGGCGTTCGGCAAGATAGGCCAGTCCGGAGATTTGTGCCGCTTCGAGCCGTCCGCCGAACGGACGCACGCGGACCACGAGCCCATCGCCCGATTGCATCGGGCGCAGCGCGCCGGGACACCAGCCCTTGACCACGGAAGCGCTCATGACGCCTCCCGCAGCGCAGCCGCGATCGAATTGCGGCGCGTCCGCCAGAGCGAAGCCTCATGCAGGCGTGTGAAATACGTCTCCATTGCCGCCAGCGCCGCCGGATTTTCGCTCGCCATGAAGGCGCGGACGTCGTCATTGCCGAGCGTCGCGTCGTAGTAGAGGTCGAACAGATGCGGCGGCACGGCGCCGGCCAGGTGGGCGAAGGCGGCCATGTGCTCGAGCGTCGCTGTGATCTCGGCAGCCCCGCGAAAACCGTGGCGCATCATGCCGGCGATCCAGGCCGGATTGGCCGCGCGCGCGCGGACGACACGGGAGATTTCTTCGGTCAGAGTACGTGCGTGGGGCTGCTCGGGGCGCGTCGTGTCGAGATGATAGAGCGATGGCGCTGCCGCACCGAGATGCGCTGCGGCCGCCGCAACGCCGGCTTCGTGGGCGGCGTAGTCGGCCGCAAGCAGAAGGTCGGTTTCCGGCAAATCCTGGACGTGCACGAAAGCATCGGCGGATGCGAGTCGCGATTCGATGCCGGCTCGATCGGGCTTGATCTCGCCATTGGCGGAGAACGCCCAGGACGATGCCGACAGCCAGGCTTCGCCGGCGGCTTCGCGCGTCTCGGGCGTGAAGGCATCCGGGATTGCCGACAGGCTGACGCCGTATTGCCCGGGACGCGGCGCAAACACACGGGACGCGCGGTGACGATACGGATTCTCCTCGCCCTCGTCCTCGCGGGTCGACAGCGCCTCGGCTGCCGCTTCGAACAATTGCGCAAGGCCTGAGAAGACATCGCGGAACAGGCCCGAGACGCGCAGCGTGACGTCGATGCGGGGTCGGCCAAGCTCGGCCGGCGCGATGATGTCGTAGCCGGTCACACGGCCGGAAGCGTGATCCCAGCGCGGTGCGAGGCCGGCCAGATGCAGCGCCATGGCAAACTCCTCGCCAGCGGTGCGCATCGTCGCCGAGCCCCAGAGATCGACGACAAGGCCTTTCGGCCAGTCGCCATGATCCTGCAAGTGGCGGCGGAGCAATTCTTCC
The DNA here is from genome assembly GCF_029846695.2 of Bradyrhizobium nivariense. Taxonomy (NCBI): domain Bacteria; kingdom Pseudomonadati; phylum Pseudomonadota; class Alphaproteobacteria; order Hyphomicrobiales; family Nitrobacteraceae; genus Bradyrhizobium; species Bradyrhizobium nivariense. The sequence continues at coordinate 25,815 of NZ_JARWCR020000015.1, read as the reverse complement.
GCGAGCTTGACGCCCTGCGCATGCGCCGACGGCGTCGGCACCGCGCGCGGATCGACGGCGAAAAGGTTGCGTCCCGTGGGCAGCACATCCTGGCGGCCGCGATAGGGCGAACCTGACGGCCCTGGCGCGACGCGCTGGCCCGCAAGCGCGGCCCGCAGCGCGTCCCGTTCCACTTCACCGCAGGTGCCGCGGCCGAACACATGCAGGCCGTCGCCGAACTGGCTTTCCTTGAGATCGCAGACGAAGCGGTCGATCCGCGGGATCGCTTCGGCGGGCGCGGCCGCTGCATCGAGGCCAAGATCGTCTTCGAGGCCTGCCCCGCGCGCCTCGTCGCGGATCGCGGCGACCAGACGCTGGCGGCGGGCGGGATCGAGGCCATCGGCCGTCGAGTACTCGTCGAGGAGCTGTTCGAGCCTGCGCAGCCCGTCCGGCACCGCTGATGCTGCCAGCGGCGGCGGCAGATGGCCGATCGTGACGGCGCCGATGCGCCGCTTGGCCTGCGCGGCCTCGCCGGGATCGTTGACGATGAAGGGATAGATGACGGGCAAATCGCCGATCAGGGCTTCCGGCCAGCACGCCTGCGACAGCGCGACAGATTTTCCGGGCAGCCATTCCAGCGTGCCATGCGCGCCCATGTGCACGACGGCATCACAGCCCTGCCCCCGGAGCCAGAGATAGAACGCGACATAGGCGTGGCGCGGCGTGCGGGCGAGATCGTGATAGTCGGCATCGCGCGTGGTCGCATCGCCACGCTCCGGCTGAACCGCGATGATCGACCGGCCGCAATGGATCGCTGCGAAGTGGAACGCGCCGTCGCGGCAACCCGGATCGTTCTCCGGCGCGCCCCAGGCTTGCGCGAGATCATCCTGCAAGGATTGCGGTAGGCGCAAGAGCGCGGCGCGGTAATCGGCGACGCTCCAGGTCAAATTCTGCGTTAGCAGCGTCTCGCCGAGCGCATGGACCGGCGCGACATCGAAGCCGGCCTCCGCGAGGTCGGACATCAAAGCCTCGACTGAGGCCAGCGCATCGAGACCAACGGCATGCGCGATCTGATGCGGGCGGCCCGGATAGTTGGAGAGCACGAGTGCCATCCGCTTTTCAGCGGCCGGCGTCTCCGCGAGGCGCCGCCAGGCTGCAACGCGCGCGGCGACGGCCTTCACGCGCTGATCGTCGGGCCTGTGCGCCAGATGCGAAAATTGCAAATCGGGATCGCGCATCGCGGCCGACTTGAAGCTCACCACGCCCGCGAACAGGCGGCCGTCGACCTCGGGCAGCACCACATGCATCGCGAGATCGCCGGGCGACAGGCCACGCAGCGAGGTAGCCCAGTCCTCGCGCCGTGCCGTGGAGAGCGCGACCTGGAACACCGGGCAGGATGCGGCATCGAACGGCGTCGTGCCGTCGTCGCCCATCGCCGAGAACGCCGTCGCATTGACGATCGCCGCCGGAGAATTTTGCGCAAGCTGCGTCCGCAGCCAATCCACGACGCTCGGAGCCTTCAGCGAGGTCACGAACACGCCGCAGGCATCAAAGCCCTTCTCGCGCAGCGCCGCGATCAGGGCATCGACCGGACCGGTGTCCGCGGCGGTGAGATAGGAGCGATAGAACGTCACCAGCGCTCGCGGCTTCCCTTCGCAGGCCGATGGCGCCGCGATGACGCCACGCGCGGGATCGTAAAAACCGATCTCGGGAACGGTCGTCTCCCCGATAACGGGGCCGGCATAGAGGCCGGAGGCCAACGCAAGCTGCGCGATCGCGGCTTGTGCTGCGACGGGGCCGCCGGTGTCGCAGAGCACCTTGAGCCGCCGCAGCGTCGAGACCGGCAGGGTCGAATACGCATCCAGCCGCGTGTCGTCGCGGCCGTCGGCCGGCAGCACGGCCAGCACGATGCCGCGATCCTTCGCCATTTGCTGCAGGGCCGCGAGCCCGTACGACCAATAGGACTCGCCGCCGATCAGCCGCACGAGGATGCCGCGCGCCCGTGCAAGAGTGCGCTCGATATAGGTGTCGACCGAGAGCGGATGACGGAGTTCTGCGAGATTGACGAGCCGTAGCGACGGCAGGCTGTCGCGGCCGCGGCGCCAGCCGGCCGCAAACGCGGCAAGATCGGAATCCGAATACGAGAGCACCACGAGATCGGCCGGGTCCTGGCCGATGTCCCTTGGTATCGCGGTCTCCTCGAGACCGCGGCTCTCGCGGAAGACGACGTGCATCAGATGCCGGATCCTGAAAGACCGAGTCCTGCCCTGATTGCGGCCTCGTCGATATCGCCGTGCTCGCCGATCACGACGAGCTTTGACTGCCTCGCACCCGCGCCCCAGGGCTTGTCGAACTGGTGGCGCACGCGCTCGCCGACCGCTTGCAGCAAGAGACGCATCGGCCTGCCCGCGACCGCGATATAGCCCTTGGCACGCAGCACATTCTGCTCGCGCGCCAGACGCTGGACCGATGCGACCAGCGCATCGATATCGATGACCTCCGGAAGATTGATCACGACGGAAGCAAAATCGTCGTGCTCGTGATCCTCTTCGCCGTCGTGGTGCGAGGGACGCGCGGCGAGATCGTTCTCCGCGGCAGCGCCGAGACCGAGAATGACGCGCGCGTCGATCACGCCATCGATGATCGCCAGCATCGGAACGCGACGCGGCATCTCGGCGGTGATCGCAGCCCTGGCGGCTTCGAGCCCTGCCGCGCCTGCAAGATCCGCCTTGGTCAGTAGCACGATGTCGGCGCAGGCGATCTGGTCCTCGAACACTTCCGACAGCGGCGTCTCGTGATCGAGATTTTCGTCCGCCGCGCGCTGCGCCTCGACGGCAATCGGGTCGGGCGCGAAACGGCCGGCTGCCACAGCTTCGGCGTCGGCCAGCGCGATCACGCCGTCGACCGTGATGCGCGAGCGGATCTCGGGCCAGTCGAACGCCTTGAGCAACGGCTTTGGCAGCGCCAAGCCCGAAGTTTCGATCAGGATGTGGTCGGGCCTTATGGGCCGCGACAGCAACTTCTCCATGGTCGGAATGAAATCGTCTGCGACGGTGCAGCAGATGCAGCCATTGGCGAGCTCGATGATGTTCTCTTCGGGGCAATCCGCATCGGCGCAGGATTTCAGAATCTCGCCATCGACGCCTTCGCTGCCGAACTCGTTGACGAGCACTGCGAGCTTCTTGCCGTTGGCGTTGGCAAGCAGGTGCTGGATCAGCGTCGTCTTGCCGGAGCCAAGAAAACCCGTGACCACCGTGACCGGGACTTTTGCGAGCGAATTCATTCGGCGGCCTCCGGCGCGACGGCCATGGGGGGAATGCGGGCAAGCGATTGCTTGCGGAAGATCTCCGGGCGGCTGCGCCACGGCACCAGGCCGTCGGGTGCGGCGGCATAGGCCGCGGCGCCCGCGACCACGTCGCTGGCATTCGCATCCGAGAGGCGACCATAGACATAGGACCAGCGCCCGGGCGCGCTGAGCGCGACCGAGCAACCCTGGCTACAGGCCGACAGGCATTCGACGGGAACCACGCTGACGCCGTCGGGCACGCCGGCCTCGAGGATCGCACCATGCAGGCGCTTGCCGGGCGTCGCCTCGCCCTCGTCAAGCGTTTGGCCGGCGCGGCAGGTGATGCAGACATGAAGTGTGACGCTCATCGCCTCTTCCAGAATAAACAGCGGGAAGCGATGAGGCCCACGAACCGTTCTTGCGAAGGCCCGTTTCCCCGTCGCGGAACACCCCGTCCGCCGGTCCAAAATCGTCCGCGCTGGCAGGTCTCCCGGCTTGCGGAGCAGGGTTTGCACCCTTCGATCCCCGCCTTCCCGATCCCCAAGGGGATCAGTGGCTTCGGGCATCTCTCCGGTCACGGTCGCGGGAGCGGCTGCATTTTGGAACCAAATCTTGCCGATTCGGACCCTATCGCATTCCCTCTTCGCCTGTCGTAGGACAGGAACCAACGCCGGGCCACCATTTGCCCCCGACCGCCTCTTGTCAAGCCGAAGGACCCCGTCCGATGACGCCCGAACCGGATACCCAGACGGCCGACGAAGCCGACGACCGCCACGCCTCGAAAATGGCGAAGAAGAAGGCCGCCCGCGACAAGATCATGGCGACCAAGAGCGGTGAAAAGGGCCTCATCATCGTCCACACCGGCGCCGGCAAGGGCAAGTCCTCCTCGGCCTTCGGCATGATCATCCGCTGCGTCGCCCATGGCTTCCCCTGCGCGGTCGTGCAGTTCATCAAGGGCGCCTGGGATACCGGCGAGCGCCGCATGCTCACCGGCCATTTCGGCGACCTCTGTCAGTTCCACGCCATGGGCGAAGGTTTTACCTGGGAGACGCAGGACCGCGCCCGCGATATCGCCGCCGCCCGTGCCGGCTGGGAGAAGGCCAAGGAGCTGATCCTCGACCAGAACCTCCGCATGGTTGTGCTCGACGAGATCAACATCGCGCTGCGCTACGACTATCTCGACATCGCCGAGGTCGTCGATTTCCTGACGACGCAGAAGCCGGCGATGACGCATGTCGTGCTCACCGGACGCAACGCCAAGGACGAGCTGATCGATATCGCCGATCTCGTCACCGAGATGACGCTGGTCAAGCATCCCTTCCGTTCCGGCATCAAGGCGCAAGCCGGCGTCGAGTTCTAAAGACACCAGGTTCTGAAGACACCATGGCGCGCGCATTGATGATCCAGGGGGCCGGCTCGGACGTGGGCAAGTCGCTCATCGTCGCCGGCCTCGCGCGCGCCTTTGTGCGACGCGGCCTGCGCGTGCTCCCGTTCAAGCCGCAGAACATGTCGAACAATGCCGCCGTCACCGTTGACGGCGGCGAGATCGGCCGCGCCCAGGCGCTCCAGGCGCTCGCCGCCCGCGTCGAGCCGCACACCGACATGAACCCGGTGCTGCTGAAGCCCGAGACGGATGTCGGCGCGCAGGTGATCGTGCAGGGAAAACGCATCGCGACTGCGCGTGCGCGCGAATATGCGGCGATGAAGCCTTCATTGATGGCTGCGGTGCTGGAGAGTTTTGAGCGGCTGAAAGCGCGCGCCGATCTCGTGCTCGTGGAAGGTGCCGGCAGTCCGGCCGAGGTGAACTTGCGCAAGGCCGACATCGCCAATATGGGCTTTGCGCGCAAGGCCGACGTGCCGGTCGTACTGGTCGGCGACATCGACCGCGGCGGGGTCATCGCGCAACTCGTCGGCATCAAGACGGTGATCGACCCGGACGATGCCGTGATGATCCAGGGGTTTGTCATCAACAAGTTCCGCGGCGATCCCACGTTGTTCGATGACGGCTACAAGCTGATCGAAGCGAAGACCACATGGCGCGCCTTTGGCGTGCTGCCCTGGTTCACGCGCGCCGGCGAGCTGCCGGCTGAGGATGCGCTGGGCCTGAGCGATGCGCGAAAACCCGGCCAATGCAAGATCGCCTGTCTCGCGCTGTCGCGGATCGCCAATTTCGACGATCTCGATCCGCTCAAGCTCGAACCTGGCGTCGACCTCGTGATGGTGCGGCCGGGCGAAGCAATCCCCGGCGACGTGCGCCTCGTCATCATTCCCGGCTCGAAATCCACCCGCGGCGACCTCGCCTTCCTGCGCGCGCAGGGCTGGGACATCGATCTCCTGGCGCATCACCGCAGGGGCGGCCATGTGCTCGGGCTCTGCGGCGGCTATCAGATGCTCGGACGAAGCGTCGCCGATCCTGATGGCATCGAAGGTCCTGCCGGCAACACACCGGGCCTCGGACTTCTGGATGTAGAAACGGTGATGAGCTCGGAGAAGACGCTGACGCGCGTCGCGGCCGTGCACGCCGCCACGGATCAGCCGATCGAAGCCTACGAAATCCACATCGGCCGCACCGACGGACCCGATCGCGCGCGCCCATTCGCAAAGCTGAATGGCGAACCGGAAGGCGCGATCACGCGCGATGAACGCGTGCAAGGCAGCTATCTGCATGGCCTGTTCACGTCGGATGATTTCCGCAAGGCGTTCTTGGCAAAGCTCGACATTCCTGCCGGCGACGAGCCCTATCACGCGAGGGTCGAGAGCGCGCTCGATGCGCTCGCCGATCACATCGAAGCCCATCTCGACGTTGAAGGCTTGCTCGCGCTAGCGCGCTAGAGTCTCGGCCAGGCGCGTCCATTCGGATTCGCTGCCCGGAAGCCCGAGGCGCAGCCACGTCGGCTCCCGCGCGAAGACGCGCGACCAGATCTGGCCGCGCGCGAGCTTCTCCTGCGCGGCGAGCGCGTCGGGCGTCTCGTAGAGACGAAACAGCGGCGTCCCGCCGACGAGCCGCCAGCCTTGCGACTGCACCATGCCGTCGATGCGAACGCAGTCTCGCGCGAGCCGCGCGGACGTGGCCTCGGCCCAGGCATCATCACGCAGACCGCGGCAACCGATCGCGATCGCCGCTCCCGAGACCGGCCAAGGCCCCGACATCGATGCGAGCCTGGCGATGTCGGACGAATTGCCGAGCGCGAAGCCGAGCCGCAGGCCGGCAAGACCATAAAACTTTCCAAAGGAGCGCAGGATCAGCAGCCCCGGCCGATCCTCAGATGCAAGTGAAAGCTGCGAGGCCACATCGGCAAAACTCTCGTCGATGACGAGACGGCCGACGCGCGGCAGCAGCGCCAGCAAATCCTTTGGTATATGGCATCGGCCGTCAGGATTGTTGGGATTGGCGACAATGGCGAGGTCCGCGCCGGCCAGCGCGTCGAGCGCGCTGACCTCTTCCACCTCCCAGCCCGCAGCCGAGAGGACTCCGGCATATTCGTTGTAGGTCGGCGCGAGGATGCGCGCGTGGCCGGGTGGCGCGAGTTGCGGCAGCAATTGAATCGCGGCTTGCGCGCCGCCGAGCGCGACAACCGCCGCGCTCGTGCGGTAAGCGTGCCGCGCCGCCTGATGCAGCGCCTCAATCTCGGCCCGCGACGGCAACGCGCTCCACGCGCGCACGCTCACCTCGCCGACGGGATAAGGCAGCCTGTTGATCCCGGTCGACAGATCGATCCAGTCCTCCGCGCGTCCGCCGAAACGCTGCTGGGCCAGATCGAGATTTCCACCGTGCTCGCGCATGCGCTGTTCTTTCACGCGAAGATCAGGATCGCAAGGACGCCGGCGAGCAGCAGCATGGCACGGCGGTAAACCGTCAATCCCCGATCGATGTCGGCAGCAAGCGGATCGCGCGCACCTTCATTCAGCCATGGCTCGTTCGTGGTGCTGCCGTGATAGATCCGGGGACCGCTCAGCCGCACACCAAGCGCACCGGCCATGGCTGCTTCCGGCCAGCCGGCATTGGGCGAACGGTGACGGCCCGCATCCCGCGTCATGCAAGATAACGCCTCCGATCGCCGTGGCGCCAGCAGCACGAACAGAAATCCGGTCAGCCGCGCCGGAATGACATTGGCGACATCGTCGATGCGCGCCGCGGCCCAGCCGAAGGCTTGGTGGCGTTCGGAGCGATGGCCGATCATGGAGTCCAGCGTGTTGATCGCCTTGTAGCCCAAAATGCCGGGCAGACCGAACAGCGCGCCCCAGAACACGGGTGCGACGATGCCGTCGGATGCATTCTCGGCGAGGCTCTCGATCGCCGCGCGCGCGATGCCGGCCTCGTCGAGCGCTAGGGGATCGCGGCCAACGATGCGCGAGACCGCGTCGCGTGCGGCGGCGATGTCACCGGCCCGCATCGGGTTTGCGACGGCAGCAACGTGGTCGTGCAACGAACGCAAGGCGACCAGCGGCCACGCCAGAACGCCGACCAGCACGATCTGGATCCAGCCTGAGGGAAGCAAGGACTGAAGCGCCCAACCGAGCGCGACCGAGAGCGCGATCACCATGAGCGCCCCCGCGAGACCAGCGGCGCGGCGAAATGCCGGCGGATCGGCGGGCCGATTCCAGGCGGTGTCGATGGCAGCGATCAGCCGGCCGAGCCAGGCGACGGGATGGCCGACCCGCGCGAACAACCACGATGGCCAGCCCAACAGGGCATCCACCGCCATCGCCACGACCATCGCACCCGCAAAACCCACGCACGCCTCCTGTCCCGCCCCTGTTGCGCAAACCATGGCCGGAGCGCAAGCCCCGCCCGTCTGATTTCGGCTTTGTCTTTGGCCACGTTTGGTGATTAGTGCTGGCCGACAGGAGACCTCCATGGCCGTCATTTTGATCACCGGCGGAGCGCGGTCGGGCAAGAGCAAGCGTGCGGAACTGCGCACGCGTGCCTTTCCCGGGCAGCCCGTTTATGTAGCCACGGCCGAGGCGCTCGATGCGGAAATGGAGGCGCGCATCGCCAGGCACCGTGCGCGCCGCGGAACCGACTGGAGGGAACGCGAAGTGCCGCTCGATCTCGTGCCCGCGCTGCTCGCAACCGACGACGACGGCGCGCGACTCGTCGATTGCCTGACGCTGTGGCTCTCCAACCTGCTCCATGCAGAACGCAACTGGGAGCGCGAGGTGAGCGAGCTCGCCAGCGCCCTGCCCCGCTTGAATAGCCCCGTCGTTCTCGTCACCAACGAAGTCGGCCTTGGCATCGTGCCTGACAACGCGCTGGCGCGCAGCTTTCGCGACGCTGCCGGGATCATGAACCAGATCATCGCTGATGTCGCCGACGAGGTCGAATTCGTCGTCGCGGGCCTGCCGATGAAACTGAAATGATGCCGCGCGCCGAACTTCTGCGGGACCTCATTGCCGATCTCAGGATGGCGGCATCGTTCGTGACGATCCTCCCCGTCGCTTCGTCGAAGCCCGCAGAGGACGGCGCCGTCGCGCGCGCGACCTGGGCCCTCCCCGTCGCGGGACTGCTGGTCGGCCTTACCGGCGCTTTGGTCTATGCGATCGCCAGCCGGTTCGGACTGACACCGAACCTCGCCGCCCTGCTCGCGCTGGCGACGACCGCTCTCATCACCGGCGCGCTGCACGAGGACGGCCTCGCCGATACCGCCGACGGGCTCGGCGGCGGCCGCACGCGCGAGCGCAAGCTCGAGATCATGCGCGACAGCCGGATCGGCAGCTATGGCGTTTGCGCGCTGATCCTGTCGTTCGGCCTGCGCTGGAGCGCACTCACGGCGATCGCCAATCCGTGGGCAGTCGCGCTCGCGCTGTGCGCTGCGCACGCCGCGGCCCGCGCGGGCGTGCCGGCCTTCATGTCGCTGGTCACCCCCGCGCGACCTGACGGACTGTCGGCGAGCGCCGGATCGCCGCCGGGCCGCAGCGTCGCCATCGCCTTTGCTCTTGGAACCCTCGCGCTCGCGCTCGCGCTTGGGCCTGGCAAAGCGTTGGTCAGCTTGATCGTTCTGTCCCTCGCCGGCCTGATGCTGGCGCGACTTGCCATCCGCCAGGTCGGCGGCCAGACCGGCGACATCCTCGGCGCGTTCGAGCAAACCGGCGAGATCCTGATCCTGCTGGTTGCCGCGGCCTTCCAGATGGGACGCTGACGTCATGGTCGAGTTCGACGACACCTTCCGCCAACACTTGCGCGAGCTGTTCGTGTGGCGCCGCGATGTGCGCCGCTTTCGCAGCGACCCGCTGCCGGACGGCGCCATCGAGCGCCTGATCGAGACGGCCTGTCTCTCACCCTCGGTCGGCCTCAGCCAGCCCTGGCGCTTCGTCACCGTCGACGATGCGGCACGGCGCCGCGCCGTGATCGACGACTTCAAAGCGTGCAACGCCGACGCACTGAATTCCTATGCCGGTGAGCGCGCAGCGCGCTATGCCACGCTGAAACTGTCGGGCCTCGAACAGGCGCCCGGCCACCTCGCCGTGTTCGCAGACAAGGCCAGCGACGTCGGTCACGGCCTCGGCCGCGCGACGATGCCGGAGACGACGGAATATTCCGTGGTCGCGGCGATCACCGCGATGTGGCTGGCCGCGCGCGCCGAAGGCATCGGGCTTGGCTGGGTATCGATCCTCCATCCGGATCGTATCCCCGCCATTCTCGAGGTGCCGGACACCTGGAAATTCATCGCCTATCTCTGCATCGGCTATCCGGAAATCGAATGCGACCAGCCTGAGCTGGAACAGGCGAAGTGGGAGCACCGGCGCAGCGCGGAAGAATTCACGCTGCGGCGTTGAGGGCGAGCTACGGCAGCTCCACGACATCGCGCTGCACAAGCACTTTCAACAGCGCGTCCGCTCCGCACTGGCTGGCCTTGTAGCCCGGATCGCAGTTACGGTCGCCCACAAATTTAACGCTGCGAATGAAGGTTCACAGAAGCATTCTTTCATCAATTGTGGATGCCGGCCGTTCGCGCTAAACATCGGCCTGGGGCAAACCATCATGCAAAGAATTTCATGACCGAACGGCCTTCCGCCCTCGCGGTCGATCGCCGCGGGTTCATTCGCCTTGCGAGCACAACCGCTGCGGGTTGGCTGACGCTCGGCGCAACATCCGATCGCATGCGGGTCGTGGCATCGCTGACGGCATTGCCGCTCGACGACGAACTGACCAGACGGAGCATGATCGACAGCCCGACCTCTCGCCTGGGTGGCCTCATCGTGGGCTTGAGGCAGCGTGGTTGGGTCGAAGGCATCAATTTCCGCTTCGAGCTCCGTTCGACCTTCGGCGCTTCGGATAGACTGAAAACCGCGGTCCAGGAATTGCTGGCGCTCAAGCCTGACGTGATCCTGACCGGCTCGACGATCGAAACCGCAGCAGTCCTGGAAGCCACCAAAACCATCCCGATCGTGTTCGCGACCGCCAACGATCCCGTCGGCAACGGCTTCGTCGAGAGTCTTGCGCATCCCGGCGGCAACGTGACCGGCTTCACCAACAGCAGCGCCGAGATGGGCGGCAAATGGCTTCAGCTCGTCCGGGAGGCCGTGCCGGATCTTGCGCGCGTCGGTATCCTGTTCAACCCGGCGACCACACCTCGCGGCGGCCGCTTCTTCCTCGACTCCATCGAGCAAGAGGCGGTGGCGTCCGGAGTGTCCGTGGTCCCCGCCCCCGTCAACGCGCCAACGGACATCGACGAAGCCATCAGGCGTTTTTCCGAACCGCCCAAGGCGGCGATGATTGCGCTGGTCGACAGCTTCCTGGTGGTCAACCGGCAGGCGATCGTCGCGGCGGCGGCGAGATATCGCGTCCCCACGATCTATCCGTTCCACTATTTCATGGATGTGGGCGGGCTGATGAGCTACGGGCCGACGCTCGAAGTGCGCTCGGCCGACTATGTCGATCTCATCCTGCGCGGCACCAAGGCCGGCGATCTGCCGGTGCAAGCGCCGCGGAAATACGAGCTGCTGATCAACCGCACGGTCGCCCGCACGCTGGACCTGACTATACCATTCACGCTGCTCGCGCGCGCCGACGAGATTCGCGAGTGAACGAGACGATCGACCAGGGAGATTTGCGGACGCCTCCCGGCCGGCTGTTCCGCAAATACCTCTACTCGATCGTCGCGCTCGCTTTTGCCGCGCTTGCCGTCAACACCGGCTTCGACGTCTGGTTCTCCTACCGCGAGCAGAAGCAGCTTCTCGCGGCGACCCAGCGCGAGCAGGCCGCGTCTGCCGCCATCCAGATCGGCCAGTTCATCGGCCAGATCGAAAACCAGATCAGATGGCTTTCGCGCCTGCCCCCGGAGCTGTCCACGAACGAGGACGAGCGCCTGAACGCCATCCGCCTCCTGCGCCTCTCGCCTGCGATCGCGGAAATCGCCGAGCTCGACGCCCGGGGCCGCGAGCAGGTGCGCGTGTCGCGCCGTGTCGCGGACAGGATCGGCGGCAAAGCCGACCTCTCCGCTTCGGCGGCCTTCCGCGGCGCCAATGACAGCCGGGCCTATTACGGGCCGGTCTACTTCCTCGGTGACACCGAGCCATTCATGACGCTTGCCACGCGCGGAACTGGCCTGACGCCGGATGTGATTGTCGCCGAGGTCAATCTTCGCTTCATCTGGGACCTCGTCGCCGGGATCAGAGTGGGCAACACCGGCAAGGCCTATGTTGTCGACCGCATGGGAATCTTGATCGCGCACCCCGATCTGTGGCGGGCGCTGCGCCGCAGCGATCTCTCCGGCCATGCGGACGTCCGCGCCGCGCTCGATGGCGCGGGGCCGCCCTCAGGCGGCCTGGTCAAGGACGATCTGTCCGGTCAACGCGTGCTGTCGACCTATGCGACGGTTCCCTCGCTGGGCTGGCTGGTGTTCGTCGAGCTGCCGCTCACCGAAGCCTACGCGCCGATCTATGCATCGATCGGACGCTCGACATTTCTTCTGGTCATCCTGCTGGCCTGTGCGGTGCTGGTCTCTTTGTTTCTCAGCCGGCGCATGACCGTGCCGATCCAGATCCTGACGCAGGGCGCGCGGCGGATCGGCAGCGGCGACCTCGGCCTGCGGCTCGCGATCAAGACCGGTGACGAGCTGGAAGCGCTCGGCGATCAGTTCAACCGGATGGCCGCTCACTTGCACGAATCCTATGCGACGCTCGAGCGCAAGGTGATCGAGCGCACCTCCGAGCTGGAGAAGACGCGAGACCAGGCCCTTGCCGAGCACGACGCCGCCGAGCGCGCGCGCAGCGCGGCAGTGGCGGCCAACGAGACCAAATCGCGCTTCCTCGCGGTCGTCAGCCACGAGCTGCGCACGCCGCTGAACGGCGTCATGGGCGTGCTGCAACTGCTCGACGATGGCAGCCTTGGCGATGCGCAGCGGCGCCACCTCACGACTGCGGCGGCATCCGGCGAAACGCTGATCGCGCTGGTCGACGCCATCCTCGAATATGCGCGCCTCGAGGCCAGCGCCGAAACGCTGGAGACCCGCGATTTCCGGCTCGACCAGCTCATCGAGACAGCCGCCGATCTGATGCGGCCGCAGGCCTTCGGCAAGGGCCTGACCTTCGACCTCGCCTGCGATGCGACGGTCAACACCTCCGTGCACGGCGATCCCGTGCGGCTCAATCGCATCCTGCTCAATCTGATCGGCAACGCGATCAAGTTCACCCCGCGCGGCGGCATCGGCTTGAACGCGGCCGCCGAGCGTCATGACGATCATGTTCTGCTGCGCATCACCGTCCGCGATACCGGCATCGGCATTGCGCCCGACATGCATGAGCGGATTTTCGAGGATTTCGTCCAGGCCGACGACAGCATCGCGCGGCGGTTCGGCGGCACCGGCCTGGGCCTCGCGATCGCGCGGCGCCTCACCCGCCTGATGCACGGTGAGCTGACGGTGGAAAGCACGCCGGGCGCGGGCAGCTCGTTCGTGCTTGAAGTGCCGCTTGGCCTCGTCGCGAGTGGCATCGCGCAAGGCGCGGTTCAGCCGCCATCACGGCAGCTTCGCGTGTTGCTGGTCGACGACGACCCCGTCAATTGCGAGGTCGGCGAAGCGATGTTGCAGAGGCTCGGCCATCACGCCACCATCGCCACGAACGGCGCGTCGGCCATCGCTCTCGCCCGCGATCAAGCGTTCGACATCATCCTGATGGATCTGCACATGCCCGACATGGACGGCGTCGAGGCGGCGTCGCGGATCCGAAAGCTCGGTCTGCCGAGGATGCCGCGCACCATCGCGGTGACCGCCGACATGTCGCGCCGCGCCCGCGAGCGACTCGCGGGCGCAGGCATCGCCAGGATCGTCAGCAAACCGATCCTGATCAATGCGCTGCGCGAGGCGATCGAGGACGATCCCGAGGACGAGCCAGCAGCGGCGCAACTCGCCGCAGGCACATTGATCGACCGGCATTTCCTCGACGACCAGAAGGAGCTGCTGGGCGCGGCGCAAATCGCAAAGCTCCACCACCTGCTGGAGGAGACCAGCGAGAAGTTGATCGAGGACGTCGCCAAGGCTGCTGAGCTTGGCGATCACACGCAGCTCGCGCGGTTCGCGCATCAACTCGGCAGCGCCGCGAGCGCGCTCGGCCTCGTCCGCCTGTTCGAGCGCTGCCGCGAGATCGAGCTGGCGGCAGCCACGATGTCTCCGCCCGAGTGCCAGAGCGCCGCCCGCGAACTTGCCGCGCTTCGAGAGGCTTCGATGAGCGCGCTGGACGATTCGCTTCGTCCCGCGGAGCAGCACTCGGTCAACTAGCCGCGGCGGGTTTGCGCGCGCCTGCTTCGTCCTCGCGACCGAAGCGCTCGACCAGGAAGTCGATGAAGAGCCGCACCTTCACCGACAGATGCCGGGTCGGCGGATAGACTGCGTAGAGCGCAAGCGGCGGCGCAGAATACTCTTTGAGCACCATGCGCAGCTCACCCTTCCTCAAGGCGCCGGCGGCGATGAATTCGGGAAGCAGCGCGAGCCCCCTGCCCTTGATTGCGACATCGCGCAGCACTTCGGCATTGTTGACGCAGAGCGACCAGGCCGGCTGGATCCAGTGATCGCCGTCGGCGCCGGTCAGCTTCCACTGATTGCCCGTAAGCAGGAAGCCGTAGGTTAGCGAGGCATGCTCGCGCAGATCCTGCGGATGTTTTGGCGTGCCGTGACGCGAAAGATAATCCGGCGAGGCGCAGATCATGCGCGCCACCGGCATGATTTTCCGCGCGATCAAACTCGACGATTCCAATTCCGCAATCCGCAACGTCACGTCAAAGCCGTCCTGGACGGGATCGAGCAGATCGTCGCTGAGCACGAGCTGGAGCTGCAGCTCCGGATATCGCGCCATGAAGTCGGCGAGCACCGGCCCGAGCCGGAGGGTCCCGAACGACATCGGCGCGTTGACGCGCAGCAATCCCCGAGGCGCCGACTGCGCTTGCGTCACCGCCTGATCGGCGGCCTCGATCTCCGACAGGATCACGACCGCGCGCTCGAAATAGCGCTGGCCGTTCTCAGTCGGGCTCGCATGCCGCGTGGTCCGGTTCAGGAGCTGGACGCCGAGGCTCTCCTCGAGGTCGGCGATATATTTGCTGATCGCCGAGCGCGACAGCCGCAACTGCCGGCCCGCCTCGGCAAAGCTGCCGCTTTCGACCACTTTTACGAACGCCCGGAGGCTAGCGAGCTTATCCAAAGGCTGGCGCCGGTGATTGTTTCCAAATCGTAGACATAGACGTCATATTTGCATGGATTGTCTCCAATCCAAAGCGGAACGATATTTCCGGCCAGAGAGCAAAACCGCTCCCCGAATTCTGGAGGACGACAATGTCTGGACTGCACCATGTCACCGCGATCGCCGGCGACCCCATCAGGAATTTTGGCTTCTACACCCGGGATCTCGGCCTGCGCTTCGTCAAGAAGACGGTCAATTTCGACGATCCCGGCACCTATCACTTCTATTATGGCGACGAGACCGGCCGTCCCGGCACCATCCTGACCTTCTTTCCCTGGGCCGGCGTCCCTGCCGGGCGCCGCGGCGTCGGCGAGACCCATCAGACCGCCTTCCGCGTGCCGCAGCGTTCGCTCGGCTACTGGACGCAGCGCTTCACCGAGAAGGGCATCGCCTACGAGGCGCTGGAGAAGCGCTTTGGCGAGTCCGTGCTGCCCTTCACCGACCCCGACGGCATGGCGCTGGCGCTGGTCGGCATTCCCGGCGCGGAGAACGAGCCCGGCTGGAGCAATGGCGACGTGCCGGCCGAGCACGCGATCCGTGGCTTCCATGGCGTGACCTTGCTGCTCGACAGCGCGGCGAAGACGGCTGCCGTCCTCACCGACGTGTTCGGCTTCAAGGAAACGGGCCGCGAAGGTTCTGTGATCCGCTTCAAGGCGCCGGGCGATGCCGAAGGCAGCGTCGTCGACATCTACGAGGCCAAGGGCTTTTTGCGCGGGCATCAGGGCGGTGGCTCCGTGCATCACATCGCTTTCCGCGCGGCTGACGACGCCGAGCAGGGCAAGATGGCGCAGAAGCTTGTCTCCAATCACGGCCTGCATCCGACCGAGCAGAGGGACCGCAACTACTTCCGCTCGATCTACTTCCGCGAACCCGGCGGCGTGCTGTTCGAGATCGCGACCGATATCCCCGGCTTCGCCGTCGACGAACCCGTCGCGACGCTGGGACGTGAGCTGAAGCTGCCGGGCTTCCTCGAGGCGCAGCGCAAGCAGATCGAGGGTGTCCTGCCGAATTTGGAAGAGAGGGTGTCGTGACCGAGAATTCGTTCATCCATCGTTTCGAGCCCGCGCGCGACGCTGGCTCGGCCCCGCTTCTGCTGCTGCACGGCACCGGTGGCGACGAGAACGACCTGCTCGGGCTCGGCAAAATGATCTCGCCCGGCTCGGCCCTGCTCTCGCCGCGCGGCCGCGTGCTCGAGCACGGCATGCCGCGCTTCTTCCGCCGCCTCGCCGAAGGCGTATTCGACGAGCAAGATGTGCGCCGCCGCGCGCGCGAACTTGGCGACTTCGTCGCGGAGGCGCGGCAGCGATATGGCCTCGCCGCGCCGGTCGCGGTCGGCTTCTCCAACGGCGCCAACATCGCAGCCGCGCTGTTGCTGCTGCAGCCGGACGTGCTGGCAGGCGCGATCCTGCTCCGCGCCATGGTGCCGCTGTCGGATCCGCCCAAGGCAGAGCTTGGCGGCAAGCCGATCCTGCTCCTGTCCGGACAGGCTGATCCGATCGTGCCAGCAAGCAATTCGGCGCGGCTCGCGGCGCAGTTGTCGGAGGCAGGCGCCAGCGTGACCCACAAGATCTTGCCGGCGGGCCATCAATTGTCGCAAGCCGACGTGGCGCTCGCCCGCGATTGGATCGGCAACGTCGCCGCCGAGGCGGCCTGATCCAAAGAAGCGGCCCACTGTTCGGCCACGGTGCGCCGCTTCGAATTCCCTACGGGCAACCTTCGGTCGCATCTGCGCAATCGGGCACCACCCTGCCGGAAATTTCCGCTTGCCCGTTTCCACGCCAGGCTTAGAATTTGGGACATGGTTCCGAATTTTGGAACTGACGTGGACAAGGCCCATGAGTGCCCTCACCAACGCCATCGAGATCCTGCGCTGCTTTTCCAGCGCGCGGCCCGATCTGTCGTTCGCCGACGTGATGGCGCTGACGGGCAAGCCGAAGAGCTCGACCTCGCGGCTGCTGCGCTCGTTGCGCGATTGCGGGCTGCTCGAGCAGGATCCTCACACCCGCCGCTATCGACCGGGGCTCCTCACCTTCGAGCTCGGCCGGCTGCACCGCGCCCATGACGACCTCATCAGCATGGCCGAGCGCGAGCTGCGCGAGGTCTGCGCACGCACCGGGCATACCGGTTACATCGCCGTGCTCGACGGCTACGAACAGGTCGTGCTCAGAATCGTGCCGGGCTCCAATCCCTTGCGCGTCGTCAATCCGCCGGGCCAGCGTACGCCGGCACTCGCCACCTCGAACGGCCGCGCCATGCTCGCACGTCTCTCCGACGAGGATATCCGAGCCCGCGTGCCATCGACCTATCCAAAGCTGCCGCGCAACTCGCCGCAGAACTTCAAGCAGGCGATGGCGCGCCTGGATGAAATCCGCCGCACCGGCGTATCCGAGGCGGCCGACGAATCCATCGAGGGCGTGGGCTCGCAGGGCTTTGCGTTGAAGAGCGGCGAGACAGGCGAGATGATCGGGATCGCGGTGTCCTATTCGGTGCAGGCGACCACCGTTGCCGAGCGCGCCAATGTCCGGCGCGAGCTGACGGCGATGGCCGCAAAGCTGCGCCGGCTGACCGGCGATCAACTGGACCCGGTCGTCACACGCGCTCAGGCGGGGACGCGATGAGCGACGCCGCCGCCCAACGCCCCAATGGCCTTGCGCTCTTCATTCTGCCGAGCGCGCTGCTGTTTGCGCTGTTCTTCTTCCTGCCGATCGGACTGATGGCGCTGATGAGCGTGCTCACCGGCAATCCGGTGGTGGCGCCGAAGGTCGCCTTCACCACGCGGCATTACGCCCGCATGTTCGACGATCCCTATTATCTCGAGGTGATCTGGACCACGATCCGGATCGGACTCGTGACCACGCTGGTCGCGCTCGCGATCGGCTATCCGCTCGCACACTGGATGGCGCGCATCCGGAGCCGCACCGGGCACGCGCTGCTGCTGATGGCGGTGCTGGCACCGATGCTGACCGGCATCGTGGTGCGCACCTTCGCCTGGATGACGCTGCTCTCCGACAAGGGCGTGATCAATCAGACGCTGCTCTCGCTCGGGCTGATCAGCCAGCCGTTGAAGCTGATGTACACCGAGACCGGCATCGTGGTCGGGCTCGTCCACATCTACGTCCCCTTCATGGTGCTGACGCTCACCGGCGTGATCGGCCGCATCGACGAACGGCTGGAGCAGGCTGCGGAAAATCTCGGCGCCAGCCCCTTGCGCGCCTTCATCGAAGTGACGCTGCCGCTGAGCCTGCCCGGCATCCTGGCCGGCTCGCTGCTGGTCTTCGCGCTCGCGATCAGCGCCTATGTCACGCCGATCCTGCTCGGCGGCTTCCAGATCATGACGCTGCCGATCCTGATCTATCAGCAGATTTCGGCGAACTTCAACGTCGGCTTCGCGGCGGCGCTCGGCATCGTCCTGCTGCTGATCTCGCTGATGCTCGTCATCGCCTATAACCGCGCGCTCGGCCTCGTCTCCGGCCAGCGCGAATTGCAGTGAGCTCGGCGATGAGCACCTCCACCTCGCACAGTCCATCGCTCGCACCTGATCGCGCAGCTACGCCCGTTCGTATGGGCGGAAGCCCCAGGCATTATGGTCGATACCTCTATCTCAGCATCAACATCGCCATCCTGATTTTCCTGCTGGCACCGATCGCCGTCGTCGTCGTGTTCGCCCTGAACCCTACGCCCTTCATCCAGTTTCCGCCGGTCGGCGTGTCCTTGCGCTGGTTCGAAAAATTCTTCGCCTCGCGCGATTTCATGCATGCGCTCGGCTTCAGCCTCGAAATCGCGCTCCTAACCACGGTGTCCGCGACCGTGCTCGGCGCATCCGCCGCGCTGGCGCTCGCCCGCGGCAATTTGCCGGGCATGCGGCTGATCGTGGCGACCATGCTCTCGCCTTTGATGCTGCCCGCGATCCTGACGGGATTGGCGCTATTTCAAACTTATGTGCTGCTCGATGTCGGCCGCCCGACCTGGGGCCTGGTCGCGGGCCATACGCTGGTGACGTTGCCCTATGTGGTGCGCACGACGCTCGCGGTGCTGCATAATTTCGACCTGCGCCTCGAGGAAGCCGCACGCAATCTCGGCGCAAGCCCGCTGCGCACCTTCTTCGAGGTCACGCTGCCGCTGATCAAGCCGGGCGTGCTTGCGGGCGCGATCTTCGCCTTCATCGTCTCGTTCGACCAGTTCCCGGTGTCGCTGTTCCTGGTCAGCCCGGGCAACGAGACGCTGCCGGTCACGCTGTTCAACTATCTCAAATTCGATCTGGACGGCACCATCGGCGCCGCGTCGGTGGTGTCGATCGTCCTCGCATTCCTCGTCGTCGTCGGGCTCGACCGCACCGTCGGCCTGCGCTCCTACGTCAAACTGTAACCGCTCATTGTACCCAAAGGAATCGAGACATGATGAAAGCTCTGGGATCGTCACGGCTCAACCGCCGCCGCTTTCTTGTCGCGAGCGCCTCGCTCGGGATCGGCACGATGGCCGCGCCCTATGTCGCACGCGCCGACGATCCCACGCTGCGCATCACCGGCTGGGGCGGCAAGTGGGGCGAGGTCATGAAAGCCGAGATCGGGCCGGCCTTCGAGAGCGAGTTCAAGTGCAAGCTCCAGATCGACTCCGCCTTCCCTTATCTGCCAAAACTCCAGGCAAGCTCACGTTCTGCGCCGATCTATGACGTGATGCATACCAACTCCAACGAGCAGTGGGCCGCAGCCGAAATGGGGCTGGTCGAGCCGAAGATCGATCCCAAGCTCGTGCCCAATCTCGCCGACGTCTATCCCTATGCCATCAGCGACAAGATCGTCGGCGTCTCGATCTTCACCAGCGCGATCGGCCTCGGCATGCGCACCGACAAGGGCTATGCCGGCGTCACCTCCTGGAAGGAGCTGTGGGACGCGAAATACAACGGCGTGCGCGGCGGCTATGTCATCCCGGTCAACAGCCTCGGCCAGGCCTTCCTGATGATGTGCGGCACGCTGTTCGGCAAGGGCCAGACCGATCTCGATGCGGCCTATGCGGCGCTGGAGAAGCTGAAGCCGATCAAGATCGTCGATTTCACCGGCGCGATGGAGAAGATGCTGCTGTCGGGCGAAGTTGGCCTCTGCGTCATCCACGATTCCGGCATCTATCGCTATGACGGGCAGAACCAGCCGATCGATTTCGTCGCGCCGAGCGAAGGCGTGCTGTCGCTCGAGCAGGTCCTGACCATCACGCCCGGCAGCAAAATGAAGGAGCTCGCCAACGCCTATGTGAACTACATGCTCCGTCCGGATGTGCAGAAGCGCCTTGCGGAAACCGTGTGGTACTCGCCGGCCAACAGGAAGGTGAAGCTCGACGCCAAGTACGACGCCAAGCTGCTCACCACGCCGGAAAAAGTCTCCAAGCTGATCCAGGTCGACTGGAAGTGGTACAACGAGCGCAAGGACGAGATCGACCAGCGCGTCAACCGGATTTTCCGCGCATGAGCGCGTCGATCGAGATCGCCGGCGTCAGCAAGATCTACGACGGCGGCGTGCGCGCGGTGGATACGGTCGCCATGGACATCCGGCAGGGCGAATTCTTCTCCCTGCTCGGTCCGTCCGGTTGCGGCAAGACCACCACGCTGCGCATGATCGCCGGCTTCGAGACGCCGAGCGCAGGGGCCATCCGGGTCGACGGCGCCGACATCACCCATGTGCCGGCACACAAGCGCGACATGGGCATGGTGTTCCAGAACTACGCGCTGTTTCCGCATCGCACCGTCGCCGAGAACGTTGCCTTCGGCCTGCGCATGCGTGGCCTGGACAAAGCGAGCATCGCGACCAAGGTGAAGGCCGCGCTCGCCATGGTCGAACTGTCCGGCCTGGAGAACCGCCGGCCCGCCCAGCTCTCCGGCGGCCAGCAGCAGCGCGTCGCGCTCGCCCGCGCCATCGTGATCGCCCCGCGCGTCCTGCTCTGCGACGAGCCGCTGGGTGCACTGGACAAGAAGCTGCGCCAGCAGATGCAGTTCGAACTCAAGCAGCTCCAGAAGCAGCTCGGCCTGACCCTGGTGTTCGTCACCCACGACCAGGAGGAGGCGCTGGCAATGTCCGACCGCATCGCCGTGATGAATGGCGGCCGGGTCGAGCAGGTCGGCACGCCCGCCGAGATCTACAACCGGCCCACCACGCGTTTCGTTGCCGACTTCATCGGCGACACCAACATCTTTCGGGGCGAACGCGCCACGACAAGCGCTGGCAGTCGAGCTCTCGATGCGGGCAAGGGCCTGATGCTGGCGCTACCTCTCTCCACCGAGACGCAAGGCACCGGCGTTCTCTCGGTGGCGCTGCGTCCCGAAAAGATCCGCCTCTCGCCGCGCAACGATGCCGCAGACGGTGCGTCCGGCGTCACCGCGCATGGTGTCGTCGAGAACACCAATTTTCTCGGCGGCGCGGTGCTCTATCGCATCGTGCTCGAGGGCGGACATCGCGTCCTCGTGCAGCAGCCCAATGCAGGCACGGGCCGCCTGTTCGTTCCCGGCAACGGTGTCACGCTCGACTGGACGCCGGCCGATCTCGTCGTCTTGAAGGACTAGACCAGACATGAACATGCCATTGAAGCATCAGCGCATCGGGGTGGTCGTGATCGGCCAGAGCCCACGTCCTACCGTCGCCTCCGAAATCGCCACCGTATTATCGCCGGGCATCGAGATCGAGCTGCGCGGCGCGCTCGACGGCATGAGTCGCGCCGAGATCGACGCCATCCCGCCGATGGACGGCTACGACACGCTGTTCACCCTGCTGCCGAACGGCGACGGCGTCAGAATCAGCAAGAAGGAGGTCGAGCGTCGCGCGAGCCAGCAGATCACCCGCTTCAAGCACGAGGGCGTCGGCGTGACGCTGATGGCCTGCACCGGCAAATTTCCCAATCTCGCGGCTGACGGCCTCGTCATCCTGCCCTCGGCCATTCTGCATAATCTCGTCGAGGCCGTGCTGCCAAGGGGCCGCCTCGGCGTGTTCTCGCCGCTCGTCGAGCAGACTGCGCTGATCGACAAGAAGTGGCAGCGTGAGAGCGTCGAGGTGGTCGGCGTTACGCTTCGCCCCGGCTCGGACGATGCTGCGGTCGACGAGGCCGCACGCACGATGGCGGAGCTCGAACCCGATCTCGTGGTGATGGATTGCATCAGCTACACCAGCGCCAACAAGGCGCGCGTGCGCACCGCCTATCCCGGCCCGGTGATCCTCGGCATTGCCGCTGCGGCCCGCATCGTCGAGGAGCTGGTGTCGTGAGCAAGCCGGAATTGAAGACGATCAGCCTCGAGGAGATCGAAGCGCTGGCGGTCGGCGCCTGGATCCTCGGCACCGGCGGCGGCGGCAGCCCCTATCTCGGCCTGCTCAACCTGCGCCGGCTCTACGCCGAGGGCCACCGCGTGCAATTGATGTCGCCGCTCGACCTCGATGACGACGACTGGGTCGCGGTGGTCTCCAACATGGGCGCGCCGCTGGTCGGACAGGAACGCCTCGCCGACAGCCGCAACATCGCGCGCGCGGTGCGGATGCAGGAGGAGATCAACGGCATCAAGTTCCGCGCCGTGATGTCGGTCGAGATCGGCGGCGGCAACGGCGTACAGGCGCTGATGGCGGCCGCTCATCTCGGCATTCCCGTGGTCGATGCTGACTGCATGGGCCGCGCCTTCCCGGAGGCGCAGATGACGTCAGTTGCGATCGGTGACCTGCGCCCCTACCCCTGCACACTCTACGATCCGCGCGGCATCGAAGCCGTGGTGACAAAAGTACCGAGCTGGAAGTGGATGGAGCGGGCGAGCCGCAAAATCTGCGTCGAGATGGGCTCGATCGCCTCCACCAGCAAGGCCCCGCGCACCGGGCGCGAGGTGAAGGACTGGGGTATTCACTTCACCACCACCAAGGCGATCGGCATCGGCCGCGCCGTGCAGGATGCAAACCGCCGGCACGAAGATCCGATCGCCGCGCTGCTTTCGACCGAAGGCGGCAAGAAGCTGTTCACCGGCAAGATTGTCGACGTGGCCCGGCGCACGACGGAAGGATTCTTGCGCGGTTCGGCCACGATCGAAGGCAGCGATGCCGACCGCGGCAGCCGGCTCAAGCTTTCGTTCCAGAACGAATGGATCGTGGCCTGGCGCGGCGAGGAGGCGATCGCGACATCACCCGATTTGATCTGTGTGCTCGACAGCGTCAACGGCCACGGCGTCGGCACCGAGACCGTGCGCTACGGCCAGCGCGTCACCGTTGTGGCGCTGCCGGCGCCACCCGTGCTCACGAGTCCCCGGGGCCTCGAATTCGTCGGCCCGCGCGCCTTCGGCTACGACCTCGACTATCGTTCCCTGTTCGCGCCCGCTATGGCTGGAGCTTAAGATCTCATGAAACGTATTGGCATCGATGTCGGCGGCACCAACACGGATGCCGTGCTGATCGTCGACGAGAAGGTCGTTCATTCCGTCAAGCGCCCGACCACCGCCGACGTGACCTCGGGCATCCTGGATGCGCTGAAAGCGCTGCGCGCCGAGCCGGCCGCGGCGGTGAAGGTCGATGCGGTCGTCATCGGCACCACGCATTTCATCAATGCAGTGGTACAGCGCCGCCACGTCCAGAAGATCGCCGCGATCCGCATCGGCATGCCCGCGAGCGCCTCGCTGCCGCCGTTCTGCGACTGGCCCGCGGTCCTCGCCGCGCTCGTCAACGGCGACATCTTCATGCTGGAGGGCGGCCACGATTACGACGGCCGCCCTTTCATGCCGCTCGATGTCGCCGCCCTCAAGGACGCCGCGCGAAAAATCAGGGACAAGGGCCTGCGCTCGGTCGCGGTGTGCTCGAGCTTCTCGCCGCTCGACCCCTCCTGCGAGATCAGCGCGCGCGAGATTCTCGCCGATATCTGTCCTGACGTCGCGGTAACGCTGTCGCACGATCTCGGCCGCATCGGCCTGCTCGAACGCGAGAACGCCGCGCTCCTCAATGCCTCCCTGCACGATCTCGCCATCACCACGGTCGCGGCCTTTCGCAAGGCAATCGCCGACAGCGGCATCGATGCGCCGCTGTTCCTGACCCAGAACGACGGCACCGTCATGCAGGCCGAGATCGCCACCGCCTTCCCGGTGATGAGCTTTGCATCCGGCGCCACCAATTCCATGCGCGGCGCCGCCCACCTCTCCGGCCTCGACGACGCAATGGTCGTCGATGTCGGCGGCACCACCTCCGACATCGGCCAGCTCCGTCACGGCTTTCCGCGCGAGGCCAACGCCGTGGTCGAAGTCGGCGGCGTCCGCACGCTGTTCCGGATGCCCGACCTGTTGTCGATCGGGCTCGGCGGCGGCAGCCATGTCGACGAGGATCCGGTCCGCGTCGGGCCGCTCAGCGTCGGCTACCGGCTGACATCGGACGCGCTGGTGTTCGGCGGCACGCGTCTCACCGCTACCGACATTGCGGTTGCCGCCGGCCTGATCGAGATCGGCGACCGCTCGCGCGTCGCCAACCTGCCGAAACGCCTGATCGAAGCCGCGCTGCGCGATGCCTGGCGCAAGCTCGAGGAAGACATCGACCGCATGAAGACCGAGGCCGGCGACGTGCCGCTGCTCGCGGTCGGTGGCGGCGCCTTCCTGGTGCCGGATCGCTTGCCCGGCATTTCCGAGATCGTGCGCGTGCCGCATGGCGACTGCGCCAATGCAGTTGGCGCCGCGATCGCACAGGTCAGCGGCGAAGCCGATCAGGTATTCCGCGATCTCAGCCGCGAGGATGCGATCGCGGCTGCACGCGTTATCGCGGCGGACCGTGCCGTTCAGGCCGGCGCTGCACGCGACAGCCTCAAGACCGTCGACGTCGAGGACATGCCGATCGCTTACCTGCCCGGCAATGCATTGCGCGTCCGCGTCCGCGTCGCCGGCGCGATCGCCGATCCGGATTTGCCGGCGGCGGCGTAGCGGCCTGTCAAAACCTGAAAAACAACCCCATGCACAGTAGCCGGTGACAGCAAAATCAACGGCTTACGCGCGCAGGCCATGAGGCGGTTTGACTCGTCGGGCAAAACAGGGGCATAGTGTCATCATCGGAAAATCCGCAGCGCCGTGCCACCCCGTCATCCTGAGGTGCGAATGGCGCGATGCACAGCATCGCGCCGGGAGCCTCGAAGGATGAACGGCCCATCTGTAACCGGACTAAAGCGCGATGAGATCAGGATGAATCATCATCGCGCTTTAGGTTGTTGTTTGAGCATGATCTTTTCGGAAAACCGCTTCGCACTTTTCCGGATCATGCTTTAGCGCTTACTTCTTGGATTTCGGCGCTCCCGCGCGTCTCCGCGCAAGCTGGCTCACCGATCTCCAATCCGAACGAATGAGCGCCTCCTTTTTGGCTCGGCTCGATCCCTTGAGCTGCCGCTCGGCCGCAATGCCGTCAGTGATCCGATCGAAATACTCCGACCACACGAGAACGACCGGCCGTCTCGAATAGGTGTATCCTTGATAGGCACCCGCATTGTGCTCGTCGACGCGCTTGGATGTGTCCTCGCCAGTGGCGCTTCCAATGTAGAAAGAGCCATCCGCACAGCGCAGCATGTAGACATAGATGCCCACAACCTCATCCTTCGAGGCTCTCCGTACGGTGCTTTGCACCGCACGGCTCGCACCTCCAGCGACAACCGCTTCGCGGTGCGCGGGGATGACGGCAGCGTGCTTGTTGTCAATGTTCAATGAAGCAACTTTTGAGTGCGCCGACGGCTCTACATCGTTTTGAGCGCTTCGGTCCGACTTCGCCTCTCATTCCGTCATCCTGAGAGCTTGTGACGCATTTGGCGTTCTGCGGAGTTTTGGAGCGATGTGGCAAGTGCTCGTCGTGGCAAACGGCAGTTTGAGGCTCGAGTTTGTCGATGAACTCCCGCTTATGCGCTGGCGAGGC
>NZ_JARWCR020000014.1:0-157341 GCF_029846695.2 Bradyrhizobium nivariense | reverse complement strand
AACAAAGCGGCTGCATCTTCGCCCACTGGGCGTCCGTCAAAACGAATCGCTGCATCCAAAACTCCTTTCGGAGCTTGAATCACGGACGTTCCAATCTGTGAATCCTGAATCTCAACAGACCCTAGGCGGTCTTACCCTTCCCTGGCGGCCCCTCCCGGAAAAAAGTCCGGAACCTTTATCGCCAGTCTGCATCCAATGTCTGGAACGAAGCCAAACGAGCAGGTGACCGCCATGCCACGGACCGCAGCCGGCCTGTCCGCCGGCGCCAAGACTTCAGAAGTCAGGACATCAGAAATCCGGGCATTGGAAGCCGAACTGGTCGACCGGGCGCGGGGCCGTGACGAGGCCGCGCTGCGCGAGATCATGCAGGCCAACAACCGCCGACTCTATCGGCTGGCGCGCGGGATTTTGCGCAGCGACAGCGAAGCCGAGGATGTGGTTCAGGAAACCTACGTCCGCGCCTTCACCCATCTCGACGGCTTCCGCGGCGAGTCCGGACTGTCGACCTGGCTGTCGCGCATTGCCATCAACGAGGCGCTTGGCCGGGCGCGAAGCGCGAGGCCGCATGTCGAGCTCGGCTCGGTGCCCGAAGCGATGCTCGAGGCGCAGATCATAAAATTTCCCGTTTCTCCCGCAGGCGATCCGGAAAGGACCATGGCCCAACGTGAAATCCAGCGCGTCGTCGAGCGCGCCATCGATGAATTGCCGGATGTCTTCCGCATGGTCTTCGTCGCACGCGTCATGGAAGGCATGAACATCGAGGAGACCGCCGAGCTGCTCGGCGTCAAGCCCGAGACCGTGAAGACGCGGCTGCACCGTGCCCGGACCATGCTGCGCGAGAACGTCGAGAAGGAGATCGGCCCGGTGGTGATGGATGCGTTCCCGTTCGCCGGGTGGCGCTGCGAGCGACTGACCGTGTCGGTGCTGAAGCGGCTCGGCATCGGCGGCTGAAGTTTTTCGGGAACGTTCGCGCGACATTCCCATCCAACGCCTGTGAAGCAACGCGCCGGCAAAACGTCCGGCACCACAGGAGTGTCAAACCATGTTCGTTCGTTGGAGCGCGGCGATCGCCGCTGCAATTTTGTTGTCAAGCCCCGCGCTGCTGCAAGGCGCCAGAGCAGCCGACAAGCCGACCGATCCGCAGATCGCCCACATCGCCTACACCGCGGGCGTGATCGACATCAACGCAGCCAGGCAGGCGCAGAAAAAGGCCAGGAACAAGGATGTGAAGGCATTTGCCGAGGACATGCTGCGCGACCACGAGGCCGTCAACAAGCAGGCGCTCGCGCTGGTCAAGAAGCTGAATGTCACGCCTGAAGACAACGACACCAGCAAGGCGCTGTCGAAGCAGGCGAGCGACAAGCTGGCCGAACTCGGCAAGCTGGACGGTGCGGCCTTCGACAAGGCCTATGTCGCGAACGAGGTCGCCTACCACAAGGCGGTCAACGGCGCGCTGGAGACCCAGCTCATCCCGTCCGCCAACAATGCCGAGCTGAAGAGCTTGTTGCAAACCGGCCTGAAAATTTTCCAGGGCCATCAGCAGCACGCCGAGCACGTCGCGGCGGAGCTGAAATAGGGGCAGGCGATGATGCCGGGACGATTGTGTGCGATCGCGACAGCGGTCGTGCTCGTGGCGGTGGCCGTCCCGGCGCACGCCGCGACCATCGAGATCACGATGGAGAATCTCGAAATGTCGCCGAAAGACGCTTCGGCGAAGGTCGGCGACACCATTGAATGGATCAACAAGGACGTTTTCGCCCATTCCGCAACCGCCAGGAATGGCGATTTCGACGTGAACCTGCCGGCGAAAAAATCGGCGACGTTCGTTTTGAAGAAGGCGGGCACGGTCGATTATTACTGCCGCTATCATCCCAACATGAAAGCGACGCTCAAGATCGAACCGTGATGAATGACCCCCTCGTGTGGCGGGGCTATGTCGGCAACGCTTACTGTCGGGAGATGTCGACCGAGAATTCGCCGTTGCGGATGCGGGCGGGAAAACCCTCGACGAACTTCGCCACCGCGTCCTCACCATAGGTGCCGACGAGTTCGGCGAGCGCCGCGAACAGGCTCGCTTGCGCCAGGCAATCGCCGTCGACGCCGTCATGGCGCGCCTCGGCCCAGGCTTCGTTGAGATAGCTCAGCGCGGCCTGTTTCTGCTCGTGATCGGGCAGCGGCGCGCGGGCGGGGGCGTAGGACACTGGATGGCTCATGAAACTCGACAGGGCTGGAGGCGCGTCCACGGCGATGCGCTGTGCGAGAGGTGTAGCACGCGAATTAACGCCCGCTAGGCCACATCTTTAGGAACGGTTAATGGCTGTGTACAAAGACGATGACAGGGTTCCCCGATGCCCAACCCTCATGGTGAGGAGCGTGCGAAGCACGCGTCTCGAACCATAGAGGCCCCGCCGCGGCAGCAGGGCCTTTCATCCTTCGAGACGCGCGTTCCGCGCTCCTCAGGATGAGGAGTTCACGGTTCAGGATGCGATCGGCAGTAAATCAGTTCGCGTAGCGCGCCGTGAGATCGCGCGAGATCTTCGAGCCTTCCTCGATGTAGCGGCGGATCGCCACCGTCGCGGCCGGCGTGCAGCTCCGGTAGGTCTGCTGGAAGCCGTTATAGCCGCGGTTGAAGCCGGCGATCATGCGGGTGCGGCGTTCGCCCGCGGGGGTTTCGGCATCGATCAGTGCCTGCATCTCGCTGCGCCATTTGTTGCCCTCGTTGGACCCGCAGATGCCGCGCAGATAGTGCAGCCCGCCGAGGATCTCCGCCAGCCGCTGCAAATCGCCGTCAAACGGCGCCGCCCCGTCCTGGGCCCGGGCGGGCCCGGAGGCGGAGGCGAGAATCAGGGCAAAAATGGCCAGAAATCGCGTGGACATCGGCGGGGTGTATGCCTCCTCGGGGCGGCGGACGCAAGGCGCCGAGCCGCGCGAGCGGTGCGCTCCCTCCCCCGCTTGCGGGGGAGGGTTGGGGAGAGGGTATCTCCGCAGGCGAGGACCCCCAAGAGGAAAAAGCCCTCACCCGCCGCGCTCTCGCGCGTCGACCTCCCCCGCAAGCTTGCGGGAGAGGTGCAGCGGAGATCGCGGATGGTGTTATGGCCCTATCAGGCGCGCGGCCGACTGGATGACCTCTTCCAGCCCCCCGGTCAGCTTGAGGTCGCCGAGGCTCGCCAGGGCCTCCGGGGCGATCCAGCGGTAGTCGTCGAGCTCGTCGTTGAGAACCGGCTCCCGAGCCACCCAGCGGGCGGCAAAGGACATGATCAGATAATGGCCGGCGCCGGCCGCGGCCGGCAGCACTTCGCGCCAGCCGGCGAGGCCAATGATGTCGATATCGAGCCCGGTCTCCTCGTCGACCTCGCGTGCCAGCGCCTGGTGCAGCGATTCGCCGAACTCGACCCGGCCGCCCGGCAGCGAATAGAACCCCTTTGCCGGTGAGCGCGCGCGGCGGGTCAGAAGCACCTTGCCGTTGCGAAAAATCGCGGCACTGACCGCGATCTGGGGACGGGTGGGCTGAACGATCGCAGCCATAACTTTCACCTGCTCGGGCTCAGTTCGCCATGATGGTGTCGACGTCGGCTTCCGCGCCGCCATTGATGATGCCGCCGCAGGCCGCGATCAGCGGCTTGACCCAGAGGGCGGCTTGCTCGGCGAGGCGGACGCGGGTCGCGTCCTTCTCGACCTCGCGCATGGCCGAGCCGACCGCCGATAGGATCGAGGTCATGGTGTCGGTGAGGTGGTCGAACTGGGCGCGCACGTTCGGGTCGGCCTTGTCATAGGCCTCGATCGCCAGATCCCGGGCCTTGAAGTTCGAGGCGGTGAAATGCTCGGCGTAGGACAGCGGCGACCAGGTCAGAAAATCTTCCGCGCATTCCGGCATGTCCGGGACCATTTCCAGCAGCATCACGGCTTCATTGAAATGGTTGAGATAGTCGGTGGCAAGCCCGGTGCGCGGGTTGATGTTGGCCACGCGCAGCCGCTCGGCCCAGGCCGCGGCCTCGGGCCCCGTCTGTCCATGCATTCGCGCCGGCTGGGAGACCGTTGAGCTCATCTGCCGCAGTGTTAACGTTCGGGGTTAAAAGGACCTGAACGGACCCTATATAGGCGCCTTAGGATGTGTGGACGCTTCGTCATAACTTCGGCCCCCGCGGCTTTACGGCAACTGTTCGGCTATCTGGAGCAGCCGAACTTCCCGCCCCGGTTCAACGTGGCCCCGACACAACCGATTCCGGTCGTGCTGGCCGAGAACGGCGCGCGCCATTTCCGCCTGATGCGCTGGGGGCTGTTGCCGGGCTG
The DNA here is from genome assembly GCF_029846695.2 of Bradyrhizobium nivariense. Lineage (NCBI taxonomy): Bacteria > Pseudomonadati > Pseudomonadota > Alphaproteobacteria > Hyphomicrobiales > Nitrobacteraceae > Bradyrhizobium > Bradyrhizobium nivariense. The sequence continues at coordinate 153,051 of NZ_JARWCR020000014.1, read as the reverse complement.
GGTCAAGGATCCCAAAGGGTTTACGCTCCTGATCAATGCCCGTTCCGAGACGGTGCTGGAGAAGCCCGCCTTCAAACGCGCGATTCGCCGGCGGCGCGGCCTGATTCCGGCCGATGGTTATTACGAATGGAAGGCGGAGGGGGGCCGCAAGCAGCCCTTCTTCATCCATCGCGCCGACGGCGCGCCGCTCGGCTTTGCCGCATTGTTCGAGACCTGGGTCGGACCGAACGGCGAGGAGCTCGACACGGTCGCGATCGTCACGGCGGCGGCGAGCGAGGATCTCGCCACGCTGCATGACCGCGTGCCCGTCACCATCAGCCCGCGCGATTTCGAGCGCTGGCTCGACAGCCGCAGCGATGAGATCGATGCGGTGCTGCCGCTGATGACCGCCCCGCGCATCGGCGAATTCGCCTGGCACCCGGTCTCCACCCGCGTCAACCGCGTCGCCAATGACGACGACCAGTTGCTCCTTCCGATCAGTGCGGCGGAGATCGAGGCGGAGGCGCCGAAGAAGAAGGTGGCGCGGAAGGCAGCGGTTGGTTCGGCGGATGACGGGCAGGGCTCGTTGTTTTAAGCGGCGCCGCCTTCACACAATCTCTTTCGCCCGCAGCCCCGCGATCTCCGCCGCATCGAACCCCAGCTCCCCCAGCACCGCATCCGTATCCGCGCCGAGTTCCGGCGCCATCCGGTCCAGCCTGCCGCCGCCATGGCCGAGCTTGAATCCGCTGCCGGCAAAGCGCAGGCGGCCATAGGGCGTATCGAGCTCCTGGATCGCGCCACGCGCCTTGATCTGCGGATGGTCGATCACCTCCTCGACCTTCCAGATGCTGGCGCAGGGCGCGCCGGCATCTTCCAGAATGGTCTCCCATTCGCGCGCAGGCCTGGCCGCGAGCGCCTCTTCGATGATGGCGCGCAGCGCCGGCTCGTTCTCGTTGCGCGCGAACCAGTCGGCAAAGCGCGGATCGGTCAGCGTGTCCTCGCGGCCGAGCGCAGACATCAGCGCGCGATATTGCTTCTCGTTGTTGACGGCGAGCAGGATGTGGCCGTCGCCGCATCTGAACAAATTCGCCGTGGTCCTGCGGCTGACGGCCTGATTGCCCGACAGCTGCTGGCGATGGCCGGCGACCGACCAGTCCGCGATCTGCCCCGACAGAAACGCCATCGTCGCCTCCAGCATGGAGACGTCGATGAGCTGGCCCTTGCCGGTGCGGTCGCGCTGGTACAGCGCGCTCGACACGCCAAAGGCGGCCGTGGCGCCCGACAGCACGTCGCAGACCGCAAAGCCGGCGCGCGTCGGGCCGGTCTCCGGATGGCCCGTGATCGCCATGATGCCGGACAGCGCCTGCATCTTGCCGTCATAGCCGGGCCGCAGCCGATCCGGACCGGTCTGGCCGAAGCCGGACACCGCGCAGTAGATCAGCTTCGGGTTGATCGCCGACAGCGCCTCGTAGCCGATGCCGAGCTTGTCCATCACGCCGGGACGGAAATTCTCCATGACGACGTCGACTTGCGCCGCGAGCTTCTTCACGATCGCGATCGCTTCGGGCTTTTGCAGATCGAGCGTCAGGCTGCGCTTGTTGCCGTTAATGGCCTGGAACGCCGGCGCGAGCCCGCGCTCCGCCCATTCGCGCGACAGCGGCGTGCGGCGCATGTCCTCGCCCTCGCGCCGTTCGACCTTGATCACGTCGGCGCCCAGCAGCGCGAGCTGGTAGCTCGCATAGGGGCCGGCCAGCACTTGCGTGAAGTCCAGGATCTTCACGCCCTCGAACGGTCGCGTCACGTCGCTCTCCCTTTTTGTCTTGGTTGTCGGAGGACGTCAGGCGGCGCGATTGCCGCGCGCGATCTCCTTCTGCTTGTCGAATTCGGCGCGGCGGCGCGCCAGCTCGTCAGGCGAGAGCTGCGCGACGTTGTTGTAGTCGAGCTTCCAGGAGGCGTCCTCGCTCCAGCGCAGCGGCGACTGCATCGTGGTCTGCGGGCCGCTCGCGGTCTCCAGCAGTTTGAGCGCCAGCTCGAGCGCCTGTGCCTGCGAGGCGACGTCGTGCGGCTTGCCGGCGGAATTGCCGAGCGGGAAATCCGAGAACAAAAAGCGCGGCACGGCGGCGTGCTCGATGATGTCCTTGGCGCAGCCCATGATCACGGTCGGAATGCCGTTCGCCTCGAGATGCCGCGCCACCAGCGCGGTGGTCTGGTGGCAGACCGGGCAGTTCGGCACCAGCACGGCGACATCGACCTTGTCGGCGACGGCCCGCGCCAGAATTTCCGGCGCGTCGGTGTCGAGGGTGATGCGATGGCTGCGATTGGTCGGCGCGCCGAAGAAGCGCGGAGCGACCTCGCCGATGCGCCCGGCGGCGCTCGCCTTCAAAAGCTGCGGCAGCGGAAACCAGGTGCCGTTGTCGGTGGCCGAGGTGTGCTTGCGGTCGTAACCGATATGGGAGATGCGAAGATCGTGCGCTTTCGAGGTGTCGCCGTCATAGACCTGGTAGAATTTCGCGCCGCCATTATACGCCGCGCCCGGCCCCTGGTCGCCCTTGGTGGGATCGTAAGGCGCGGCCGTGGTGATGATCGTCACGCGCGACTGCGAAAGCGGCTTTTTCAGCGGCTGGAACGGCGCCTCGGTGTAGTGGGCCCAGCGATACGCCGTGGTGTAGCCGATCGCGGCGTAATAGTCCCGCGTGCGCTGCATATAGGGCACGGGAGAATCGTAGTCGGGCGCAAAGCCGAATTCGTCGCGCGAAGCTGACATGGGGCGCGTCTCCTGTGGTCTTGTTGCGGCCAGACTAGAGATAGTCGGGGGCGAGCTCAACAGGCCACATGACCGCGCAGGTCAGAATTGCGGACCGCGTGGGGACTACCGAAACAGATGCAGCGCCGCGTATTGCAGCAGCATGATCGCCTTGGCGTCGATGATGCGCCCGTCCGCGATCATCGCCAGCGCCTCGTCGATGGAGAGTTCCAGCACCTCGATGTCCTCGCCTTCATGCTCGAGGCCGCCGCCGTCGCTCACCCGCATCTCCGGCTCGTATTCGGCGACGAAGAAATGCAGCTTCTCGGTGATGGCGCCGGGGCTCATGAAGGCCTCGAACACCTTGTGCACGTGGTGCAGGCGATAGCCGGTTTCCTCCTCCGCTTCGGCGCGGATGCGCACCTCGGGCGAAGCATCGTCCAGCACGCCGGCGGCCGCCTCGATCAGGAGATCGTCGTAGCCACGGATGAAGGCCGGCAGGCGGAATTGCTTCACCAGGATCACCGTACGCCGTGCGAGATTGTACGGCAGCACGGCGGCAGCGTTGTCGCGCTCATAGGTCTCGCGGTGCTGCGTCTGCCATTCGCCGTTGGCGCGCCGGTACTCCAGCGTGGTGTTCTTCAGGGGCGTCCAGTTGTCCGAGAGCACGCGGACGTCCTTGATGCGGACGCGGTCGGAAATGGTCATGGCTCGATCTCAGTTGCTTGGAGTGGTGTCGCGGCCGTCGAGCCACTTCTGGAACATCACCGAGGTCGATTCCTCGAAGCCGAGCGACTGGTAGAACGCATTGGCCTGCGCGTTCTCGCGGCGGACCAGGAGCTGGAGTTTCAGAATTCCAGCGGCGCGCAGCCAGTCCTCGGCGGCGGCCATGATCACCCGGCCATGGCCGCGCTTGCGGCCATCGGGATCGACCGCGACGTAATAGACCCAGCCGCGATGGCCGTCATGGCCGACCATGACGGTGGCGACGATCGCGCCGCCGTCGCGGCCGAGCAGGATGGTGGAATTGTCGCGCCGCCGCGCCAGCGCGATGTCCGCGTGCGGATCGTTCCACGGCCGGGTCAGGCCGCAGCGCTGCCACAGCGCGACCACAGGCTCGACATCGGCCTCAGCGATCGCATCGATCTTGAGCGTACTCACAGCACTTTTCCCGGGTTCATGATTCCAAGCGGATCGAGCATCGCCTTGAGCTGTCGCATCAGCTCGATTGCGGTCCTGTCCTTCACATCGGGCAGCTCGTCACGCTTGAGCACGCCGATGCCGTGCTCGGCCGAGATCGAGCCGCCCATGCGCAGCACGATCGCGAACACGACCGCGTTCATCTCGTGCCAGCGCGCCAGATAATCCGCGGTGTTGGCGCCGACCGGCTGGCTGACATTGTAATGCAGATTGCCGTCGCCGAGATGGCCGAACGGCACCGGCCGCGCGCCGGGGATCAGCTTCACCACGGCGGCATTGGCCTCCGTGATGAAGGCGGGCACGGTGGCGACGGGCACGGAGATGTCGTGCTTGATCGAGCCGCCCTCCGGCTTCTGCGCCGACGACATCTCGTCGCGCAGTTTCCAGAAGCCGGCGCGCTGGGTCAGATTGGCCGCGATCACGGCGTCGTCGACGATCTCGTCCTCCATGGCGCGGCCGAGGATGGTTTCCAGCGGCGTGCGGGCGTCGTCGCCCGGTGAAGACAATTCCATCAGCACGTACCAGGCATGCTTTTGCGCGAGCGGGTCGCGCACGTCGATGCCGTGTCGGATCGAGAAATCGACCGCCATCTCCGAGAGCAGCTCAAAACTCGTCAGCGCATTGGCGACCTCGCTTTGCGCGATCGCCAGGAGTTTCAGCGCGGCGTCCGGCGACTTCAGCCCGACGAAGGCGGTCTCGATCGACCGCGGCTTCGGAAACAGTTTCAGCGTCGCCGCGGTGATGATGCCGAGCGTGCCTTCGGCGCCGATGAAGAGGTTGTGCAGATTGTAGCCGGTGTTGTCCTTCTTCAGCTTCGACAGCACGCCCAGCACCCGCCCGTCCGCCAGCACCACCTCGAGCCCCAGCGCCATCTCGCGCGCGACGCCATAGGCGAGCGCGGCCGTGCCGCCGGCATTGGTCGAGAGATTGCCGCCGATGGTGCAGCTCCCTTCCGCGCCCAGCGACAGCGGAAACAGCCGGTCCACACCGGCGGCCTTCTGCTGCGCGATCTGCAGCACCACGCCGGCCTCGCAGGTCATGGTGTTGGAGGCAGTATCGACCTCGCGGATCTTGTCGAGCCGCCGCAGCGACACCACCACTTCGCCATTGTGCGGCGTCTGGCCGCCGACGAGCCCGGTGTTGCCACCCTGCGGCACCAGCGCGATTTTGTGCGCGGAGGCGAGCTTGCAGATTGCGGCGACTTCCGCGGTCGAGCCCGGGCGCAGCACCAGCGGCGAGCGGCCGTGGAACAGATTGCGCTCCTCGGTGACATAGGCCTCGATATCGGCCGCATCGGTGATCGCGTGCTTCTCACCGACGATCTTGCGGAATTGTTCGATCAGCTCGGGCGCAAGCGGAGCGGTGGCGGATTGATTGACGTTCATTGTCCTGTCTCTTACTTCGCTCTTATCGCGTTACGGCAGCCCGCCGCAGCCGGTCGTTGATCGCCTCGCCCAAATCTTCTTCGGGGATCGCCATCACCGCGATCGCCCGCGGTGCCCTCGCATCGAGGGCGCGAAGATAGCCGAACAGATTGGCGGCGGCTTCATCGAGATCACCGGTGGGCGACAAATTCATGACAGCGGCGGCGGCTTCCAGGCCAGGCAGGCGCGCGGGGCCGAACGCCAGCAGCGCTTCGTCCGGCGCCACATCGAGCGCATTGAGCCGTACATTGGCGCGCGGCGCGTAATGCGAGGCCAGCATGCCCGGCGCCAGCGGCTGGCTGTCGTCGCTGTCGGCCTCCGCGGGCAGTCGCGCCAGCGGTGCACCGAGCACGGCTTCGATCCGCTCGCGTGACAGCCCGCCAGGGCGGAGCAGCATCGGCGCGTTGAGGCAGCCGACGATGGTCGATTCGACGCCGACCGTAACAGGCCCGCCGTCCACGATCAGGTCGATCCGCCCCGCAAGGTCGCTTTCGACATGGGCGGCCAGCGTCGGCGAAACGTGGCCGGAGAGGTTGGCGGACGGCGCCACCACCGCCCCGCCAAAGGCGCGCAGGATCGCCTGCGCCACCGGATGGGCCGGAATGCGGATCGCGACGGTATCGAGGCCGGCGGTGGCGAGCTCGGCCACCGGGCAGTTTTCCGTCTTCGGCACCACCAGCGTCAGCGGCCCCGGCCAGAACGCCTCCGCCAGGCTCAAGGCGCAGGCGTCGAATCGCCCGATCCTCCGCGCGGCCGCGAGGTCGGCGACATGCGCAATCAGCGGATTAAAGGCCGGCCGCCCCTTGGCGGCGTAAAGATGGGCGATCGCGCTGGCATTTCCGGCGTCCGCCCCGAGCCCGTAGACCGTCTCGGTCGGGAACGCGACCAGCCCGCCGGCGGCCAGCCGCCGGGCGGCGGCCCCGGCAGCGGCCTCGCCGGCCGGCAAAATCAGCGTTTCAAGACCCGTTTTCACAGGGATAAGATTCCTCAGCTCGGCCGCTTGCGGTGCGCCAAACCCGACGCTATAAGCCGGCCTCTTGTCGGAGTGTGGCTCAGCCCGGTAGAGCACTGCGTTCGGGACGCAGGGGTCGCAGGTTCGAATCCTGCCACTCCGACCATTCTTCCAAAAGTCGACGTTTCCTAAAGGCTTGGCGGACCGGCCGCCAGGGCCTCGGAAGCGCCTTTCTGCAACGAATTGGGACGCGGGTCCACGGCCGATTTGGCCGGGCAGGGCGGCCTGTTGCGGCGGCATGGCTCGCAACGCTCATCCCTTCGAGTAGCGCTTTGATTGCGTGAAGCGCGGTGCAAGGTCACCGGGTTCAAATGCAGTCGTTGGATCTGGGTTCGCTTCAATTTTTCGGGCGGCTGACAATTTCAACTTAAGCTCGCATTCATTTCGTAATACACATTACGCATTGATTTTTTGCTTCTTAAGGCATTGCGCCATGGAATTGACCCCGAACAATTTGGACCAGCTTTCCGGCATTGCCCAATGCCTCGATGACCAATGGGCCCCGCCGGACATCGCCCAGGAAGCCGCGGAGAGTGCGAAGCCGCTCTCCGCCTACGCCAAGCGGATCCAGCCGGCGATGAAGACGGAGTTCTTCAAGGCGCTGCTCACGCTGCGTTCGGTGGTGGTCAATCGCGCGTACCTCCTCCACAATGAGGCGGTCAAGGTACTTTACCTCGGCGGAGGTTCGGAGCCGGAGTCATTTGAACGACTCGTGCAGGATCGCGCAATCATCCCTTTCCTCTACGACGAGCGGCAACTCTCGGACTTCAAGGGCACGGACCTGTCCCGCGACGTCGAGGATTACTGGATCAAGGCCGAGTCGAAAGACACGAACAAGCTGAGATTGAGCTGGGACGACAGGCGAAACGGGACCCTGATCACGGACCACATTTCCAAGCGCTTTGGAGGTTTCTTCAAGACGATCGACGACCTGAGGCCCGATCTCCTTCGCAAGGACTTCTCTCTTTCGATATTCGATGACGAGAGCATCAAGCAGATGCTCAAGAACATTCGCGATTTTGCCAATCGGGTGCAGGACGAGACCAGTCGCCCTGTCAAACGCAAGGAGATCTACCAAAAGTTCGTCTGCGTCGATGGCCTGCACAAGGATCACCTGGTTTTTGATCTCAAGAAGCCACTGGCCATGCAGATCAAGGCGCTCGCGGACCTCAAGTACAACGTCAATTTGCCGGATGTTCTCAACCGATACGTCGTCACGTCCCAGGGATCGACCAGCCGCGAGTGCTTGCAGGAGATCAAGGAACTCACGGAAGGCATCAAGGAGGTGGACGAGAAGGAGTTGCACGATCTCATGATGGCTGTTGCCGGGGTCGGTCTGGACATCGCCAGTCAAGCCGTTCAATTGACCGATATCGGTTCGGTAAGCCTGGACGACATCATAGCGGTCAGGAACGATCCGATATGGGCGTTGCATCACGAGATCGCTGTCGAGAATCTGCCGGACAACAAGCGGCCGATGTCGGAGCAGAAATTCGTTCAGGATCCATTGGAGTCTATTCGGCGCGTCTCCGGTTCGCTGGGGAACGTGGTTGGGCGTTTGGGCCAGATCCAGCGCGACAGTCGCCTCCGCGAAGCCACTGAGCGATGGGAGGTTCGACTGAGTGCGTTGGGCATTTTCGAGATGGTCGCCTCGGAAGCTGGGCATGCGTTTGGCTTGCCACATCTGCCCGAGGATCCGGTCAGCGAACACTCGCTGTCGCGAGGGATGGTGCCCCTCGTCGCTCACGCAGTTGTCTATCTTGAGGGAGGCGGGTTGAAATATGAAATGAAGCAGCCCGTATTCCAGGGTAAAATCTGGGCGGAAACCGCCGCAAAGATCGCTCGGGAGGTACGTAGCCGCCTGTCGTTCGAGGGGACCGAGATAGCGCCGTCGGGGGATCAATTGCGTCCCGATCAGCAGGGCGGCGGACTTGAGGTCAAGGATCGGGACGATTGAACTGCGGTGTAACCCCGGCAAAACCAGGCGCGGCACCGCAAGGCATCGCCGCCAAAACGATAAGAAGCGGCTCGACCGTGATCGCGGCTCACTGGCCGGCCGGTGGTAGCGGCAGGCCCATGTCAATCTTCATCTCTGACCAGGGAAAATAATGGTCGATCCAGTAGCCGGCATCGAGGCCTATCTCGACGTGCTCGCCAAGTACCCCCAATTGTTCGAGCCGCGCCGCTATCGCCGGCTTGTGCTCGACCGTGCTCGCCTGGAGAACTACGCGCGCGAGCATGGCGTCGCGCTCGGGCTTACCTTCTCAAATGACTACGTGCTTGTGCTCGTCGACCTGGTCGAGGTGGGCGAGGGCTGGGCCACGATCGTCCATCCCTATTTTCGGGTCGTCTCGCGCGGCCAACTGCTGGGAGGGCACAATGTCGTGGTCGTTGCCACGATCGCCGATCCGAAGCTGGGGAACGTCGGCGACATCGTGATGGTCGAGCAGGAGCGGCACGCGATCGGACGGCTTATGCTGGAACTGCCGCGCGGATTTGCCGAACCGGGCATCGGGCTGGAAGCAAATGCCTTGAAGGAATTGGTGGAGGAGACCGGCTACGTCGGTGTCGAGCCGCGGCTGATCGGGAGCGTCTTGACGGATACCGGCTTGATGGACAACGAAGTCCACATCGTGCATGCGTCGGTGATAGGCCGTCAGGAGCGGTTGCCCGAGATGCGCGAGGTCATAACCCGCACCCTGTTGATGCCGGCCGATGCGATCTGGTCGAAAATCCTGTCGGGTGAGATCAAGGACAGCTACACGCTCGAAGCGATCGGAATCTGGAGTAGGTTGTCGGCGCGCGGCATCTCGCCGTAGTATCGCCTACCGCCTCGCCACCAGCACACCCAGCAGGAACGCCACCATCAGCGACGGCAGCGGGGCCTCACGCACCATGCCGCGGACGATGTCCGGCCAGTGCTGGTCCGGGACGAGTTTTGGAGACCTGATTTCAGCTATCGGTGCCATGCCCCAGCTTGATGCGAGTTCGGCGATCTCGTTTGAGGCGAGTTGCGAGCCATCGCGGACGCGGAAGATGGCAGCATCGGAGCGCTCGCGCGGTGCAAGCGCCATCAGCGTCGCAATCGCCGTGCGCAACGTCATCTCGCCATAGCCTTGCAGCCTCACCGCCTCTTCGGGGTCGGACGTCATGCGAACTCATCCTTCATTGCGCAAAGTGGCGCGCGATGGTGAATGCCGCCGTCGCGCACAGGACCAGCGTGGACACAGCGCCGGCCACTCCGCGCGCGAGATGGGCTCGCGTCAGGTGCCTGGTCATGATTTTGCTCCATGCTCTCGATGGAAATGGCGGTGCGCGGCGTTGGTTCCTGTGCGACGCCGAATCGCCCTGTCCGGGCTACTTCCGCAGCAGCTCGCTCAGCGCCGCGGTCGCCTCGGCGCAGCGGATGTCGTCGATCTCGCGCGACAGGCTGAGCGCGCTCGATTTCAGTTCTTCGACCTTCCAGCCGTCCGGATGCTGGTTTTCGAGCTGACCGAGACGCTTGTTGAGATCGTCCAGTCTGGATTGGAGCTGCCCGACGCTGGCGGCGCCATTCACTTTCCAAAAGCGTTGTGCACGCATCGTCGTTCCCTTGGCTTGTCTCACGGCCTTGTGAGAGCGGTTCGTGGCCGGAATGGGAGTTTGTTTTGTCCGGCTTCAGACCGCGGGGAACCGTTGCAGATTAGTCACGAAAGTTCCTCGACTTCAGGTGATATCGAATTACCGCTGCACGAAGAGTCGAAGAGGCACGGAATTTGATTGTGCGCCATCGATAAGCCAACGAAGGAACGACGCGTGGCGAGATTTGTGACTATCGCGGCCGGCCAGCTCGGCCCTGTCGCGCGGACCGAGACCAGAACCGAGGTCGTGGCGCGCCTGATGGCCTTGATGCGCCAGGCGCACGCAAACGGCTGCGACCTGATCGTCTATCCCGAGCTCGCGCTGACCACGTTCTTCCCGCGCTGGTATTTCGACGATCAGGCCGAGATCGACAGCTTCTTCGAGCGCGAGATGCCGGGGCCGGAGACGAAGGGCCTGTTCGACCTCGCCCGCGAGCTCGGCATCGGATTTTATCTGGGCTATGCCGAGCTGACGGTCGAGGCCGGAATTGTCAGGCGCTACAACACCTCCATTCTGGTCGATAGAAGCGGTGCGATCGTCGCCAGATATCGCAAGGTCCATTTGCCCGGCCATGCCGAGCACGAGCCGTGGCGCGAATTCCAGCATCTGGAAAAACGCTATTTCGAACCCGGCGATGGCTTCGGGGTGACCGAGGCCCTTGGCGGCGTGATGGGGATGGCGATCTGCAACGATCGCCGCTGGAGCGAGACCTATCGGGTGATGGGCCTGCAGGGCGTCGAGCTGGTCATGATCGGCTACAACACGCCGGTGCACAATCCGCCCGCGCCCGAGCATGACGATCTCTCGCTGTTCCACAATCATCTGGTGATGCAGGCCGGCGCCTACCAGAACGGCACCTTCGTGGTCGGCGTCGCCAAGGCCGGCGTCGAGGAGGGCGTCGACCACATCGGCGGCAGCTGCATCATCGCGCCCTCCGGCGAGATCGTCGCGCGATGCACGACCAAGGGCGACGAGATCGCGCTGGCCCGCTGCGATCTCGATCTCTGCAATTCCTACAAGCGCACCACGTTCAATTTCGACGTTCACCGTCAGCCGCAGGCCTACGGGATGATCGTCGAGCGCAAGGGCGTGACGACGATGGCGGACGGAACGGCGGTGCGGCCGAAGAGGTGAGCTCCCGTAGCCTGGGTGAGCGCAGCGATACCCGGGACCGCTGCTGCGAGAGTCCCGGATGTCGCTTCGCTCATCCGGGAAGACCTTGCCGTCGGGCAAAACAGCCGGCGGGTGTCAATCCCATCGCGCGAAAATATTCCACTTTACCGAAATTCGGAAACGGCGTATGTGTCGCCCATCCCGGCTCATTCTTGAGGGGCGATCTTGTGGTCGTCATGTTCGCGAGCCGGGCTTGCGGTGGACGCGGCAGCGTTCGGGTGCGAGAGGCGTGGGTAGGGCGGATTGCTCTCCGTGAGCCCAAAGCTTCGTGCTAGATGAGCGGCGCTGTCAGGTTCGTCTCGTCTGTAAGTTTCCGGCTCCGTCGACAGGGCTGGAAAAACTGCGGCGAAATGGCGAGCCGTGCGTACGGCAAAACCGTGTGGTCCTGGCCGTCGTTGCTACGGTCAAGCCTTTGCGGATGCGGCATTCGCGTCAACCGGCGCGATGTCCGCGACTTCTGCGAAGGCGAGGGAGGCCAGAACGAACTCGGCTCCCGGGAGAGCACGGCATAAGCCGTAAAGCCACTGCGCAGGGAAGGCCGAGTGATTTGGCTACACCTGTATGCTGCTGTGCGGTTTTTCTGCGTGTGCTTTTGCGCAGCGGACCGCGGGTGCCAGCCGGCACCCGGCCTTCCCTGTGCCCTCTTGGATTTGAGGGTGGAGCGACCAAGCAAAGCTCGGGCGAAATGCGCCGCGAGGATGCGAAGCTGTGTCTGCGAATTGAAATGTGTGTCGGAGGACTGCGATGTCGCCCCTTGCTCCGTGGCGATGTTGCGGCAGTCAGGCGCGACAACCTCAAATGTCGTCCTGGCGAAGGCCAGGACCCATACCGCGAGGTCGATCGATTTGAGGCGGTATCAATCCCACCGAACGAATTTCCGCCAAACCCCTCCCTGGAGTAATGGGTCCTGGCCTTCGCCAGGACGACATCGGAGTTGGTCGCCATCAGTTTGACCCACGCTCCATCACAACCAAGTGTCTTTATTCGGAAACAATCATTCCCTATTATCCCGCAATGCAAAAGGCCGCCCGTAAATCCAAGCCCGCCGTCCGTCCGCCCGGACGTCCCCGGGAGTTCGACATGGACACTGCGCTCGACAGGGCCGTCCGGGTGTTTTGCGAGCGCGGTTATCATGCCACCTCGATCGGCGATCTCACCGCGGCGATGCGGCTGGCGACCGGCAGCGTCTACAAGGCGTTTCGCGACAAGCATGCGGTGTTTCTCGCCGCCTTCGAGCGCTACGCGGCGCTGCGCCAGGAGCAGACGCGCAGCGCCGCGGCGCAAGGCGCCAATGGCCGCGAGCGGCTGCGCAACATGCTGCTCTCGTATGTGGAGCACTCCCAGGGCAGCGACGGGCGGCGCGGCTGCCTCGTGGTCGGCAGCGCGGTCGAATTGTCCGCGGTCGATCCGGTGGTCGCCGCCCTCGTCAGCGCGCGGCTCGAGACCAACGAGGGCTTCATCGCCGGCCTCATTCGCGAGGGGCAGGCCGACGGCTCGATTCCCCGCCATGTCGCCGCCGACGACACCGCGCGCCTGATGATCTGCATCACACAGGGTCTGCGCGTCGTCGGCAAGGCGCGCCTTTCGCTCGACGGCAAGCGCCTGGTCGCCGTCGCGATGAAGCTGCTCGCCTGAATTTTTTGTCATATTAGGGAACAAGCGTTCCCTATAGTTCGGAGACCGTGTGAATGACGATGAATGCCACGATCGAGACCGCCCCCGGGCCGGATGCGGTGTCGCAGCGACTGACCTTCGTGCTTGCCGCGGCCTGCGGCATGGTCGCCGCCAACATCTATTACGCCCAGCCGCTGATCGCCCCGATCAGCGCCGCGCTCGGCCTGTCGCACGCGGCGGCGGGGCTGATCGTTACCATGACGCAGATCGGCTACGGCACCGGGCTGCTGCTGATCGTGCCGCTTGGCGACCTCGTCGAGAACCGCACCCTGATCTGCTCCGTCATCACGCTCGGCGCAGCAGCCCTGCTCGCCGCGGGGTTCGCGTCCCACGCGCTGCCGTTCCTGATCGCCGCGCTGTTCATCGGGCTCGGCTCGGTCGCCGTGCAGATCATCATTCCCTATGCGGCGCATCTCGCGCCGGAAGCCATCCGCGGCCGCGTCGTCGGCAACGTCTCGACCGGCCTGATGCTGGGCATCATGCTGGCGCGGCCGGTGTCGAGCTTCGTCACGGCAATGCTGTCGTGGCACGCGGTGTTCTTCTGCTCGGCAGCGCTGATGATCGCGCTCGCGGCCGTGCTCTGGATGACGCTGCCGAAGCGCAAGCCGGTCGCGCGCATGCATTATGGCGACTTGCTGCTGTCGATGCCGCATCTGGTGCGGACCACGCCGCTGCTGCGCCGCCGCGCGCTCTACCAGGCCAGCCTGTTCGGCGCCTTCAGCCTGTTCTGGACGGTGACGCCGCTGCTGCTCGCCAGCGAGTTCGGCTTCACCCAGCGCGGCATCGCGCTGTTCGCGCTCGCCGGTGTCGCCGGCGTGTTCGCGGCCCCGATCGCCGGACGGCTTGCCGATCGCGGCCATAGCCGCATGGCAACCCTGGTCGCGCTGCTGCTCGCGGCCGTGGGCTTCCTGATCACGCATATCGGCGCGGCCGGATCGGTGCTGAACCTCGCCTGCCTGGTCGTGGCTGCGATCGCGATCGATATTGGCGCGCAGGGCAATGTGGTGCTCGGCTTCCGCGCGATCTTCGCGCTGGGGCATGAGCACCGCAGCCGCCTCAACGGCCTCTATATGGCGACGTTCTTCACCGCGGGCGCGGCGGGCTCGGCGGTCGGCGCCTGGGCCTTTGCGCAAGGCGGCTGGACGCTCGCATCGGCCATTGGCCTCGCGCTGCCCGTTGCGGGCCTGGCCTATGCGGCGACCGAGTAGGGGCCGGGTGGCCGCAAATTGTGCGATGCGGCCCGTTTACCAAGGCCGTCCGGGCGGCAGTTTCCACCTCGCGGTTTCCCTGCCGCTGTAGTAGTTTGGTCGCAAGCGGGCCTGGTTAACGGGCGGCAGGGGGAGGCTGATGAGGCGTGCGGGGCTGTTTGGCGTACCGCGGGTACGACCATGGTCGTGGCAGGCGTTTCTGCTTGGATTCGTCGTTGTCGCAATGTCGGCTGCGCTCCAGGGCATCTGTGTCGCGCTCGGCGCAAAACTCTATTTCGCGACGTTCCTGCCCAGCCTGTTCGTGCTCGGCATTGTCGCCGGCGCGCCGGCGGCGGCGTTCGCCGCGCTGCTCACCATTCCGCTGGTGTGGTGGGCGTTCATGCCGCCCTTCTTCGAATTCAATTCGCTGACCAGTGCGCATGCCGATTCCATCAACCTGTTCTGCCTGCTCGCCGTGCTGGTGATCGGCCTTGCCGATCTCTGCCGCGAGACCATGGCGATCATCAGCCGCGGCGGGTTGAAGCCGCGGAGCGAGAGCGCGGCAACGAATTCGCAATAAATCGGCGTTGCACGGCCGCGCCCGTTGCGCGCGGGCAACAGTCCGTCAACCATTCGCGCGCTTGCCGCGCGGCGCTAACTTTTCGAAAAAGATTTGGCCGCAATTTCTCCCGCGGGAATGACGAGGGAGTTTTCGGACATGAACGGCCAAATAACCGGTCACGCCATCTTGGAGAACGTGCGCCGCTACCGCGGGATCGCATCGCTCTATCGCCAGACCGCTGCATTCCGCCCGGGCCAGAGCTGGTCGCTGCTCGAGCAGGCGAGGGATTGGGAAGCGCGGGCGCTGACGGAGCTGGAAGCCTATTTCGCCGCGCGTGCGGATTATGCCGCCCGGCTCGCGGCCTGATCGTTAGCCATCGGCGCGGCCTTGGACCGGCTCGCCGAACGCCCGGTCGTCGGGTGGTGCACGGCCACCACGGGGCGACTACGGAGTTATCTCGATGCCCGCATATGCTAGCAACGTCCGGACCGAGATATTCCGGGGCGAGCGATGACCACCTTCCACCGCATTTTCACGACCGAGCGCCTGCTCCAGATCATCGTCATTCTGGCGGCAACCATCGCGATGAAGCTGATGGGCTGAATGTCGGCGGGCTATCGCGCGCCGAGTTCGGGCACGTCGGGCAGGTAGTTCGACCCCTCCGAGCCGAGAAAATCGAACATCGCCTGCGCCGGCGGCAACAGCACCTTGTCGCTGCGGCGGATCACGTACCATTGCCGCACGATCGGCAGGCCCGCGACGTCGAGCACGATGAGCCGGCCCTCGGTGAGCTCGTGCGCGACGGTGTGGGCCGAGATGAAGGCGATGCCGAGCCCGGCGATGACGGCCTGCTTGATGGTCTCGTTGCTGCTCATCTCCATGCCGATCATCGGCTCGAGATCCGACTTCTGGAAGATGCCTTCCATCAGCGTCCGCGTGCCCGAGCCGGGCTCGCGGGTGAGGAAGGTCTCGTGCACGAGGTCGGTCAGGTTGAGGCCGGAATCCTTCTCCAGCCAGTGCCCCTTGCGCGCGACGATGATGTGCGGATTGCGCCCGAGCTGGCGGACGTCGACGCTGACGTCGGCCGGTGGCCGACCCATCACCGCGAAGTCGAGGTCGTAGCCGTGCATGGCTTCGCGGATCTCCTCGCGATTGCCGATGGTGAGCTTGATCTCGATCTTCGGATGCCGCTTCGAGAATGCCGCGATCGCGTGCGGCACGAAATATTTTGCGGTCGAGACCGCGCCGAGATGCACCGTGCCGCCGGTTCGCCCCGCAAGCAGGTCGAGCGCACCCTGGCAGTCGGCGATCGCGGCCTCGACGCGCTCGGCGAGCGCCAGCACCTCCTTACCCGCCTCCGTCAGCAGCATGCCGTCGCCGGTCCGCTGCACCAGCGGCAGGCCGGCGAGATCCTGAAGCTGGCGCAGCTGCTGGGTCACGGCCGGCTGCGTCAGGCCGAGCTGGCTCGAAGCGGCCGTGACGCTGCCCTTGGCCGAGAGCGCCGCGAGCGAGCGGAGCTGCCGGATCGTCAGATGCCGGAGCTGCGCCGCTGAATGGGCATTATAAGATAATTCTTTGGCACTCATTATGAATAGAAATTTTCCTTATTAAGCCGCCCCTGTCAATCTCATCGTTGTTGGCACTGACCGCACCGACCTCCAGCGGGGAGGGAACTGATGCGGCACCAGCACAGGGATGGACGCAGATGACCGGGCAACTCAGGCTGGACGACCACCTTCAACGGTATTCCGAGACGGCGCCGCATGCGCTGGCCGTGGCGGCCGCGGTCGACGCCATCGCGGCGGCCGCGATCGAGATCACCGATCTGATCGCCACTGGAGACCTGGCGGACGCATCGGGCCTGACCACCGGCCGCAATAGCGACGGTGATGTCCAGCGCGATCTCGACGTGCAGGCGGATGCGATCCTGCGCCGCTGTCTCAGCAAGCTGCCGGTCGCAGCGCTTGCGTCGGAGGAAATGCGCGAACCGCAGATCGGCGATCGCGAGGCCAAGATCTGCGTCGCGATCGATCCGCTCGACGGCTCCTCCAACATCGACATCAACATGACTGTCGGCACGATCTTCTCGATCCTGCCCGCGCCTGATGATCTCGCGCTCGCCTTCCATCAGCGCGGTTCGGCGCAGCTCGCGGCGGGGTTCGTCACCTACGGCCCGCAGACCTCGCTGGTGCTGACGCTCGGCGACGGCGTCGACATCTTCACGCTTGACCGCAAGTCCGGTTGCTTTCGTCTCGCGCGCAGCGCCGTGCAGATCTCCGAGACGTGCGAGGAGTTCGCGATCAACGCCTCGAACCGCCGGCATTGGGAACAGCCGGTGCGCGCCTTCGTCGACGAATGCCTCGCCGGTGTGGAAGGGCCGGCCAACCACAATTTCAACATGCGCTGGATCGGCTCGCTGGTTGCCGAGGCCTATCGCATCCTCACCCGCGGCGGCGTGTTCCTCTATCCCTCCGATGCACGGCCCGGCTATGGCGACGGCCGCTTGCGCCTCACTTATGAAGCGCACCCGATGGCTTACATCATCGAGCAGGCCGGCGGCTCGGCCTCGACCGGACGCGAGCGCATCCTCGACCTCTCAGCGCAAAGCCTGCACCAGCGCGTGCCGCTGATCATGGGCTCGAGCAACGAGGTGCAGCGCGTCGAGGAACTGCATTGCGATCCGTTGCTGGTTGCCAGCGTCTCCGCACCGCTGTTCGCGCGGCGCGGCTTCTTCCGGCTGTGAGCGAGGCATTCCATGTCCAGGAAGCATCCGATCATCTCCATCACCGGCTCCTCCGGCGCCGGCACCACCTCGGCCAAGAAGACCTTTGAGCAGATCTTCTTCCGCGAGAAGGTCAACGCCGCCTACATCGAAGGCGACGCCTTCCATCGCTACGATCGCGCGGAGATGCGCACGCAGATGGCCAAGGAGGCCGAACGCGGCAACCGGCATTTCAGCCATTTTAGCCCCGAGACCAATCTGTTCGAGGAGCTGGAGCGGGCGTTCCGCGACTATGGCGAGACCGGCACGGCGACGACGCGGCACTATGTCCACGACGCCGAGGAATCCGCGCTGCATGGCGCCGCACCCGGCACCTTCACCGAATGGAAACGGCTGCCGGAGAGCTCCGACCTGTTGTTCTACGAGGGCCTGCACGGCGCCGTCGTCACCGACAAGGTCAACGTCGCGCGTCATGCCGATCTCAAGATCGGCGTCGTGCCCGTCATCAATCTCGAATGGATCCAGAAGCTGCACCGCGACCGCAGTGCGCGAGGCTATTCGACCGAGGCCGTCACCGACACCGTTCTGCGGCGGATGCCGGATTACATCCACTACATCTGCCCGCAATTTTCCGAGACCGACATCAACTTCCAGCGGGTGCCGACGGTGGACACCTCCAATCCGTTCATCGCGCGCTGGATCCCGACGCCGGACGAATCGATGGTCGTGATCCGCTTCAAGAACCCGCGCGGCATCGACTTCCCCTATCTGCTCTCGATGCTGCCGCAAAGCTGGATGTCGCGCGCCAATTCGATCGTGTGCCCCGGCGCGAAGCTCGATCTTGCCATGCAGCTGATCCTGACGCCGCTGATCATGCAGCTCATCGAGCGCAAGCGAAACCTGAAGTGAACAAGGGGAGTATCCGATGAACATCTCGGTTCACGCCGACGCTGACCTCTCGGCGGTCGCGCATAGCGATCTCGCCAATGCAGTCCGCTTTCTCGCGGTCGATGCCATCGAGACCTCGCAGTCCGGCCATCCCGGCCTGCCCATGGGCATGGCCGATGTCGCGACCGTGTTGTTCTCGCGCTTCCTGAAATTCGACTCGGCTCACCCCAATTGGCCGGACCGCGATCGCTTCGTGCTGTCGGCGGGCCACGGCTCGATGCTGCTCTATGCACTGCTCCACCTCACCGGCGGCGACGTCAGTCTCGACGACATCAAGGCTTTCCGGCAATGGGGCTCCAAGACGCCGGGCCATCCGGAATATGGCCACACGCCGGGCGTCGAGACGACGACCGGTCCGCTGGGGCAGGGGATTGCGACCGCGGTCGGCATGGCGCTCGCCGAGCGCATGGCCAATGCGCGGCATGGCGAGGGCCTCGTCGATCACTTCACTTATGTGATCGCCGGCGACGGCTGTCTGATGGAAGGCATCAGCCAGGAAGCGATCTCGTTCGCCGGTCATCTGCAATTGTCCCGCCTGATCGTGCTGTTCGACGACAACGGCATATCCATTGACGGCCCGACCTCGCTCGCGACCTCCGACGACCAGCTCGCGCGCTTTGCTGCCTCCGGCTGGTCGGTGCGCCGTGTCGACGGGCACGATCCCGAAGCAGTTGCGCAGGCGATTGCTGAGGAGCGCGAGAGCGCAAAGCCGTCGCTGATCGCCTGCCGCACCATCATCGGCTATGGCGCGCCGGATCGTCAGGGCACCGAGAAGGCCCATGGCGCGCCGCTCGGCACAGAGCAGACGGTGGCGGCGCGGCGAACGCTCGGCTGGGACTATCAGCCCTTTGTGGTGCCTGTCACGATCCTGAAAGCATGGCGGATGATCGGGCAGCGCGGGCAGGTCGAGCGTCTCGCCTGGCTCGATCGCTATGAACGCGCGACGCCTGAGCAGCGCGATCTGTTCGTCGAGGGCAAGGCGGTTGCCCTGCCGAACGCCTATGCCCAGGCCTCGACGAAATTGCGCGAGCGCTTTGCCACCGAGCGTCCGAAGCTCGCGACGCGGCAGGCTTCGCAACAGGTGCTCGACGGCATCGCGGGGACGATTCCCGGATTTGTCGGTGGCTCGGCGGACCTGACGCATTCGAACCTGACGCATGCCAAGGCGCAGACCCCGGTCAAGCGCGACGCGTTCGCCGGCGATTACATCCATTACGGCATCCGCGAGCACGGCATGGCGGCCGCGATGAACGGCCTCGCGCTGCACGGCGGCTTCATTCCCTATGGCGGCACCTTCCTCGCCTTCTCCGATTACAGCCGGCCGGCAATCCGCCTTGCGGCCTTGATGCGGATCCGCGTCATTCATGTGATGACCCATGACTCCATCGGCCTGGGTGAGGACGGCCCCACGCACCAACCGGTCGAGCATCTCGCAGCGCTCCGCGTCATTCCGAACCTACTTGTTTTCCGGCCGGCCGACGCGGTTGAGACGCTGGAAGCATGGGACTGCGCGCTCCAAGCTGAAAATCGTCCCTCCGTGCTGTGTCTGTCCCGTCAGGCGCTGCCGACCTTCCGCAGCGATGTCCGCGGTAGAAACCGCGTCGCACGGGGCGCCTATCTCATCGTTTCGCCGGACGGCGGCCGCGACGTGACGCTCATCGCAACGGGCTCGGAAGTGTCTATTGCGCTGGAAGCCGCCCGCCTGCTCGCCACCGAGCACGTCCGCGCGGCCGTGGTCTCCGCGCCCTGCTTCGCGTTGTTCGAGGAGCAGCCGGAGGACTACCGCGCTGCCGTGCTCGGCACTGCGCCACGGATCGGCATCGAGGCGGCAGTCGCCGGCGATTGGCATCGCTGGATCGGCACTGAGGGCGAATTCGTCGGCATGCGCGGCTTCGGTGCCTCGGCGCCTGCACCCGTGCTCTACCGCGAATTCGGCATCACGCCCCAAAGCACTGCGGAAGCCGCCCGGCGGGCGATTGCCCGCGCCGGCAAGCATTAACAGGAGGAATTGTCGTGGCCCGTATCACCCTTCGCCAACTGCTCGATCACGCCGCCGACCACGGCTACGCCGTGCCGGCGTTCAACATCAACAACATGGAGCAGGGCATTGCGATCATGCAGGCGGCGGCCGAGGTCGATGCGCCCGTCATCATCCAGGCTTCACGCGGCGCGCGCAGCTATGCCGGCGACCTCATGCTCTCGCACATGATCGACGCGCTGGAGCGGACCTATCCGGACATCCCGCTCTGTATGCACCAGGACCATGGCAACGACGAAGCGACCTGCGCGTCCGCGATCGCCCATGGTTTCACCTCGGTGATGATGGACGGCTCGCTCAAGGCCGACGCCAAGACCGCGGCCGATTACGACTACAACGTTGCGATCACCCGCCGCGTTGTCGATCTCGCGCATTGGGTCGGTGCCTCCGTCGAAGGCGAGCTCGGTGTGCTCGGCTCGCTCGAGCATGGCGGCGGCGAGCAGGAGGATGGTCACGGCGTCGAGGGAAAGGTCAGTCACGACCAGTTGCTGACTGATCCCGACCAGGCGGTCGACTTCGTCCGCGCCACCAAGGTCGATGCGCTCGCGATCGCGATGGGCACGTCGCATGGTGCCTACAAGTTCAGCCGGAAGCCGGATGGCGACATTCTGGCGATGCGGGTGGTCGAGGAGATTCATCGCCGGCTGCCGAACACGCATCTCGTGATGCATGGCTCCTCGTCGGTGCCGCAGCCGCTCCAGGACATGTTCAACCAGTTCGGCGGCCAGATGCCGCAGACCTGGGGCGTGCCGGTCGAGGAGATCGTCCGCGGCATCAAGAGCGGCGTGCGCAAGGTCAATATCGACACCGATTGTCGCCTCGCGATGACCGCGGTGTTCCGCAAGGTTGCCGCGCAAACGCGCTCGGAGTTCGATCCGCGCAAATTCCTCAAGCCCGCGATGGATGCGATGCGCGAGCTCTGCCGCGAGCGCTTCGAGCAGTTCGGCACCGCAGGCCACGCAAGCCAGATCAAGGTCGTTCCCTTGAGCGAGATGGCGCGGCGCTACCGCGCCGGCGAACTCGATCCGCGCGTCGACGCCCGCGAGCCCGTCGCGGCCTAATCATTCAGAGAGAGAAGAGCAGGAGAGAGCCATGAATGCACACGCAGGAACCGTCCGCGGCAAGGAAAGATATCGTTCGGGCGTGATGGAATACAAGCGCATGGGCTATTGGGAGCCCGACTATGTGCCAAAGGACACCGACGTCATCGCGCTCTTCCGTGTCACGCCGCAGGAGGGCGTCGACCCGATCGAGGCGTCGGCCGCAGTTGCCGGTGAATCCTCGACGGCGACCTGGACGGTGGTGTGGACCGATCGGCTGACCGCCGCCGAGAAGTATCGCGCGAAATGCTACCGCGTCGATCCGGTGCCGGGCACGCCAGGCTCGTATTTCGCCTACATCGCCTATGACCTCGACCTGTTCGAGCCGGGCTCGATCGCCAACCTGTCGGCCTCGATCATCGGTAACGTGTTCGGCTTCAAGCCGTTGAAGGCGTTGCGGCTGGAGGACATGCGTTTCCCGGTCGCTTATGTGAAGACGTTCCAGGGACCGGCGACGGGTATCGTGGTCGAGCGCGAGCGGCTCGACAAGTTCGGCCGGCCGCTGCTGGGCGCAACCGTGAAGCCGAAGCTCGGGCTTTCGGGCCGCAATTACGGCCGCGTCGTCTACGAAGCGCTCAAAGGCGGGCTCGACTTCACCAAGGACGACGAGAACATCAACTCGCAGCCCTTCATGCACTGGCGCGACCGCTTCCTCTATTGCATGGAGGCGGTGAACCGCGCACAGGCGGCCTCCGGTGAGGCGAAGGGCACCTACCTGAACATCACCGCGGGGACGATGGAGGACATGTACGAGCGCGCCGAGTTCGCGAAGGAGCTCGGGTCGTGCATCGTCATGATCGACCTCGTGATCGGCTACACCGCGATCCAGTCCATGGCGAAATGGGCGCGGCGCAATGACATGATCCTGCATCTGCACCGCGCCGGTCACTCGACCTATACGCGGCAGAAGAGCCACGGCGTGTCGTTCCGCGTCATCGCCAAGTGGATGCGGCTCGCCGGCGTCGACCACATCCATGCCGGCACGGTGGTCGGCAAGCTCGAAGGCGATCCCAACACCACGCGCGGCTATTACGATGTCTGCCGCGAAGACTTCAACCCGACCAGGCTCGAACATGGCCTGTTCTTCGACCAGTCCTGGGCGAGCCTGAACAAGATGATGCCGGTCGCTTCCGGCGGCATCCATGCCGGGCAGATGCACCAGCTGCTCGACCTGCTCGGCGAGGACGTCGTGCTGCAATTCGGCGGCGGCACCATCGGCCATCCCATGGGCATCGCGGCCGGCGCGATCGCCAACCGCGTGGCGCTGGAAGCGATGATCCTCGCCCGCAACGAGGGCCGTGACTACGTCCATGAAGGTCCGGAGATCCTGGCCAGGGCGGCCGAGACCTGCACGCCGCTGAAAGCTGCGCTCGAGGTCTGGAAGGACGTCACCTTCAACTATGAATCCACCGACACGCCGGACTTCGTGCCGACCGCGCTCGAAACCGTTTGAGGAGATTTGACATGAAGCTGACCCAAGGCTGTTTCTCGTTCCTGCCCGATCTGACCGACGATCAGATCACCAAGCAGGTGCAGTATTGTCTCACCAAAGGTTGGGCGGTGAACATCGAGTTCACCGACGATCCGCATCCTCGCAACACCTATTGGGAGATGTGGGGCCTGCCGATGTTCGATCTCCAGGACGCCGCCGGCGTGATGATGGAGCTCGCCGAATGCCGCAGAGTGTATGGCGACCGCTACATCCGCCTCAGCGGCTTCGACTCCAGCCATGGTTGGGAATCGGTGCGGATCTCGTTCATCGTCAACCGGCCGCCGCAGGAGGCCGAGTTCGATCTGGTGCGGCAGGAGGTGGGGGGGCGTGCGATCCGCTACACCACCGTGCGCCGGCAGCCCGCGCACGCGCCAACCTAAGTCATCCTCCTCCGCGCGGAGCACTCCCTGCTCCGTTTCCTTGGCGGACCACTGCTTCGCCGCTCCCTCGCGGCGAAGCCCTTTTCTTCGAGGTGCCGATGCTGGATGTTCCCCACGCAATGACCACTGCGCCCGGCGAGACCAATTTCGATCTCCGCAAGGAGGCCGAAGCGGCCGGCATCACCGACACGCTGCAACAGCTCGAGCGCGAGCTGATCGGATTGAAGCCGGTGAAGAACCGCGTGCGCCAGATCGCGTCGCTCTTGTTGATCGAACGCATCCGGCAGCGTGCGGGATTGGCGTCGTCGCCGCCGACGCTGCACATGTCGTTTACCGGCAATCCCGGCACCGGCAAGACGACCGTCGCGCTGCGCATGGCAAAGATCCTGCACGGCCTCGGCTTCGTGCGGCGCGGGCAGGTGATCTCGGTGACGCGCGACGATCTCGTCGGCCAGTATATCGGCCACACCGCGCCGAAGACCAAAGAGATCCTGAAGAAGGCGATGGGCGGCGTGTTGTTCATCGACGAGGCCTATTATCTGCACCGGCCGGATAACGAGCGCGACTACGGCCAGGAGGCGATCGAGATTCTGCTCCAGGTGATGGAGAACCAGCGCGAGGACCTCGTCGTCATCCTTGCCGGCTATGGCGAGCGGATGACGAACTTCTTCGCCTCCAATCCCGGGTTCCGCTCGCGGATCGCGCACCACATCGAATTCCCGGACTATGCGGAAGCCGAGCTGCTCGTCATCGCCGAGCTTATGCTGACGGAGCGGGGCTATCGCTTCTCGGCGGCGGCGCGCGAGGCCTTCGAGAAGTACGTCGCGCTGCGCCGGACCCAGCCGTTCTTCTCAAATGCGCGCTCGATCCGCAACGCCGTCGACCGCATCCGCCTGCGGCAGGCCGATCGCCTAGTGTCCGATCTCGACCGCACGCTCGATATCGCCGACCTCGAAACGATCGATCCCATCGACGTCCTGGCGAGCCGCGTTTTCAGCGGCGGTGCAGACACGCAGAGGAGTGCGAAACCATGACGAGAGAAATCCTCATCGCGCCTTCGATCCTGGCTGCAGATTTTGCGCGCCTCGGCGAGGAGATCGCGGCGATCGACGCGGCGGGTGCCGACTGGATTCATTGCGACGTCATGGACGGGCATTTCGTCCCGAACATCAGCTATGGCGCCGACGTCATCAAGGCGATCCGGCCGCTGACGAAGAAAATGTTCGACGTGCATCTCATGATCGCGCCCGCCGATCCTTATCTCGAAGCATTCGCGAAGGCCGGAGCGGATGTCATCACGGTGCATGCCGAAGCCGGTGTCCATCTCGACCGCTCGCTTCAGGCCATCCGCGCGCTCGGCAAGAAAGCCGGTGTCAGCCTGTGTCCCGCTACTTCCGAAAGCGCGATCGAATATGTGCTCGATCGTCTCGACCTCGTACTGGTGATGACGGTCAATCCGGGCTTTGGCGGCCAGTCCTTTCTCGAGTCCCAGCTCGAGAAGATCAGGCGCATTCGAAGCATGATCGGCGACCGGCCGATCCGGCTCGAGGTGGACGGCGGCATCACGCGCGACAACGCCGCTGCCGTGGCCGCTGCAGGTGCCGATACGCTTGTGGCGGGTTCCGCCGTGTTTCGCGGCAAGAGCAGCGCGGACTATGCCGCGAATATCGCGGCCATTCGCGTCGCGGCGGAGGCCGGCAGAGTTCCAAAGTTGCAAGATGTTTCCGGGAGGCCGACGCGTCTCGGCGAGACCGCGCTCATCCGATCGAGCGCTATCTCGACCTCGTCGGCGTGACCGTGGAGCGGCGCCTCTACGCCTAGCCATTGGCCTGCGGCAGGTTCCGAGCGCTGAGTTCGCGCTGATTGGAACTTTTGCCTGAATACCCATTTCCTAGAACCAACCGGGGTCTGGCGCGCGGGCGGGGCACAGCAAATCTTTTGCATAACCGCCATCGGCCTGACGCAAATAAGGGCAATAAGCTCTGTGAATGCGAGGAGGGTCTCATGGAGAACGTACGTCGCTACCGCGCGCTGGCGTCCCTCTGTCGTCAGCAGGCCGCCTACCGGCCGCTCCAGAACTGGGAACTGCTCGGTCAGGCCGAACATTTCGAACATCTCGCCGAAGTCGAACTCAAGGCGCATTTCGACGCGTGCAATGCGCAACACGACGAGGACGCTGTCGAGGCCCCGGGGTGGGAGAGGCCTGCCGCGGCGTGACGGCGCACGCGTACCGCTTCCGCTGAAGCGACATTTGCACCGGGGCGTCGTCGTCCGTCGCATCGGGTACCGCGTCGGCTCGAAGCATTTCGTCCGACCTCCGATCGTGTCTTCTTTGCCAAGATTTAATTGCGTGGACGGGACGCTGTAAGGTGGCGACCGCCATGTTGGGTGCAAGGCGACTTACCCAACATGGACATATCGACATGAACGACCGCGTCAATTCCGACACCACCACGTCCCGCAATATCCTGAGGCCGCGCCGGCTCGCGCTGCTCGGCACCGCGGCCGCACTTGGCGTGGCCCTGCTGGCGACTGCTCCCGGCTCTTCGCCGTTCAGCGCGACCTCCTTCATTGCGCCCGCCCAGGCCGCGGAGACCGCCGCGACACTGCCGGGCTTCGGCGATCTCGTCAGCAAGGTCAAACCCGCCGTCATCTCGGTGCGGGTCAGGATTGACCAGGACAACGACAACAGCGCGATGCTGCAACAGAACCGGATGGATTCGGACGCAGACGCGCCGTTCGACCAGTTCTCACGACAATTCGGCTTCCGTGGTCCGGGTGGCATGAACGGCATGCCGCGCCAGCGCCACCAGATGATCACGGGTGAGGGCTCCGGCTTCTTCATCTCCGCCGACGGCTATGCCGTGACCAACAACCATGTCGTCGACCACGCCGCGTCGGTGCAGGTGACGATGGACGACGGCGCGATCTATACCGCAAAGGTGGTCGGGACCGATCCGAAGACCGATCTTGCGCTGATCAAGGTCGAGGGCAGGAAGGATTTTCCGTTCGTCAAATTCTCGGACCAGAAGCCGCGCATCGGCGACTGGGTGGTCGCCGTCGGCAATCCCTTCGGGCTCGGCGGCACCGTGACCGCCGGCATCGTCTCGGCCAGCGGCCGCGACATCGGCAACGGTCCCTATGACGATTTCATCCAGATCGACGCGCCGATCAACAAGGGCAATTCCGGCGGTCCGGCCTTCGACATGAACGGCAACGTGATCGGCGTGAACACCGCGATCTTCTCGCCCTCCGGCGGCTCGGTCGGCATCGGCTTCGACATTCCGGCCTCGACTGCAAAGCTCGTCGTCGCACAGTTGAAGGACAAGGGCGCGGTCACACGCGGCTGGCTCGGCGTGCAGGTGCAGCCGGTGACATCGGAAATCGCCGACAGCCTCGGCCTCAAGGAGGCGCGCGGCGCGATCGTCGACAATCCGCAGGACGGCAGCCCGGCGGCGAAGGCGGGCATCGAGGCGGGCGACGTCATCACCGCCGTCAACGGCACCGCGATCAAGGACTCCCGCGATCTCGCCCGCACCATCGCTACCCTGGCGCCGGGCACATCCGTGAAGCTTGATGTCGTCCATAAGGGCGACAGCAAGACGGTGACGCTGGCGCTCGGCGAGTTGCCGAACGAGCGGCAGGCTAACGCGGACGAGGGCAAGGCGCAGCCGGATGCCGGCACGCCGCTTCTCGGGCTCAGCCTGGCTCCGGCCGGCGACGTCCAGGGCGCCGGCCAGAAGGGGGTCGTCGTCACTGAAGTTGATCCGCAGGGGCCGGCCGCGCAGCGCGGCATCCAGACCGGCGACGTCATCCTCAATGTCGGCGGCAAGGCCGTCGCCAACATCGGCGATGTCCGTTCGGAGCTGGCGCAGGCGAAATCGTCCGGCAAGCGCAGCGTACTGCTGCAGGTCAGAAGCGCGCAGGCGACCCGGTTCGTCGCGGTGCCGCTCGCATAAGTCGAACGTCGATCGGTGCAAATCCAAAAAGGCGGCCCCCGGGCCGCCTTTCCTGTTCGCCTTCAGGATTCACGGAGGCCGCCGATAACATTCTCGTTAACGGCAGAGAGGATGACCCGGTTCGTCCGAAAAAGCCGTGTTCGCTCATCACAGTTCCGGGTCTCGTATGTACTCGGCGGCAACGAAGCCGCCGGGATGATTGCAAGCGTGGAACTTCGAACTTGCCGCCACTCAGCGGCTGGCCGGTAGTTCGCATTGATCGGTGCCGACATGGATCGATTGAAGCTCTCGCTGATAGGTGCGCTGCTTGTGGCGCCGTTCGTGCTGTGGGGTGGAAATGCTGTCGGGCGTGACGACGGCCGCTACGCGGACTCACCCCTCAAGCCGTGGTTCGACAGCCTGCGCAGCCATCTCGGTCCGTGCTGCTCGGATGCGGATGGATTTGCCGTCGCTGATCCCGACTGGGACTCGCACAACGGACATTATCGCGTGCGCCTCGACGGCGAGTGGGTCGAGGTGCCGGACGAAGCCGTGATCACTGAGCCGAATCGAGCCGGCCGCACCATGGTATGGCCGGTGAAGACCGCGTTCGGGATTTCGATCCGCTGCTTCATGCCGGGCAGCATGATCTGACTGAAGTCAGCGCGACCGTTGGGAGGATTTGCGCTTCGACGTCTTCCTGGACGTTTTCTTCGAAGTTTTCTTCGAACTTTTCTTGGACGTTTTCTTGGATGCCTTCTTGGCAGTCTTCCGCTTCGAGACCTTCTTTGGGACCTTCTTGCCCTTCTTGCGCGCCTTCGACAGACCGATCGCGATCGCCTGCTTGCGGCTCTTCACGCGTCCGCCTCGACCGCCGCGTCCGCTTTTCGCGGTACCCTTCTTGTAGCGTTTCATCTCGCTTTCGACATCGCTGCCGGAGCTGCGCGAGTAGCGGCGCTTCGTTGCCTTGCGTGCCATGCATGTTCTCCCTTGGCCGGGGAGAACCATCCAAAACAGGCATGGTTCCGAAAGCGGGCCCGCAACGTTCCAGATGCGCGACGCAGCCTAGAAGGAATTCGCCAGCTCGATCTCCGCTTCCAGCACCTGGATGCGCCGTGCTGCCTCGCTGGAGGACAGATCCCGCGCATATTGCGCGGGTTGATACGTCTCTTCGCTCAACCGTTTCAGCCTGAGGCCCTGTGTCCGGGTCATCTGCTCGGTAAGGAAAACCCTGGCGTCGTATTTACCCTGAACCTGCATGTCGCTGCTCCGTCCTGAAATCCTGACTTGACTATATGTTCTTATTTTGTTCTAACAAGCCATGGACAACAGAATTAACGAAATTCGACGTAAAATCAGCGCCTTGAGGCTGGAAATGGCCGATGTCGAGGCGTCCGTGCGCGAGTTCGTCGACCGCGATCGCGACTGCACAGAGAAGGCCCTTGCGCAGATGGATCTGCGCCGGAAAATCAATCTGCTGATCGGCGAATGGAAGGCTGCAGGGGGCGGCGATGTCCTGCCGAATGTCCGCGATAGGGTGCGCCTTCGTTCCGGGAAGAAAGTCGGCAATTCCGTGCGCGCCTTCGCGCGGCACTGAGAGTTTGGGAGCGTGCCGTGGAAGAAGATCCGGCGACGTACCGGATCTTGAGACTGCGCGGCGAGATTCTCGAACTGGGCTCTGCCATCCGGCAGCTGCAACGCGAGGGACTCGACGACGCCGCGGCCCAACTCCTGATCGCGCGCAAGCGTGCACAGCTGGATCATCTGGTGAAATCAGATGTCGCAGGCGGTCATCCCAACATCACCGGCTACCGTCGCATTTGAAGCGTGCGCGCGCGCAAGGCGACATGCGGGCTGGTGGATGCCGGATGTTGACGAAGCGGCCTGAGAAAGAGTTCGGTCGAACCCCAAAGCAAAAGGCCCCGCGGTGGCGGGGCCCTCCATGAATTTCGGCGAACAGCTACTTGGTGTTGCTCATGCCGCCCTTGTTGTTCGTCATGGTGCCGCCCTGGTCGGAGCCGGGGCCGGAGCCGCCTTGACCGGAGGGATCGGCGCCCTTGGATTTCGTGTTGGCGCCTGTCGTCTGCGAGGACGAGGTCGAGGATTCATGTTTCGCCTTGTGCGACTTGGCCTCCGCGGCGAACGGTGCGGCAGCGAGGCCGGTTGCCAACATCACGGCGAGAGCGAGCTTGGTCGTCTTCATGCGCGGGAACTCCCTGGGTTAAATTGACGCAGGCAGCCAACCGCCGTTCGACGCAGGAGTTCCGAACAAAAAAGCTCTCGTGCGTCACGCATCCTTCAAGATTGCTTGTCTTCTGCGAGAATGAATACGACGCCGGTGAGTGTCGCGCCGATCGCGAACGTCGTCATCAATTTGAGGGCGAAAACGACAACGGCCTGACTTCCGCCGTCACTCAGCAGGTTGGCGACGGCTGGATTGGTCAGAACGAGCACGAGGCTGAAAGCGAGGCCGAGGGCTGCGCCCATCATCGCGTGCGTCATCAGCTTGACGAGGCCGGTGGGAGAGATCAGGTCCGACGACTTTTTCGCGCGCATGGAACTCTATCCCGATCTGGCATGCAACGCGTGGGACACCCGCCGGTTCCATCCAGATGAAGGAATTGTCATTGCCCGCTTCATCCGATGTTCATGCCGGGCCTGCGAGGATGAACGCTGCAACATGGGAACATTCGATATGGGTAAGGTGGTCTTTCTTTACCGCTCGCTGGCCTATCGCAACGCCGCCGCGGACATCCTGAGCAAAGCGCGCAAGCTGCCGCGCGGCGCGGAGCGAAGCGCGGCGCGCCGCTATGCCAAGGCGCTACGCGATCTCGCCCAAACGGAAGCCTGGCTCGAAGGGCGCGTCGCGCGCGAACCGCGGACGACGCAACGCATGAAGGGTGCGGCGTCCGGTTAACCGGATGCCCGCTGCAATTCGGCGGAGCTGGCGGCTTCGAATTTGCCGGGTGCGGCTGTCGCGGCAGTCTTGCGGATCAACGGCACCTCCAGGCGGCACAACAGGCCCTCGGCACGCCAATCGAAATGCGCCCGTCCACCGAGCTGGGACTCGACGCTCGCAAGCAAGCTCCGCGTACCGAAGCCGCGGGATTTCGGGGGCCCGACAAGCGGGCCGCCGGACTCCTCCCAGGTTAACGTGAGCAGCTCGTCCTCGACCTGCCAGCCGATCGCGAGCCGTCCCGACCGCGTCGAGAGCGCGCCATACTTCGCCGAGTTGGTGAAAAGCTCATGCAGCGCCAGCGCCAGCGTCTGGGCGGTCGCCGGCAGCAACTGAACTTCGGTCCCTGCCAATTTGATCTGGCCGCCGAGGGAATAGGGCGCAAGCTCCTCGTCGATCAGCTTCGAGAGTTCGGCGCCCTGCCAGCTCGACAGCGACAGGATCGTATGCACGCGCGCCAGTGCATTGATGCGCCCCTCGACAGCGTTGACATAGGCCTTGACCTCGTCGGCCCGGGTGAGGCGTACGATCGACTGCGCCAGCGCCAGCGCATTCTTGGCGCGATGATCGACCTCCCGCGCCAGGAGATTCTGCCGCTCCTCGGCGCGCTTGCGTTCGGTGATGTCCACCGTCACGCCGCTGACGCGCACAACCCGACCGCTATCGTCGGCCGTGGCGGCGGCTGTGCCGACACACCAGCGCACATCGCCGTCAGGCCGCACGATGCGGAACTCCGTTTCATAGGCGCGCGTGCCCTTGTTGAATTCGCCGATCGCCTTGCGCAACTGATCGACGTCATCGGGATGCAACAGCGCCTGAACGTTGGCCGGGTTCACCTCGAAGCTCTCCGGGCCAACGCCAAAGATGCGATACTGCCCCTCGTCCCACATCCAGTCGCCGGTGATCCAGTCCCAATCCCAGGAGCCCATCTTGCCGGCGGCGATCGCCATGCTGCGCCGCTCTTCGCTCTCGCGCAGCTTTGCGGTGGAATTCTCCAGCTCGGCGGTACGTGCACGCACGCGGTCCTCGAGATCCTGGTTCAGCCGTTCGAGCTCGCGCGTCTTGCGGTAGAGCTCGGCAAACACCTTGACCTTGGCGCGCAGCACCTCCGGCACGACCGGGACCGGGACGTAGTCGACCGCGCCCATCTCGTAACCGCGCAGGCGGTCGATGTCGCTGACTTGAATGGCCGAGATGAAGATCATCGCGGTCTTCTGGAAGCGCGGGTGCTCGCGGATCATCGCGGCGAGCTCGAAGCCGTCGAGCTCGGGCATGCAGACGTCGACCAGAATCACCGCGATCTCGGTCTTGAGCAGCACCTCCAGAGCCTCGCGACCGGACGAGGCGATCACGAGGTTCTCGCCCAGATCCTTCAGGATCACCTCATAGGCG
The DNA here is from genome assembly GCF_029846695.2 of Bradyrhizobium nivariense. Classification (NCBI taxonomy): domain Bacteria; kingdom Pseudomonadati; phylum Pseudomonadota; class Alphaproteobacteria; order Hyphomicrobiales; family Nitrobacteraceae; genus Bradyrhizobium; species Bradyrhizobium nivariense. Next base: position 121,510 of record NZ_JARWCR020000014.1, on the reverse strand, counting down.
AGCAGCTTGGCCGGCTGGTCGTCGACGAGGAGGATGTTGACCTTTTCGTGGTCCATACCGGCATCCAACTCAACGGTGCAGCCACATGCGGATTGCAAGCAGCAATTGATCGGTGTTGACGGGTTTGGCGAGGTAGTCGGACGCGCCGGCCTCGAGGCATTTCTCGCGGTCGCCCTTCATGGCCTTGGCCGTCAACGCGATGATCGGAAGACGGGCGAAGACCGGGTTTTCACGGATGACGCCGATCGTCTGATAGCCATCCATCTGCGGCATCATGATGTCCATCAGCACGATGGCGATCTCCGGATTGGATTCGACCAGCGTCACCGCCTCCCTGCCGGTGGTCGCCGTCAGCACCTTCATGCCGCGCCGCTCCAGCACGCTCGACAGCGCGAAAATGTTGCGGGCGTCGTCGTCAACGAGCAGCGCAGTCTTGCCGATCAGGTCCTCGTCGGAACTGTTCAGCTTCTCGAGCATGCGCTGCTTCTCGACCGGCAATTCCGTGATCACGCGGTGCAGGAACAGCGCGGTCTCGTCGAGCAGGCGCTCCGGCGATTCCACGCCCTTGACCACGATGCTGCGCGCCATGGTGTGGAGTTCCGCATCTTCCTCGGCCGACAGCTCGCGGCCGGTGAAGACGACGACCGGGACGTTCGACAGCGCCTCGTCGTTGCGGATCTGGTCCAGCACCTCGAAGCCGCTCATGTCGGGCAGCCGCAGGTCGAGCACGACGCAATCACAGGGGGCCTCACGCAGCATCGAAAGCGCGTCGGCACCGGTGCCGGCCGTCACGATCTCGATATCGTCGTGATGCAGGAGCTCACGGATCGAGAGCTGCTCGGCCTCGTTGTCCTCGACGATCAGCAGCCGCTTGCGCCGCGGCCGCGCATATTCCTTGATCTGCGTCAGCGCGGCCGAGACGCCCTCGGTCGTCGTCGGCTTGTTGACGAAGGAGAAGGCGCCGCGCGCCAGCGCATGCTGGCGATCCTCGTCGAGCGTGATGATCTGCACGGGGATGTGGCGGGTCAGCGGATTGTGCTTGAGCTGGCTCAGCACGGTCCAGCCGAGCATATCAGGCAGGAACACGTCGAGCGAGACGGCCCTTGGCTGGTACTGCTTTGCAAGCTCCAGCGCCTCCGCGCCGCGTGCGGCGACCAGCACCTTGAATCCCTTGTCGCGCGCGAGGTCGACCAGCACGCGCGCGTAATGCGGGTCGTCCTCGACGATCAGGAGGATGCTGTCGCCGGGTTCGAGGTTGAGCCGGTCGTCGGGAAGCTGCTCGATGACGCGCTGCTGTTCGGGCGCGGCGGGCTGCAGCGCCGGCGGCTGGCTGAGTTGCTGGGGCGCAGCGCGGGGCGCGAGCGTTGGGCCGGAATATTTCAGCGGCAGGTAAAGCGTGAAGCACGACCCCTTGCCCGGCAAGCTGCGCAGGTGGATTTCGCCGCCGAGCAGGCTTGCCAGCTCACGGCTGATCGCAAGGCCGAGGCCGGTGCCGCCGTATTTGCGGCTGGTGCCGGCATCCGCTTGCTGAAACGCCTCGAAGATCAGCTTCTGCTTCTCCAGGGGAATGCCGATGCCGGTGTCGGACACTTCGAATGCGATCACGGCCGGCGCCGAGTTGAGCACGGGATGATCCGTTCCCCAGCCGCCGATCGCGGCGGCGACCTTCAGGCGCACTTCGCCTTCGGCGGTGAACTTGAAGGCGTTGGAGAGCAGGTTCTTCAAAACCTGCTGTAGGCGCTTGGAGTCGGTGACGAGGCTGCGCGCGAGATTCGGATCGACGTCGATCTTGAACGAAAGGTTGCGGTTTTCCGCCTCGTGACGGAACGGCCGCCCGACGGTCTCGAGCAGGTTCGCAGTCAGGATTTCCTCGGCGTCGACCGTCACGGTGCCGGACTCGATCTTGGAGAGATCGAGAATGTCGCTGATGAGATTGAGCAGGTCGGTGCCGGCGCCGTGGATGGTGCGGGCGAATTCGACTTGCTTGCCGGTGAGGTTGCCGTCCGGATTGTCGGTGAGCTGCTGGCCGAGGATCAGGATCGAGTTCAGCGGCGTGCGCAGCTCGTGGCTCATATTGGCGAGGAATTCGGACTTGTACTTCGAGGTGAGCGCAAGCTCGGTCGCCTTTTCCTCCAGTGCGCGGCGGGCCTGCTCGATCTCCTGGTTCTTGCGCTCGACTTCGACATTGCGCTCGGCGAGCTGCTGCGCCTTCTGTTCGAGCTGGTCGTTGGTCTGCTGCAATTCGCGCTGCTGGGTCTGGAGCTCGCCGGCGAGCTGTTGCGATTGCTTGAGCAGGCCCTCGGTCTGCATCGTCGCCTCGATCGAGTTGAGCACGATGCCGATGGAGTCGGTGAGCTGCTCGAGGAAGGTCATCTGCGAGGTCGTGAACGAGGTGAGCGAGCCGAGCTCGATCACCGCCTTGACCTGACCCTCGAACAGGACAGGCAGCACCACGAGGTTCTTCGGTGCGACGCGGAGCAGCGCCGAATTGATCGGTACCACGTCGGCGGGAATGTCCGCGACCACGCGCGGGCGCCGGTCGAGCGCACATTGGCCGATCAAGCCGTCGCCGATCGGAAGTACGCGTTGATAGGGGTAGAGGCCGTCGCCGGCATAGGAAGCGAGCAGCAGAAGCTGCGGACTATCCTCGTTTTCGACCTGATAGATCACGCCGGTATGGGCGTTCACCAGCGGCGACAATTCGGTGAGCAGCAGCCGGCCGACGGTGGTGAGGTCGCGCTGGCCCTGGAGCATGTTGGTGAATTTAGCAAGATTGGTCTTCAGCCAGTCCTGCTCGGTGTTCACGTCCGTCGTCAGACGGAGGTTCGTGATCATCGTGTTGATGTTGTCTTTCAGCTCCGCGACCTCGCCGCGGGCATCGACCTGGATCGACCGTGTGAGGTCGCCCTTGGTCACGGCGGTCGCGACTTCTGCGATCGCGCGCACCTGCGAGGTGAGGTTGGCCGCCAACAGGTTGACGTTGCCGGTGAGGTCCTTCCAGGTTCCGGCGGCGCCGGGGACGTCGGCCTGGCCGCCCAGCCGTCCTTCGACGCCGACCTCGCGCGCCACCGACGTCACCTGGTCGGCGAAGGTCGCGAGCGTCTCGGTCATGTTGTTGATGGTGTCGGCGAGCGCCGCGACCTCGCCCTTCGATTTCACCGTCAGGTTCTGCTTGAGGTCGCCGTTGGCGACCGCGGTCACCACTTTGACGATGCCGCGGACCTGCTCGGTCAGGTTCGCCGCCATGAAGTTGACGGTGTCGGTGAGATCCTTCCAGGTGCCGGCAACGCCCGGCACCTGGGCTTGACCGCCGAGCTCGCCTTCGGTGCCGACCTCGCGCGCCACGCGCGTCACTTCGCCGGCAAACGCGTTGAGCTGGTCCACCATGGTGTTGATGGTGTTCTTGAGCTCGAGGATTTCGCCCTTCACGTCCACGGTGATCTTGCGCGAGAGGTCGCCGCGCGCCACGGCGGTGGTGACTTCGGCGATGTTGCGGACCTGCGTCGTGAGGTTCGCGGCCAGGAGGTTGACGTTGTCGGTGAGGTCCTTCCAGGTGCCGCCGACGCCGGGGACCACGGCCTGGCCGCCGAGCCGGCCTTCGGTGCCGACCTCGCGCGCCACGCGCGTCACTTCGGCCGCGAAGGAGCGGAGCTGCTCGACCATGGTGTTCAAGGTGTCCTTGAGCAACAAAATCTCGCCGCGCACGTCCACCGTGATCTTCTTCGAGAGGTCGCCGCCGGCGATCGCGGTCGCGACCTCGGCGATGTTGCGGACCTGGGCGGTGAGGTTTGAGGCCATGAAGTTGACGTTGTCGGTGAGGTCCTTCCAGGTGCCGGCAACGCCGGGCACCTCGGCCTGGCCGCCGAGCTTGCCTTCGGTGCCGACCTCGCGCGCCACGCGCGTCACTTCGCCGGCAAAGCCGTTGAGCTGGTCCACCATGGTGTTGATGGTGTTTTTCAGCTCCAGGATTTCTCCCTTCACGTCCACGGTGATCTTGCGGGACAGATCGCCGCGTGCCACGGCGGTCGTCACCTCGGCGATGTTGCGGACCTGGGCGGTGAGGTTGCCCGCCATCGAGTTGACGCTGTCAGTGAGGTCCTTCCAGGTGCCGGCGACGCCGGGCACGTTGGCCTGGCCGCCGAGACGGCCTTCGGTGCCGACCTCGCGCGCCACGCGCGTCACCTCGCCCGCGAAGCGGTTGAGCTGGTCGACCATCGTGTTGAGGGTGTCCTTGAGCTGGAGGATCTCGCCGCGCACGTCCACCGTGATCTTGCGCGACAAGTCGCCGCCGGCGATCGCGGTCGCGACCTCGGCGATGTTGCGGACCTGGGCGGTGAGGTTGCCCGCCATCGAGTTGACGTTGTCGGTGAGGTCCTTCCAGGTGCCGGCGACGCCCGGCACCTGCGCCTGACCGCCGAGCTTGCCTTCGGTGCCGACCTCGCGCGCGACGCGCGTGACTTCGCCGGCAAAGGCGTTGAGCTGGTCGACCATGGTGTTGAGCGTCTCCTTCAGCTGAAGGATTTCGCCGGATACGTTGACGGTGATCTTCTTGGACAAGTCGCCCTTGGCGACCGCGGTCGCGACTTCGGCGATGTTACGGACCTGGCCGGTCAGGTTCGAGGCCATCGAGTTGACCGAGTCCGTCAAATCCTTCCATGTGCCGGCGACGCCGCGAACCTGGGCCTGACCGCCGAGCTTGCCTTCGGTGCCGACCTCGCGGGCGACGCGCGTGACTTCGCCGGCGAAGGCGTTGAGCTGGTCCACCATGGTGTTGATGGTGTCTTTCAGCTCCAGGATTTCGCCGCGGACATCGACGGTGATCTTTTTCGACAAATCGCCGCCGGCGACCGCCGTCGTCACCTCGGCGATGTTGCGAACCTGCGCTGTCAGGTTCGACGCCATCGAGTTGACGCTTTCCGTCAAGTCCTTCCAGGTGCCGGCGACGCCGAGCACGTTGGCCTGGCCGCCGAGCCGTCCCTCGGTGCCGACCTCGCGCGCGACGCGCGTGACTTCGCCGGCAAAGGCGTTGAGCTGGTCGACCATGGTGTTGAGCGTTTCCTTCAGCTGAAGGATCTCGCCCGACACATTCACCGTGATCTTCTTCGACAAATCGCCGCCCGCGATCGCGGTGGCGACGTCGGCGATGTTGCGGACCTGCGCGGTCAGGTTCGACGCCATGAAGTTGACGTTGTCGGTGAGGTCTTTCCAGGTACCGGCGACACCGGGCACCTGGGCCTGGCCGCCGAGCTTGCCTTCGGTGCCGACCTCGCGGGCGACGCGCGTCACTTCGGAGGCGAACGAGTTGAGCTGGTCCACCATGGTGTTGATGGTGTCTTTCAGCTCCAGGATTTCGCCGCGCACGTCCACGGTGATTTTGCGGGACAGATCGCCGCGCGCCACAGCGGTGGTCACGTTGGCGATGTTGCGGACCTGTGCGGTGAGGTTGCCGCACATCGCGTTGACGCTGTCGGTGAGGTCCTTCCAGGTGCCGGCGACGCCCGGCACGATCGCCTGTCCGCCAAGCTTGCCGTCGGTGCCGACCTCGCGCGCCACGCGCGTCACTTCCGAGGCAAAGGAGCGGAGCTGGTCCACCATCGTGTTGATGGCTTCCTTGAGCTGAAGGATCTCGCCGCGGACGTCGACGGTGATCTTCTTGGACAAGTCTCCGTTGGCGACCGCGATCGTCACCTCGGCGATGTTGCGAACCTGATTGGTCAGGTTGTTCGCCATCGAGTTGACGCTCTCGGTCAGGTCCTTCCAGACGCCGGTCACTTCCGGTACCTGGGCCTGTCCGCCGAGCTTGCCCTCGGTGCCGACCTCGCGCGCGACGCGCGTCACCTCGGAGGTGAACACGCCGAGCTGCTTGATCATGGTGTTGACGATGGTCGCCGACTGCAGGAATTCGCCGCGCAGGGGGCGGCCATCGACGTCGAGCTTGACGGTCTGGAGCAGGTCGCCTTGCGCCACGGCTGCGACCGCGCGCGTCACCTCGCGGGTCGGCCACAACAGATCGTCGATCAATGTGTTGACCGATCCTTCCATGTCGGCCCAGGAGCCGGAGGCGAGACCGAACTTCACGCGCTGCCGCGTCTTGCCCTCGCGGCCCACCACCTGGCCGACCAGCTCGAGCTGCTGCGCCATGCGCTGGTTTGCGGCGATGATTTCGTTAAGAGTGTCGGCGATCTTGCCGTCGATGCCGAGATAGTCGCCGCTCATGCGCACCGAGAAATCGCCGCTGCGCATGGCCTGGAGGGCGAGCAGCAATTCTGCCCGGGAATCCGGCTCCGACATGCCGTTGGTCTTTGGCTTTGGGCCGCGACGACCGGAGCGTGATGCAGTTCCGGGATCGAGGTCGCTCATATTGATTCCCCCGCAGGCATCGGCCGAATCCCAGGCAAGACGCAATGATCAAAATAGAGCGTCAAGCCCAATTCGAAATCAAGCGCCAAGGTTGCGACGCCAGGAAATGGAACCTGCTTTGTTCAGCCCAAGTGATACAATCGCGACCATTTGGAATGGTTCCGTCCGGTTCCAATATTTTTCCGGATGGAAGATACGGACGGAAGATACGTTTCCATGTGCCGGTTTCAGGGACCTGGCTTCAGGGACCTGGCTTCAGGGACTTGGCTTCAGGGACTTGGCTTCCGGACTCGGCCATCGGCTTCCAGAACGGAGCGACGGCCCTGCCGTTAGCCCGCAAATCCAGGGAGAGCGCATATGAAAGCAGCATTTGCCGTCATCGTGACCGTGATGTTGTTTGCCGGATCGGCGTTCGCGCAAGGCGGTGCGCCCAGCGGTCGCGGCGCCGCGACCGGCGATCCCGCCGCAAGCTCCGCCACCCCACATGCGGATACGCCGACCACGGGTACGTCGACCCGGTCGAACCCCAGCGGTAGCGGCACCTCGAGCTCGGGCGGCAAGGATGACAATGGGGATGCAGGCCGGGACATGATGCCGGAGAGCAACCGCACTGTTCGGCCGGAGAGCCAGCAACGTCACCCGAACGACAAGTAAAGGGGGGCCTACTTGTCCGCCATGGTGCGCTCGGCGTCCCTGACCTGCGAGCGCAACATCGGAAGCTGCTCACGCGCGAACGCTGCAAGCGCGGCATTGTCGGGCGCCTTGAGATAGCATTCGAGCAGGTCGATGACCGATTCATACTCGGGGATCTGCGCGGCATAGAAGCTTCTGACGTAAGTCGGCCCGTCCGAGGCCCAGGGCTGGACGAGGCTCGCACTCGCGGGGGTCGTCTTGGCGACGCGCGGTTCAGTGCCGATCGCTTCCTGAATCTGCTTCAGGGCCTTGTCGCGCTGGACCGCTTCTTCGGCACGCAGGGCGGCGAGGTTCTTGACCTCGGCATTGCCTTTCAGGTCGGTGCTCTCCAGCAGGACCTGCTGGAAGCGGCTGAACGTGTAGAGGTCGCTGATGATCTCGGTTGCGGTCGGCGCTCGGCCGCCCGGCCTGCGCTCGCCGGTGCTGTCGGCAAGCGCCGCAGTGCTGATGAAGGCCAGGGCTATCGCGACAAGAATCCGCATGCATATCCAATGGCGGATGGCAGGCGAAGTTCCGCAAGATGTTACGATCCGGTAAGGGCGGTTGCGGCGCGAAGGTTCCGTCCCTAATTTGTTGTTGATGAAACAGTCTGATATTTTCAGGGATAACGCCGACAATTGCCTTCAGCTCGCCGAGCGGGCCGAAGGACAGCCGGCTCACAAACGCTTTTCGCGCATGGCGGAGGCATGGACGGCGCTCGCGAACGAGCAGGACTGGCTCGACGGCGAGGTCCCGCCCGTTGCGGTTCGCACCCCTCGAAAGCAGGATGCGTGACGCTCTCGTTTTCGTGAATCTGCGTGTGAGGCCGCTCACGGAATGCAAGCGATCAATTCAGGATTATTCAGGAACAGTCGATCGCGTTGACTTTTCGATTCCAGAAGGAGGTTTGCGATGGCTCCACGTCCACGTCTGGCTCTTCTTTCGCTCATTCTCGCCTTTGGCGTCTCGGTCGCGTTCGCGACGGTGACGACGGTGCGGCAGGTGCATCATGAAAATGCATCGGCTGCGGTCCACGCGGCGCGCAGTTAACATCTCGCCGGAACATTCGGCGCCGCGAGGCGTAAGCGCTTCGACGCATCAGGAGAAGCGAGAGCACATCATGGCCCATTCCGACCACGGTATCGTCAAGGATCAGCGGGCGGAGGAGCAGCCACGCGACAAGCGGCGTGCGCAGTCCGTGCAAAAGACGGATCCGCAAGGGTCTCCGTCGCGGGAGGCGACGCGCGATCCCAAGCTGAACGACAAAAGTAAGACACCGGGCTCCGGCGTGATGCCGGACGATTCCGGCGACGCTCCGACGGGTTAGAGCATCATCCGGGAACGTGTCGAGCGGTTTTCCGGAGAGATCATGCTCGCAGAATAGACGAGTTTCTCGCAAGGAACCAATCCTGGCGGGAAGAGTCGACAGGTTGCTTCCGGTTGTCATGCCCCCGGTGCGCCGGAAGCAATCTCCAAGGACGGCCCTGGCACCCACCGTGCCGGGGCCGTTTGCTTGTGGACGGGCCTTTACAGGTCAGTCCTCGGTGCCGCTCTCGGGATCTTCCTGCATATGTCCGTCAGGTCCGCGGCCGAACACGCCGTAGCTGCTCGACTTCACGCCAGCCGCTGCGTCGACGCCCGCGGCGTCCAGTCCGAACCTGAGCAGTTCGCGGACCGCTGCCGCCCGCGTCGGCATGCGATGCCTGAACCGGAAATCGTCAATGGCGGCCAACTCTTCCGGCGAGAGCATGACCTGGAGCCGCTCAGCGCGAAGGTCGTTCATGATCGATCACCCAGAATGAGTAAGTTGAGCAGTCTACTCAACAAACTAACTCTGCCCGAGTTCCACAAGATGCGGCAAAGGCGTCAGCCCGGCCTGCAACCACCGAAGCCCCAATCGTCGGGGATGCGAAATGCGTAAACGGTCTGTGCCACACACTTTCATGGAGCGCATCGAGGCACAGAAATGTCGGCTCGAGCATGAGCTGGCGAACCTGCCCCTCGGTATGCAGCGCGACATCGTCGCTGCACGGCTTGAGCAGCTGCGCACCGCAGCCGAGATGCACGAATTCCTGTCGTTACGAGAAGAACCGGAGATTCTTCGCAGATGACCTGCGGCGGGACTGTCGTGCGTGATGGGATACGATGCGGAGCTTCCGCCTGAGCCACCACGCCGACACCGCGACGACGGCCCACGCCGTCAGGGCGGCAATGAAGGCACCAGCGACGCTTGCCGCTACGGTGAGATGGAAGACGGCGGCGAATGCCACAAGACCGATACTTCCCCAAGCGGCGCCGGCAGCGTCGAGCGCGGCCGCCTCTTGGCCGCGTCGCCGGCCGCTGAGACCGGCCTTCTCCTTGGTGCGGCGTTCATGGCTTTCGACCAGCGTTGCGCTGGCGCAGAAGATCGCGGGGAGCGCGAGAAAGAGCCCACCGACAGAGACGCCGAAATGCGAGCCGAGCAATCCCGCGAGCACTGTCGCGAAGCCGCCGAGTACGAAGCGAACGGCGTATTCGTACCAACGCGTCTGCTTCAACACCGATGAAGACAGCTTGACCAGCATCAGGCAGCACCTCCGAAGCCCGCGAGCAGACCGAAGGCGACCACGAGCCAGGCGCCAAAGGCGAGGATCGTGGCGGCGAGCGCGCCGAGACGAGACCTCATCAGCACCTGACAAACGGCGAGGCTGTAACAGGCGAGGGCGACCGCGCCATAGATCATCGTCCAGCTTTCGGCCGCAGCATAGTGCGGGCCGTGCTGGACGACGGCGATGCCAAGGGTGGCCAGCGCAACCGACGGCGCCGCGCTCAGAAGCCCGGCAAAGGTCTTTGGCCGAAGCATGTCGCCGAAAATCGCGAACACGGAAACGATCAGGCCGCCGGCGATGAAGCGCAGGAGATATTCGGTCATGGCGCCCGCAATTTGTCTTTTCCGCTCCCCGATCTGCTCAGCGTCCATGGCCGCATCAGTCTCTCCACGGCCGCGCCCAGCGCGAAACCTGCGACCACGTCGCTCGCCCAATGCGCGAGCACTGCAATCCGCGTCAGCGAAAGCGCGACCGCGACCGTGCGCACCAACCGACGTGGCGTCTTCGGCAGCAAGCCCGCCGCCGAGGCAAGTGCGCCCATATGGACCGCGTGACCGGAAGGGAAGGCGTTGCGCGCCTGTCCTGAGATTGGAATCCCATGGCGGTGTCCGCGCAGGGTCAGCCGATCTGGCCTGATCTGATCGAACACGGATTTCAGGATATGAGGTAAAACGGCAGTCGCTACCGAAACCGCCAGAACGTGGTTGGCAATAGGCCGCTGTTGCGGCTTCCGAATATGAGTATAGAGCCACGCCGCTGCGGCCAGCGCGAGCAGCACGTGCTCGTCGGCGGCCCAGGTTAGCGTTTGCGCGGTGTGCTCGAGACCTGAATTGGTGCGGTCGGCGATCTCATTCGCGATCGCGGTGTCGATCCGGGTAGGTTTGACGCTTACTGATGCCATCGGTCTGCAGGCGCGATGTCCTTCCTGACACTATTGTAAAGCTTGGATGACAGCGAAGGTTCCTCGCGTTACGGCTGCCCCGATCCACCGGCAGCGCCATAGACCTGGCCGATCGCATAGCTTGCGTCGGCCGCGGCAAGCTGCACGTAGATCGAGGCCAGCTCCGCGGGCTGGCCGGGACGGCCGAGCGGCGTCATGCCGCCGAATTTTTCGAGCTTCTCCATCGTGGCGCCGCCATTACCGTCTCCGCGATCTTTGCGAGTCCAATGCGCGGAGAGAGGCGTCGTTGCAAATCGGGAGGACGCCGGCAGGGCCGGCGTCATCGGACGATGTTTACTTGGACTGACCGACGCTAGGCGCCTTGCCGAGCTCCTTGGCCATGTCGAGGTGGTGCTTGAGCGCCGGCAACGTCTTGCCGGCCCAACCCTTCAACTCGGAATTATCGCCGCCCTTGGCATAGCGCTCAAACAGTGAGACCGCGTCCTCGTGGGCGCTGACCTGGTAGGAATTGTAATCCGAGCTGAAGTCTCTTCCGTTCGCGCTCTTGAGCTTGTCGAGCTTGCTCTGGTGCGAGCTGTCGAGTGCTGTCGGCAGGGTCGCCTGCACCTTGCCGCCGCTGACAAGGCCCTTCAGTTCACTGCTGGTCTTGGTGTGGTCCGTCACCATCTGCTGCGCAAAACTCTTCTCCTGCGCGTTGCCCTTCTGCTCCGCGAGCTTGCTCGATTCGATCTCGAACATGTCGCTGATGGCGACCTCCTTGACGAAGTCGGCGGTCGCAGGCGCGACGCCAAGCGCCGAATTGACGCCGGTCTTCTCACCAAGGGACTGGGCGAGCGCGGGGCCTGCGAGAAGCACGCAAGCGAGGGCGATAATGGTACGTTTCATGGTCCGGTCCCTTCGATTGAGCGCGCAGCCTCTCGCCGCGCGACGTTGCGCCGACCAACACCCCGCAGGGGCCGAGGTTCCTAACGGCTAATCCGTGGGGTGGCGCCCGGTGCGCGGATTGATGGGATCGGTCGGCTTGCGCCGAAGCCGTTCGGGCAGAAACGGCTCGGTCGGCAAGGCGGTGGCCTCGGCACGTACGTCTGCATGGCGTTGTGCCCGTTCATGCGGCGTCTGGTTGTCGTTGATCTGCCGCTTGACGTCGACGCCATCCACGGGATCATTGACGCCGTGCTGGATATCGCGGAAATCGCTCATGCTTCACCTCATTCCTTTCCAGGCAGGATCTTTTCCAACATCTGCCGCGCCGCCCCCTTGATCATTCCGCTCTCGTTGGGATCGCCCTTCATCAAGGCGAGCGAGAAATTCTTCGCCTGCTGCAACGTGATGTGCGGCGGCAGCGGCGGCACTTCGGGGTCGGTCTTCACCTCCAGCACCACCGGCATCTCGCTCGCCAGCGCCTGCTCCCAAGCCGAGCCCAGCAGCTGCGGGCTGTCGACGTAGATGCCGGAGAGGCCGATCAACTCGGCAAAGCGCGAATAAGACACGTTTGGTATGCGCTGCGATGCCTCGAATTTTGGATCGCCGTTGATGATGCGCTGCTCCCACGTCACCTGGTTGAGGTCTTCGTTGTTGAAGACGCAGACGATGAAGCGCGGATCCTTCCAGCCGCGCCAATACTTCGCGGCGGTGATCAGCTCGGCCATGTTGTTCATCTGCATGGCGCCGTCGCCGACCAGTGCAATCACGGGGCGGTCGGGATGGGAGTATTTCGCGGCGAGCGCATAGGGCACCGCGGCGCCCATCGAGGCGAGGCCGCCGGAGAGCGAGGCCATCATGCCGCGGCGCATCTTCAGGTCGCGCGCGAACCAGTTGGCGCAGGAGCTGGAATCGCTGGTGACGATGGCGCGGTCGGGCAGGCGCGGAGACAACTCCCAGGCGACGAGCTGCGGATTGACCGGTGCTGCGGGCTGATGTGCACGATCATCCAGCGTCTTCCACCATTTCGCGACGTCGTCTTCGATGCCCTGGCGCCAGGCGCCGTCGCTGTTGGGTTTCAGTCGCGGCAGCAGGGCGCGCAGCGTCTCGGCGGCATCGCCGACGAGGCCGACCTCCATGGGAAAGCGGATCGACATCATGCTGGCGTCGATGTCGATCTGCACGCCGCGCGCCGCGCCTTCCTTCGGCAGGAATTCGGCATAGGGAAAGGCGGAGCCGACCATCAGCAGCGTGTCGCATTCCATCATCATGTTGTAGCTGGGCTCGGTGCCGAGCAGGCCGATCGAGCCGGTGACCCAGGGCAGGTCATCGGGTAGCGCAGCCTTGCCGAGCAGCGCCTTGGCGCAGCCGGCCGATAGCCGATCGGCGACCGCGATCACCTCCTCGGTGGCATGAAGCGCGCCGGCGCCGATAAGCATCGCGACCTTTTTGCCGGCGTTGAGCACTTCTGCCGCCCGGTCGAGGTCAGCGTCACGAGGCTTGATGCTTGGAGCGCTGTAGCCGATGCCAGAGTGCAGGGTGCCGTGAGCGCGCAGCGGATCCTCGTACGGCTCCTCCTGGATATCGTTGGGCAGGATGATCACCATTGGCGTCCGACGGGCCAGCGCGATCCGGATCGATCGATCGATCAGATGCCGGATTTGCGCTGGCGAGGATGCCTGCATGACGTAGGCGCCAGCCACATCCTTGAACATCGAGACGAGATCGAGTTCCTGCTGATAGTGTCCGCCCAGTGCATTGCGTGCCTGCTGACCGACGATCGCGAGCACGGGCTGGTGATCCAGCAGGGCATCGTAGAGGCCGGTGACGAGATGGGAGGCGCCGGGGCCCGAAGTTGCGATGCAGACCCCGAGTTGGCCGGAGAACTTCGCGTAGGCCGTGGCCATGAAGGCGGCCATCTCCTCATGCCGCGCTTGGACAAAACCGATTTTGCCCTCAGCACGTTGCAGGGCACCGAATACGCCGTTGATGCCGTCGCCGGGATAGCCAAAGAGGTGGCGCACGCCCCATTGATGCAAACGTTGAACGATGAAGTCGGAGACGGTCTGGGACGTCATGGGGCCGCTCTTCGTTGCCAGGGCTTGAAATTGAGAGAACCGGCCGTGTCAGGCGATGTTCCCGCACTCGCGGAACAAGCAGGAACGATCGCTCACCTATCCGGGTTGTCTCCACACTGGCTGAGTGGAGAATTGAGATGTTGAATCAACGCGAACTGGACCAAAACGAGATGGGCCGTTTGATCGGCAGCGACAAAGTCGAGGGAACATCGGTCTATGGCGCGGATCGCAACAAGATCGGCTCGATCGAACGCGTGATGATCGACAAGGTCAGCGGCAAGGTCTCTTACGCCGTGCTCGGCTTTGGCGGCTTCCTGGGCCTTGGCAACGACCATTATCCGCTGCCCTGGCAGTCGCTGAAATACGACACCGAGCTTGGCGGTTATGTCACCGGCATTACCACCAAGGAGCTGAAGGGCGCGCCGAAATACGGCGAACGGAGTGATTGGAACTGGGCGGATGACGCCACAGTTCGCGGCATCAACTCCTACTACGGCGTTCCCTTCGTTTAGCGGTTTCACGGAAAGGGAGCTCGATGAGCAAGGAACGGCCCACCGACGATCCCCGGCAGCAGAACGACTGGGGATCGCATGCCCAGACGGACAAGCCGTGGAAGGGCAATCCGGAGAAGGAGCAAAAGTCGGGCGAAGTAAAACCCGACCTCGAGAAGTGGCAGGAGACGAAGACACATTGAGCAAAGTGCACGACGACGGCATTCGAGATAAGCGCGCGCGGTGCCGCGCTTCCTTCTCGAGCAGTGCAATCACGAATGGCGGTGATGCTCTCGAAGGCCGGAACCATGCCTTGGGGATGTAGTTGGGCTCGCGGCGCATGAGCCTTTCGCCGCTCTGCCGTCAGTTTAGTCCCCTGGAAAGGTGGTCGCCGTGGATGCTCAAACACGGGAGCGTGGGCCGTCCGCGGAGCAGCCGCAGAGGGCGAAGGAAGCTCCGAACACATCGCCTGATCAGACCCGCGACGTCAAGGATCGGTCGGCCGAGACGCCGTCGCTGCGCGCTCGGCTTCGCGAGCATTGGCTGCTGGCAACCGTTGGCGCCATCGTTTTGCTCGCGGCCCTGATCGGCGGACTGCTCTACTGGCTCCAGGTGCGCCACTATGAGTCCACCGACGATGCCTTCGTCGCCGCGCGCAGCTTTTCCGTGGCCTCGAAAGTCGGCGGCTACGTCAGCGACGTTCCGGTCACGGACAACCAGCATGTCAATGCCGGCGACCTTCTCGCCAGGATCGACGAGCGCGACTATCGCATCGCCGTCGATCAGGCCAATGCGCAGGTCGCGGTTGCCAAGGCGAACATCGCGAATGTCGAGGCGCAGATCGTTTCGCAGCAGGAGCAGATCAAGCAGGCTCAGGCGCAGCTCGAACAGGCCCAGGCCCAGCTTCAGTTCTCGCAGGAGGAATTCGCGCGCGCCGAGGATCTCGTCGAGAAGGGCGCCGGCACGGTGCAGCGCCAGCAGCAGACCCGCTCCGATCTTCAGGCGCAGCAGGCCAACAATGAACGCGCGAAGACCGCTGTGACCGCCGCGCAAGTGGGCATCAAGACGCTGCAAGCGCAGCTCGAGGGTGCCCGGGCGCAGCTCGAGCAGTCGCAGGCGCAGCTCGATCAGGCCAAGCTGAACCTGCAATATACCAGCGTCGTTGCGGCGCAGTCCGGCCGCGTCGTCAAGCTCAGCGGCGCCAAGGGAACTTTCGTCACTGCGGGACAGAGCCTGATGATGTTCGTGCCTGACGAGGTCTGGATCGTCGCCAACTACAAGGAGACGCAGCTCAACGACATGCGGCCGGGCCAGCCGGTCGAGATCCGCATCGACGCCTATCCCGGGCGTAAGCTGACCGGCCATGTCGAGTCCGTGCAGCCCGGCTCCGGCACCGCGTTCAGCCTGCTGCCGGCGGAAAACGCCACCGGCAATTACGTCAAGGTGGTGCAGCGCGTGCCGGTGAAGATCGTGGTCGACAGCTGGCCGGCGGATCTGCCTGTCGGTCCCGGCATGTCGGTTGTGCCCTGGACCAGGGTGCGATGACGGACACGGCGCAAGGAGGCGCGTCCGCTGCAGGTTGGTCGCCGGAGCGCTCGGCGGCGGGCGGTCATAATCCTTATCTCATCGCGTTCGTCGTCTCGATCGCGACCTTCATGGAGGTGCTCGACACCACCATCGCAAACGTCGCCTTGCGCCACATCGCCGGTGGGCTTGCCGTCGGCATCGACGAGAGCACCTACGTCGTCACCAGCTATCTCGTAGCCAACGCCATCGTGCTCTCGATCTCGGGCTGGCTGTCGACCGTGATCGGCCGCAAGCGCTTCTACATGATCTGCGTTGCGACCTTCACTGTCTCCTCGCTTTTGTGTGGCTTCGCCTGGAATTTGCAGTCGCTGGTACTGTTCCGCATCCTTCAGGGCCTTGGAGGCGGCGGCATGGCGACCAGCGAGCAGGCGATCCTCGCCGACTCCTTTCCGCCGCACAAGCGCGGCCAGGCCTTTGCGATCTATGGCGTCGCCGTCGTGGTCGCGCCGGTGATCGGACCGACGCTCGGCGGCTGGATCACCGACACCTATACCTGGCACTGGGTGTTCCTGATCAATGTCCCCATGGGGATGCTGTCGCTGTTACTGGTCGGCACACTGGTCAAGGAGCCGTCGGGTGCAGAGGAGGAGAGGGAGAAGCTGCTGAGCAAGGGGCTGCGGGTCGACTATATCGGCTTCCTGCTGGTCGCGATCGGGCTGGGCTCGCTCGAATACGTGCTCGACGAAGGCCAGCGCAACGACTGGTTCGGCTCGAACGTGATCGTGTTCTTCGCGGTGCTTTCGGCCGTGTCACTGCTTGCGCTGATCCCGTGGGAGCTGACGCGTGAGGATCCCATCGTCGATCTCCGCCTGCTCGGCCGCCGCCAGTTCGCCGCCTGCTTCCTGGTCATGCTCGGCACCGGCGCGGTGTTGATCTCCACGACGCAACTCCTGCCGCAATTGCTGCAGACCGAGTTGAACTACACGGCGATGCTGGCCGGTCTCGCTTTGTCACCGGGCGGAATCGCGACTCTGGTGCTGATGCCGGTGGTCGGCCGCCTCGTCGGCAGCGTGCAGCCGAAATATCTGATCATGTTCGGCGCTGTCATTGTCGCCTTCTCGATGTGGCATCTCACAGGGCTCACCGGCGACATTACCTACGGCTATGCTGCGATGTCGCGCATCTTCCTCGCCCTCGGTCTGCCTTTCCTGTTCCTGCCGGTCACGACCGCGTCCTATGACGGCGTGCCGCCCGACAAGACCAATCAGGCCTCCGCGCTGATCAACGTCGCCCGCAACATTGGCGGCTCCATGGGGGTCGCACTGGCGCAGACAATTCTGGCGCAGCGCCAGCAATTCCATCAGAGCCGCCTGATCGAGCATGCCGGGCCGTCGGATCTCGGCTACCAGCAGACCATCGAGACGATGACACGCTTCTTCCAGGCTCAGGGCTCGAACGCGAGCGATGCGGCCTCGCAGGCGGTCGCCTGGGTCGGCCGCACCCTGCAGCAGCAGGTCGACTTGCTCGCCTATATCGACGTGTTCTGGACGCTTGCTATCGTCGCCGTGCTGATGATCCCGACCGCCGCTGTGCTGCGCTCGATTGAGCTGGGCGCGCCGGCGCGGGGGCATTGAGCCAACGGCCGCTCGGAGAGAAATGGTGACCGCGGCGCAAAGCTCCGGCTACACTGACCCAAACACAAACCGAAACTCCGGGAGGTAACTTAAGTGAAGACCGCGATTACCGAACTGTTCGGCATCGAGCACCCCATCATCCAGGGCGGGATGCATTTCGTCGGCTTTGCGGCGCTGGCTGCCGCCGTCTCGAATGCCGGCGGGCTCGGCATCATCACCGGTCTCACGCAGAAGACGCCGGAGCTGCTGGCAAAAGAGATCGCACGCTGCCGCGACATGACCGACAAGCCGTTCGGCGTGAACCTCACCTTCCTGCCGACCTTCGCCGCGCCGCCTTATCCGGAATACATCGCGGCCATCGTCGAAGGCGGGGTGAAGAGTGTGGAGACCGCGGGCCGCAGCCCGGAAGCCTATATGTCCGCGCTGAAGGCGGCCGGCATCAAGGTCATCCATAAATGCACCTCGGTGCGCCATTCCTTGAAGGCGGAGCGGATCGGCTGCGACGCCGTCAGCGTCGACGGTTTTGAGTGCGGCGGCCATCCCGGCGAGGACGACATTCCCAACATGATCCTGCTGCCGCGCGCAGCGGAGGAACTGAAGATCCCGTTCGTCGCCTCCGGCGGCATGGCCGATGGGCGCAGCCTCGTTGCGGCGCTGTCGCTGGGTGCGGCCGGCATGAACATGGGCACGCGCTTCATCGCTACCAAGGAAGCGCCGGTGCATCAGAACGTGAAGAACGCTCTTGTCGCGGCGACCGAGCTCGACACCCGCCTGATCATGCGGAGCTTGCGCAACACCGAGCGCGTGCTGAAGAACGCCAATGTCGACCGCCTGCTCGAGATCGAACGCGAGAAGGGCGACAAGCTGAAGATCGACGACATTCACGACCAGGTCGCGGGCGTCTATCCCAGGATCATGCTGGAGGGGCAGATGGATGCGGGTGCCTGGAGCTGCGGCATGGTCGCAGGCCTCATCCACGACATCCCCACCTGCAAGGAACTCGTCGATCGCATCATGGCCGAGGCTGAAACCATCATCCGCAACCGTCTGATGGGGTTCCTCGAGGGGATGGGAACGGCGAAAAAGGTCGCCTGACACCGCCAAACTCCTTAACCACGGCGGCAGTTGACCGCTGGAATTGCGCGCGACGCCCCCTAAGTAGAGGTAAATTACCTCTTAACAATCAATTTCAGGAGGCGTCCATGGTCCTGAAGAGCGTTCCTTTTGCCGTTGCCGTCGCCCTCGTGCTCGCATGGGGCGGCATCGCGCGCGCTGACGACTACAAGCCAAACGAATATCTCGGCCTCGATCTTTCGAAGGCGGTGTTGTCGCCGAAGCGGCTCGGGCCGGAAACCCACTTCACGCCGGTCGCGCTGGAGGCGCGCGGCGGCAATGAGGCGCAGGCGCACGCCGAGCCGGTCGACGTGCCGAAGAAGGTCGCCGCCGAACGCGTGCGCGTGTCGGAGCCGAAGGTCAAGGTCGCGCACGCCAAGCCCGCGCAGCCACGCGGCGCAGCGCGCACCAAGCTCGCGCATCGCCACGGCAATCCGCTCGACGCGCAGGCGATGGACACTCGCATCCAGACCTGGCCTTGCCGCTCGGGTGGCATCTGCAACTGGAAGCGCTAAAGCGCGATGAGATGAGGATGAATCATCATCGCGCTTTAGGTTGTTGTTTGAGCGTGATCTTTTCGGAAAACCGCTTCGCACTTTTCCGGATCATGCTTTAGGTCAGTTCCGAGCCGTCATCCGCACGTCGTAAAACCGTAGGCCCGGGGTCAAGAAACCGTAAGCCGGGGGTCAAACGACGCAGGCACCTTCCGTCGCGATTCGACGAAGGTTTCCTGAATGGCATCGCTCCGCGCCTCGCGCGCCTGGACCCGGCGGCAATTCCTGGTCCGCTCCACCTCCAGCCTCGCCGTCGCCGCGCTCGCAAAGCCACACCTCAGCCGCGCCGCCGACCGTCCGCAGATCACAGGCGGCATCCAGTCCGGCGACGTCTCGGATGACTCCGCCGTGATCTGGGCGCGCGCCGACCGGCCGGCGCGCATGCAGGTGGACTACTCGACCGTCGAAAGCTTCAAGACCATTATTGCGTCGGCTTCGAGCGATGCATTGCGCGACGCTGATCTCACGTCAAAACTGCTGCTGAACGATCTGCCCCTCGGGCAGGACATCTTCTATCGCGTGCGCTTCGACGATATCGCGACCGGCATCGCCGGCGAAAGCCGCATCGGCCATTTCCGCACAGCGCCGGCTGCCGGCCGGTCGATCTCGTTCCTGTGGTCCGGCGATACCGCGGGGCAGGGCTGGGGCACCGACACATCGCGCGGGGGCTACCGCAGCTATCGCACCATGCTCGACAATCGCCCGGACTTCTTCATCCACTCCGGCGATCACGTCTATGCCGACTGCACGATTCCCTCGGAGCAGAAGCTGCCGAACGGCGAGATTTGGCGCAATGTCGTGACCGAGGAGAAATCCGAGGTCGCACACACGTTGGCGCAGTTCCGCGGCAATTACAAATACAACCATCTCGACCAGCACTTCCGCGCCTTCCACGCCGAGGTGCCGATGTTCGCGCAGTGGGACGACCACGAGGTCACCAACGACTGGTCGCCGACCGGCAGCTATGACGGGGCCGGCCATGAGGATGACGGCACCCCGCGCTTGGTCGCGCGCGCCCGCCGCGCCTTCTTCGACTTCATGCCGATCCGCGACGTCGGCGCGCGAAAGGCGCGGGTCTATCGCAAGATCGCCTATGGTCCGCTGCTCGACGTCTTTATGATCGACATGCGCAGTTTTCGCGACGATAGCTGGAACAAGGGCGACGATCACCGCGGCTGGATTTTGGGTGCCGAGCAGCTCGCCTGGCTGAAGCGCGAGCTCGCCGCCTCGCGCGCGACCTGGAAGGTGATCGCTGCCGATTTGCCGATCGGCCTCATCAGTCTCGATGCCGTCGCGCTCGGCAATGGGCCGCCCGACCGGCGCGAGCACGAGATCGCCGATCTTCTCGCGTCCATCAAGCGCGCCGGAATCCGCAACATCGTCTGGCTCACCGCCGACATGCACTACACCGCCGCGCATTACTACGATCCGAACAAGGCGCAATTCCAGGACTTCGAACCGTTCTGGGAGTTCGTGTCCGGTCCCTTGCATGCCGGCACCTGGGGTCCTGGCGAGCTCGACAACACCTTTGGTCCGGTCGCGATGTACCAGAACGGCTGCAGCGAGGCGCAAGGCGAGAATTTGGCGCCCTGTTTCGGATTGCAGTTCTTCGGCAAGGTCGACATCGACGGCCGCAGCGGTGTGATGACAGTGACCCTGAAGGATGTCGACAACCACGACCTCTGGTCCGTCGACATCGTGCCGCAGCCGCAGCCGCGCCCGGCCGTGGTGGCGCAGCATTCGTAGGTCGCTAACCCGATCTTGATTGGCCGCCGTCCACCTCCCGCGCTATGCTGTCCGTTCCCGCCACCTCTTTTCCATCACCGAAGAGTCTGCTCACGCAGCATCGCTGCTGGCCTCCGGCGGGCTGAACTATGTCAGGAGCCTTTTCATGGATCATCTGAAGACACAGGGCATCAGCATGCCCAAGCTCGGCCTCGGTACCTTCCGCATGCAGGGCGATCCTTGCCGCGCGGCGGTCGAGAGCGCGCTGTCGATCGGCTATCGCCATATCGATACCGCCGAGATGTACGGCAACGAAGAACCGATCGGCGCGGCGCTCACCGCGGCCCGGCTGCCGCGCGGCGAGCTGCACGTCACGACCAAAGTCTGGCACGAGAACCTCAGCCCCGACGCCATCCGGCGCGCCTTCGACGCCAGCCTGACGAAGCTCAGGCTCGACCATGTCGACCTCTATCTCGTGCACTGGCCCTCGAAGGCGGCGAGCTGGGGCCCGGTGTTCGACACCTTGATGAAGCTGAAGGAGGAGGGGCGCACGCGGGCAATTGGCGTCGCCAACTTCACCACGGCGCTGCTCAAGATCGCGGTCGAGGACATCAAGGCGCCGATCGCCTGCAATCAGATCGAATATCACGCCATGCTCGATCAATCGAAGGTGCTGGCCTATCTCAACGCCAAGTCGATCCCGCTGGTCGCCTATTGTCCGCTCGCGCAGGGGCGCGTCGCATCCGATCCGGTGCTGGCCGAGATCGGCGCCAAGCACAATGCGACCGCTGCGCAGGTCGCGCTGAAATGGCTGCTCGACCAGGATGGCGTCGCCGCGATCCCGAAGGCCTCACGCCGCGAGAGCCAGCTGGCTAATCTCGACGCGCTGAAGATCCCGCTCGACGAGGCCGACCGCAACAAGATCGCCGCGCTGCCGAAGGATAGGCGCTGCGTCAATCCCGGCTTCGCGCCGGCGTGGGACTGACCTCGCCGAACGTTTCGAACACGCAAAGAAATGGCCCCCTGAGGGGCCATTTCCATATTGCCTTGCGCATTAGTCCCAGTGGTGACGGTGACCACGCTTCACCACCACGACCCGATCGCGATGGTACCAACCGCGATGCCAGCCGTGATCGCGATGCATGCCGTATTCGGCGCGGGCGCCATACGGGCCGTAGTGATGACCACGGTTGATCACCACCGTCTCCGCGCTGGCGAGCGTCGGCAATGCAACCGCGAGCGCGCCGATAGCGGCAACCACATAACCGAGCTTCTTCATGATGTCCTCCTCCAATCGAATGCAAATCTAAACAGCGCATTCGCGTGAACGTTCCGGAGGAATCGCAGGAGAATTCTGAATGGATGTTCAGGTGGTTAATCGCAGCGTTGCTGCAGCGGCGTCGGAGCGCCCGTCGCGACGTATTTGCCGTCCCTGATCGTGTATTCGCCGCGTTCGCTGCGATTGTAGATCGCGCGCAGGCTACCTTGCTTCGATAGCAACAGGCCGAACTCGCGTGTCTGCCGCAGCGACGGGAAGTACACCATCACATTGAGCAGGCCCTCGGCGCTGACCGTGGCGGACACCACTTCGTTGTCGTCCTTGGCCTCGCCGAAATTGCGCCGGTACATCACCCTTTCGTCCTTCCGGATCTCGTAAGTCAAGAGCGCGCCCTTGTCGCGGTCGGGCCGAGCCGCGCAATCGACCGCCCATGTGCCGAGCAGGCCCCATTGCTCGACCCTCGCCGCAAGCGTCTCGGCGCCGGCCGCTGGCGTGAATGCAAGCCACAGCAACGCCGCCGTGATCCAGCGGCTCAAACAACACGTCATGTTCTGAAAAGCCCCACCTCCAATAATTCCGAAGTGTAGCATCCCGCGCGCGATCGTCCACGCTGACCGCCATTCGGGCGCGAATTTGATCCGCGTCAATGAGGCCGGCCGCTTCCGGGGTAGGATGGCGCTCCCGAAGGCGAGATTGGATGGACCGATGCTGAATCAGTCAGGGATTTCGCAGGTGAGGTGCTGCCGGGGAGCTGTGCCGTGCCGCCTTATTCCGAGACCGCGTTTCTGGCCGAGCTGGGCGACCGCTTGAGGTCCTCGCGCATGCGCTGCGACCTGTCGCGGCGGGAGCTTGCCCGCCGCTCCGGGATTTCCGAGCGTTACATCGCCCAGATCGAGGCCGGCAAGGGCAACGTCTCGATCGTGCTGCTGCTGCGGCTGGCCTCCGCGATCCACGGCAGCCAGCCCCAGATCGGCTGAGCCTTAGGCCCGCTTCTCCACATTGGCGCTACGGGCCGGCACGCCGAACTCCTTGCGGCAGATCTCGGCCAGCACGGCGACGCCCTCGCGGATCTGCTGATGCGAAGGGCTCGCAAAGCATAGCCGCAGCCGCGATCTGGAATGGTTTTTGTCGGTCGACCATTCCGGCCCCGGATTGATCGATACGCCGGCGGCAAGCGCGGCCTGATATAGCTTTAACGTATCGACCTGATCGGGCAGCTTCACCCACAGGAAGATGCCGCCTTTCGGCTCCTCGAACTCGGCGGCCGTCCCGAATTGCTCGTTGAGGGCTTCCATCAGCGTATCGAGCTTGGTGCGCAGCGCCTTCGTCAGGGCCGGCACGTGGGTCGAAAAATGCGGCTTGCAATAGGCGGCCAGCACCATCTGCTCCAGTGCGCCGGAGCCGGCGTCCGTCTTCAGTGCCAGCATCCGCGACATCACATCCCAGGGCGCGACGATGAAGCCGACGCGCAGAGCCGGCGCGATCGACTTCGAGAACGAGCCGATATGGATCACGCCGCCGTTCGGGCTCATCGCATAGATCGCCGGAGGCCGCTGTCCTGACCAGACCAGATCGGCATAGCAGTCGTCCTCGAATACAGGCACGCCGTATTCTGCCGACAGCCGCAACAACTCCGTGCGGCGGCCCTCCGGCATGATGCTGCCGGTCGGGTTCTGCACCGTCGGAATGGTGTAGACGTATTTCGGCCGGATGCCGCGGCGCTTGAGGTCGGCCAGCGTCGAGGCCAGCACGTCCATGCGCATGCCGTCGTTGTCGAGGGGGATGCCAACCACGTTGACTCCGAGCCGTGCCAAGCGGGTCAACGAGCCCTGATAGCTGTCCTGCTCGAAGATCACGGTATCGCCGCGCGTCAGCAGCGTGGCGTTGACGAGGTCGAGCGCCTGCAGCGAGCCGGAGACGATCAGGAGATCGTCGGCCGTGCAGCTGATGCCGGCATCGCGCTTGAGTTTTGTCACCAGGAATTCGCGCAAGGGCAGGTAGCCCTGGGGACCATGTGCCAGCCCGTAAGTGGCGAGTGAGCGGCCTTCGCGTTGCAGAGCTAGGTTGGTCGCCTCGATCAAGTGATCGAGCGGCAACTGCTCGGAGTCGTTGTTGCCGCCAACAAAACTGTATTTGGCGAGGCCCGTCCAGCGCGCAGAAGGGGCTGGCAGCCCTGCGGGAAACAGGGGCGCGAAATCGAAGCTGGACGACATGGGGCGTTCCTCGTTCTATTCTTGTCAGGCTGCCGGCTTTGCGCCGGTCAGTCGTACTTCTTGCTTACTTCTTGCCGACCGTCCGGGTCGGACGGCCCTGGCTGATGAAAGCGTAATGTGCATTGGCGACGCCGCCAACCATCAAGGCCTCGACCACAGGCTCGGCGATCTCGCTTGTTGCGGCCCAGTCGACGATGAAATTGGCTCCGGTCCCGCCGCGCACGTCGTCGGTCGGAATGAAGATCGAGACGGTGGCGAGCGGCTTCAACGCGACCGGCGCCTTCAAATAGCTCTCGACCTGCTTGCCTGCGGTATCGAAATAGGCGATGCGCTTGACCACCAGCGCCTGGGTCTCCGAGGCGTTGTGGATGCTCAGCGTCACCGAGAAATCGACGCGCAGCTTGCCCTGGCTCATTGCCACGCTGGAATAGGCCGGCACGTAGAATCCGCCGGAGACGGCGAGTTCGTCCTTCGGCATCGCGGTGAGCGAATCGGCAGAACTCTGCTCGATATTGACTTTGGGCTGCGCGAGCGCGGGCGGAGCGGGCGCGAGCGGGCATAGCAGCATTGCAACGGCGAGCCCCATCCGCATGTGACGAATTGCTCGCTTGCCGCGCCGCACTCGATCACTAGGGTGCGGCAAAACGGACCAATCTGGCATGCACGAGCTCATTCGCGACATCACTCTCTGTATCCTGTTTGCCTGGATGCTGGGCCTGCTTGCCCACTTCTCCAGGCAACCGCTGATCCTGGCCTACCTTATCGCCGGCTTCTGCATAGGTCCATTCGGCGCCGGCTGGGTCAAGTCGCAGGAATCGATCAGCGTCATCTCCGAGCTCGGCCTGATCTTCATGCTGTTCATGATCGGCCTGGAGATCGACCTGAAGAAGATCGTGCGGGCGGGAAAGGTGATCCTGTTTGCGGCGGGCGGCCAGCTCGTCGGCGGCTGCCTGCTCGGGGTGCTGTTCTTCGTCGGCATCGGCCTGTCGCTCGGCGGCGGCCAGTTCGATGCGGTTTATCTCTGCGTCGCCTGCGCGCTGTCGAGCACCGTCATCATCGTCAAGGTGCTCTACGAGAAGCGCGAGCTCGACACGCTGCCCGGCCGCATCACCCTCGGCGTGCTGGTGCTCCAGGATATCTTCGCCATCCTGTTCCTGGCGGTGCAGCCGAGCCTTGCCAATCTCCAGGTCAGCGTC
The DNA here is from genome assembly GCF_029846695.2 of Bradyrhizobium nivariense. Taxonomy (NCBI): domain Bacteria; kingdom Pseudomonadati; phylum Pseudomonadota; class Alphaproteobacteria; order Hyphomicrobiales; family Nitrobacteraceae; genus Bradyrhizobium; species Bradyrhizobium nivariense. The sequence goes on along the minus strand of NZ_JARWCR020000014.1, from coordinate 96,258 downwards.
ATCCTGCTTTCGATCGGCCGCGTCGCGGTGCTGGTCGCCGCCGCGCTGCTGGTCAGCCGCTACGTGCTGCCGCGCCTGTTTCACCAGATCGCCCGCCGCCCCGAGCTGATCCTGCTCGGCGCGCTCGCCTGGTGCTTCCTGGTCGCCGAGACCGCAGAGCGGCTGTCGCTGTCGCGCGAGATGGGCGCCCTGATCGCCGGCGTCTCGCTCTCGACCTTTCCTTACGCGCTCGACGTCACCGCCAAGGTCACCACGCTTCGCGACTTCTTCATCACGCTGTTCTTCGTCGCGCTCGGCATGACCATTCCCGTGCCCGGCCTTTCCGTGATCGGCCTTGCCTTGCTGATCGCGGCGTTCACGGTGGTGAGCCGCCTCGTCACCACCTTCGCCCCGCTCTATCTGATGAAGCAGGGCCTGCGCGCCAGCCTGTTGCCGGCTCTGAACCTCGCGCAAATCTCCGAGTTCTCGCTGGTGGTGATCCAGACCGGCGTCGCCGACCACCACATCGCAGCCGAGACGGCGAATGCAGCCTCCTTCGCCTTCGTGGTGCTGGCGGTGGTCTCGACCTTCGTGATGACCCGCAGCGACGAGATCACCCGTTGGGCGATCGGCCCCCTGAAGCGGATCGGCCTGCGCGACCTCGACCATGGCAACGGCCATGCCGAGGAGGAGAACGAGGGCGGTCATGGCGAGGCTCGCCGCATCGTCATCCTCGGCTTTTTCCGTGCGGCGAGCGCGCTGCTGGCCGAGATCGAGCGGCAGAATCCGCCGCTCCTGGAGCAGATCACGGTGGTCGACTTCAACCCGAATGTGTACCAGACCCTGCTTTCGCGCGGCCTGCACGTGATCTATGGCGACATCAGCAATGCCGACACGCTGCTCCATGCCGGCGTCGGCAAGTCCGAGCTGGTCATCCTCAGCGTGCCGGATTCGTTGCTCAAGGGCGCCAGCAACGAAAAACTGGTCCGCCACGTCCGAGCGCTCAACCCGACCGCCCTGATCGTCGCCACCGCGGACCTGCTGGCCGATGTCGGCGAGCTCTACGAGGCCGGAGCCAGCTATGTCGCGGTGACCCGGCTCAGCGACGCCCATGAGCTGTTCACGGTGATCGAAGCGGCCCAGGCCGGGCTTCTGTCCGACAAACGTGCCGAGCTCGATCAGCGGCTCGGCGAGCGGCGCGAAGTGCTACCCTGACGCGGACTAGCCGCCCTTCTTCCCGAGCTCGTCCGCGCCTATATCCCTGGTATGCCCGGTGCAAGCCTGAAACCCCCGGACGGGCCAGCCACCCGGCATGTGCGGTTGCGTCCAGGACACTAGCGCCCCGGCCCAAGTCCAGCTAAGCCTCCGGGCCATAACCGATAGAGATTGGGAAATGCCCGATAACGTCCAGGAAGTCTTGCAGGCCTTTGCCCGGGGTGAGCTCGTGGTCGTCACCGACGATGAGGACCGCGAGGGCGAGGGCGATCTGATCGTCGCAGCCTCGCTCTGCACCGCCGAGAAGATGGCGTTCATCATCCGCCATACCTCCGGCATCGTCTGCGCGCCGATCACCACCGAAGATGCGCGCCGCCTGCGGCTCGATCCGATGGTGGCCCACAACGATTCCGCGCACACCACCGCATTCACGGTCTCGATCGACTACAAGCCCGATGGCGGCACCGGCATCTCGGCCGAGGAGCGCGCCTCGTGCTGCCGCGCGCTGTCCAATCCCAATGCCGGCGCCAACGACTTCGCCCGTCCCGGCCACATCTTCCCGCTGATCGCCAAGGACGGCGGCGTGCTCCTGCGGTCCGGCCATACCGAGGCCGCGGTCGATCTGTGCAAGCTCTCCGGCCTGCCGCCGGTCGGCGTCATCAGCGAGTTGATGAACGACGACGGCAGCGTGATGAAAGGTGAGCAGGTCGCCCGCTTTGCCGCCCAGCACAAGCTCAAGCACGTCACCATCGCCGACATGATCGCCTACCGCCAGGTGCGCGAGAAGCTGATCGAGCGGGTCTCGACCTTCGTCACCGAGAGCCCGATCGGGCCGCTTCAGGGCTATGCCTACCGCTCGCCGTTCGATTCCATCGCCCACGTCGCCTTCGTCTACAACGGCGTCGGCGACGGCAAGAACGTCCTGACGCGCTTCCACAAGCCGAACATCGTCAAAGACATCTTCACCGGCCACAAGCGCATGGCGGCGGTGCTCGAGCACTTCAAGAAATCCGGCCGTGGCGTCCTGGTCTATCTGCGCGACGGCGCGGCCGGTGTCCCCGTGGCGCCGCTGCCCGATGAGAGCGCGACCGAGGCTGACCGCAACCGCCAGTGGCGCGAAGTCGGCGTCGGTGCGCAGATCCTGCGCGATCTCGGCGTCACCTCGATCCGGCATCTCACCTCCTCGGTGCACGACTACAAGGGCCTGTCGGGCTTCGGCATCGAGATCGTCGCCAACGAGCAGCTCGAAAGCTAGCGCTGTCATCCCGAGGCGCGCCTCGCAGGTCCCCGGGATTCACGCAGACCCGTACATCTGCAACGCAATTGCACTTGTTGCCGCGGCGCTTTACTTTGTCGGGCAAATTTTGACGGAACCAGACGAAAGGACGTTTCATGACCGCGCGCCCTCAGGCCAAGGACAAGCCGACTTCGGCTTCTTTCCAATGGGACGATCCGTTCCTGCTCGACGAGCAGCTCACCGAAGACGAGCGCATGGTGCGCGACACCGCGCGCGCCTACGCCCAGGACAAGCTGCTGCCGCGCGTCGCCAAGGCCTATCTCGAAGAGAAGACCGACCGCGAGATCTTCAACGAGATGGGCGAGCTCGGCCTGATCGGCATCACGCTGCCGGAGGAATATGGCTGCGCCAATGCAGGCTATGTCGCCTATGGTCTCGTCGCGCGCGAAATCGAACGGGTCGATTCCGGCTACCGCTCGATGAACTCGGTGCAGTCCTCGCTGGTGATGTATCCGATCTACGCCTATGGCGACGAGAACCAGCGCAAGAAGTACCTGCCGAAGCTCGCCAGCGGCGAGTGGGTCGGCTGCTTCGGGCTGACCGAGCCTGACGCCGGCTCCGATCCGGCCGGGATGAAAACCCGCGCCGAGAAGGTTTCGGACGGCTATCGCCTGACCGGCAGCAAGATGTGGATCTCGAACGCGCCGATCGCCGACGTGTTCGTGGTCTGGGCCAAGTCGGCCGCGCACGACAACCAGATCCGCGGCTTCGTGCTGGAGAAGGGCATGAAGGGCCTGTCGGCCCCGAAGATCGGCGGCAAGCTGTCGCTTCGTGCCTCCATCACCGGCGAGGTCGTGATGGACGGCGTCGTGGTTCCGGAAGACGCGCTGCTGCCCAACGTCTCCGGCCTGAAGGGCCCGTTCGGCTGCCTCAACCGCGCCCGCTACGGCATTTCCTGGGGCGTGCTCGGCGCGGCCGAGGACTGCATGCACCGCGCCCGCCAGTACACGCTCGACCGCAAGCAGTTCGGCAAGCCGCTCGCTGCAACCCAGCTCGTGCAGAAGAAGCTCGCGGACATGCAGACCGAGATCGCGCTGGGCCTTCAGGGCTCGCTTCGCGTCGGCCGCCTGATGGACGAGGGCAAGTTCGCGCCCGAGATGATCTCGATCATGAAGCGCAACAATTGCGGCAAGGCGCTCGACATCGCCCGCGTCGCGCGCGACATGCACGGCGGCAACGGCATCTCGATCGAGTATCACGTGATGCGCCACGTCCATAACCTCGAGACCGTCAACACCTACGAGGGCACCCACGACGTCCACGCCCTGATCCTGGGCCGCGCGATCACGGGCATTCAGGCGTTTTTCTAGGGCGACGGCTTCTAGAGGCCACGGCGTTCGGTGGTGACCGATATGCTCTGCTGTCATCGTCCGCGAAGGCGGACGATCCAGTATCCGAGAGACCTCATCTTCGTCTCGGGCGTCGCGGCGTACTGGATACGCCTTCGCGGGGTATGACGAAGAGTGTCGCGGTACGAATAGGAAGGCCCATGTCCGACAACGACGACGTCCCGTTCAACCGCGAATTTCCGCTCAAGCCCGGCATCGTCGAGGAAGTCCGCCCCGGCGTGCGGCGCGTGCTCTGTAACAATCCGAGCCCGTTCACTTTCACCGGCACGGTCAGCTACATCGTAGGCCGAGGCAACGTCGCGATCATCGATCCCGGTCCGGACGACGCGGCGCATGCGGCGGCGCTGCTCGATGCTGTCAGCGGCGAGACGGTGAGCCATATCTTTGTCACCCACACCCACCGCGACCATTCGCCGAACACCGCGCGGATCAAGCAGGCGACCGGCGCGCCGGTCTATGCCGAAGGCCCGCACCGCGCCTCGCGCCCGCGTTTCGAGAGCGAGAAGCACAACCCGGAATCCGGCGCCGATCGCGACTTCGCGCCCGATATCAGGATCGCCCATGGCGACGTCGTCGAAGGAGACGGCTGGCGGCTCGAGGCCGTGGCGACCCCTGGCCATACCGCCAATCACCTCGCGTTCGCCTGGCCCGAGCGAAAATTCAACTTCGTCGGCGATCACGTGATGGGCTGGTCGACTTCGATCGTGGCGCCGCCCGACGGCTCGATGATCGACTACATGGAATCGCTGGATCGTCTCGCCGCGCGCGAGGAGGATCTGTATTTCTCCGGCCACGGCCCCGAAATTCCGGACGGCCCGCGCTTCGTGCGCTTCCTGATCCGTCACCGCAAGGCGCGCGAGGCCTCCATCCTGCACCGCCTTGCCAAGGGCGAGACCGACATCCCGACCATGGTCCGGGCGATCTATATCGGCATCGATCCGAGGCTCACCACTGCGGCGGGCTACTCCGTGCTGGCGCATCTGGAAGACCTGGTCGCCCGCGGCGTGGTGGCGACGGATGGCGATCCCGTGATCGGCGGGACGTATCGAATGGCGAACGCTTAGCGTTCCGTCATTTCTTCACCGTCTTCGCCGGCGCCTTCGGCGGCGTCACCGGCGTCTTCTTCACCGGCTTGAGTGCGTCGGCATCGGCGGCGGTGTTGAGATCGTCGATGAATTTCTTCACGCGCGCGGCGTTGCTGCCGAGGTCGCTGTCGAAATAGCGCGAGGCGGAGCGGATATCGACGCGGGAATCGTCGCCATCCGGCACGACGCGGATCGCGATGTCCTCACGGAAACCCATGATCGGCGAGCGCGCCACCGCCTCGATGCGGCCGATGCGGCGCGGCGGCTGCGGCGCGCGCTCGTCGATAACCAGCCATTTGCGCTTGTTGACGAGCTGAAGCGCGATCGCATAGGCGCGGTCGGCCGAAATCTCGAGCTCGATCGGCTCGATATCAGGATAGAAGTGACGCTGCTGCTCGGCCGAATAGAGGCCGGCATACACAGCGGTATTGGCACCATCGCCGGTGCGCAGGCGGGCCAGCGCGTCGAAGCGGGGCGGGTCGATCGGGTCGGTGGTGATGTCGTGGATCGCCGGCAGCTTGCGGTATTGCAGGCCGAGATAAGCGGGATAAGCGAGGATCGCGCCGTCGATCAGAAAGGCGAGCAGGATGCGCGCCATGCCGCGCGAGCCGTTCTGCCAGATCGCGGCAAAGCCGGCGAGCCCGAACAGGATCGAGAGCGCGGCGATCCCGAGCCCGCCGAAGAAGGTCGCGAGCGCCGGCTTCATCTCCAGGAAGCCGAACCGGAGGATGATGATCGAGACCACCACCGCCACCACTGCGAACACGGCCAGATTGCGCGCCCAGCTCGCGAGGCTGGACACGGGCTCCGACTGATAGGGAGCGGAAAACCTGCGGGCCATCGGGTGAGCTCTGCCGGGGGCTTGGGGGCGGTGCCGGCCGATTTGGCACGACTATGGGCCGTTGAGACCACGGCCTGAGGCCAAATTCAAGGGAGACCGGATTGTTACTGCCCGTCAATTCCGGGCCGCCCGAAGGGCGAACCCGGAACCTCGAGATTCTCAGATGCGCAAAGGCGCGCCATAGTTCGATGCCGTTGGCATCGCCCCGGAATGGCGCGTGAGCCCTACGCCGCCGCGTTCGGGAAGCGGTATTCCTTGAACTGGTCGCGCAGCGCGGTCTTCAGGATCTTGCCCGTCGCCGTATGGGGGATGCCGTCGACGAAGGCGACGTCGTCAGGCATCCACCATTTGGCGATCTTGCCGTCCATGAACTTCAGGATGTCTTCGCGGCTGGCCTGCTGGCCCTGCTTCAACTGCACGATCAGTAGCGGACGCTCGTCCCATTTGGGATGGAACACGCCGATCACGGCGGCTTCCGCTACGGCGGGATGGCCGACTGCGAGGTTTTCCAGGTCGATCGAGGAAATCCACTCGCCGCCGGACTTGATCACGTCCTTGGAGCGGTCGGTGATCCGCATGTAGCCGGCTTCGTCAATGGTCGCGACGTCGCCGGTGTCGAAGAAGCCGTCCTCGTCGAGGATGTTGGCGTCGACCCGGTAATAGGCCTTGGCGACGGCCGGGCCGGCGACCTTGAGGCGGCCGAAGGTCGTGCCGTCCCACGGCAGTTCCTTGCCGGCATCGTCGGTGATCTTCATCTCGACGGCGAACGGCGCGTAGCCCTGCATCTGGAGCACGTCGAGCCGCGCCTCGCCGGTCGCATTCTGGAACGGCGGCTTCAGCGCCGCGACGCTGCCGATCGGGCTCATCTCGGTCATGCCCCAGGCGTGGCGGACGTTCGAGCCCATGTCGAGGAAGGCCTTGATCATCGAGCGCGGCATCGCCGAGCCGCCGCAGATCACCATCTTAAGGTCCGGCAGCTTGAGATTGTTGGCGGTCATGTGCTGGAGCAGCATCAGCCAAACCGTGGGCACGCCGGCGGTATGTGTCACCCTCTCGGTCGAGAGCAGCTCGTAGACCGAGGCGCCGTCGAGCTTGGCGCCGGGCATGACGAGCTTGGTGCCCTGCGAGGGCGCGGAGAAGGCGATGCCCCAGCTGTTGGCGTGGAATAGCGGCACCACGGGGAGCATGGTCTCGGAGGCGCTGGTGCCGAGCGCGTCGACATTGTTCGCCATCAGCGCGTGCAGCACGTTGGAGCGATGCGAATACAGCACGCCCTTGGGATCGCCGGTGGTGCCGGAGGTGTAGCACATCGCGGCCGCCGTGTTCTCGTCAAAGTCCTTCCATTTAAATTCGCCGTCGGCCTCCGCAATCCAGTCCTCGTAGGCGACCACGTTCTTCAACGTCGTCTGCGGCATGTGCGCCTTGTCGGTGAGCACGACGTAGCGTTCCACGCTTGTCAGCTTGTCGGCGATCTTCTCCAGGACCGGAATGAAAGTGATGTCGGTCATCACGATGCGGTCCTGCGCATGGTTGATGATCCAGGCGATCTGCTCGGGGAAAAGGCGGGGATTGACGGTATGGCAGATGGCGCCGATCCCCATGATGCCGTACCAGACCTCGAGATGGCGCCAGGTGTTCCAGGCGATCGTTGCGACACGGTCGCCGAGCTTGATGCCGTCGCGCTCCAGCATCTGCGAGACCTTGAGCGCGCGCTTGTGGATCTCGGTATAGGTGGTGCGATGGATCGGTCCCTCGACCGAGCGCGTGACGACCTCCTGCTTGCCATGAATCCTGGCGGCGTGTTCGATGATCCGGTGGCAGAGCAGGGGCCAGTCTTGCATCAAACCAAGCATTCGGTCGTTCCTCCGAGAAGTCGCTGGGCGGATTGTCGCTCTCAGCGTTGGGCCAAAGAATTGTCATGAGTTTTAGCCTGCCGGCCTTTCGCCGCAAATGGTCTTGTCGCGGCTATATGTCCGCCGGCGCGGCAATGGTTACCGCCGCACTCGGACTGTCGCTGGTGCTTGCGGAGAGGGCGGAGGCGCGAAAATATGCTTTCCCGCTGGATATCTTCGGCATTGCTGCACCACGGCCGCGCGCGACGGTTCATTCTGCCAAGGTCCCGCTCCCGAGACCACGCCCCGAGGAGGCCCCCAAAGCATCGGACGAGGCCCCTCCGGAGACCGACGGCAAGGCTTCCCCGGAAAGGCCTTCTCCCGACAAGCCGTCCCCCGACAATCCTTCCGCGGACAAGCCTGGCGCCAACAAGCCCGCCGAGGCCGCGCCGCCGCCCGAGAAGCAGGTCTCGGCCTGCCGCCTCGCGTTGACCGAGGAGATCGCTATCGCGCCGTCCATCCCGGACATCCATGGCCCCGGCGCCTGCGGCGGTGAGGATCTGGTGCGGCTCGAAGCCATCGTGCTACCGGACAAGCGCAAGGTGGCGGTCAAGCCAGCGGCGATCCTTCGCTGCACCATGGCGTCAGCGATCGCCGATTGGGTGCGCAAGGACATGGTGCCGCTGGCCGCGAGCCTCGGTTCGACCATCAGCGATCTCGACAATTTCGACAGCTTCGAGTGCCGTGGCCGCAACCGCGTTGTCGGCGCCATGCTGTCCGAGCACGGCAAGGCCAACGCCCTCGATGTCCGCGCCATCAAGCTCGCCAACGGGCAGTCGATCGGCCTGACCGACCGCATCATGTCGCGCGACGTGCGCGAGCGCGTGCTGCATTCGGTCTGCTCGCGTTTTTCGACCGTGCTCGGCCCCGGCTCGGACTGGTACCACGAGGATCATATCCATCTCGATCTGGCGCAGCGGCGCAACGACTACCGGATCTGTCAGTGGAATGTCTGGGATCCCCTGCCGCAGGTCGCCCCGCTTCTGCCGGCGGAGCGGCCCGAGGAAGCGCCGCCACGTGAGGTCGCGGCCAAGCCCGAGGCAAAGCAAGGAGCTGATGACGAGGCGGCGGAGAAATCCTCTGCGGCTGCGGACAAGGCGGCGGTCGACGGCAACAAAGTTCAGCCGCACAAGCCGGCAACAAAAAAGCGCCGGTGAAACCGGCGCTTTTGGATGTTAGAGATCAGGAGGGGATCAGTAGCTGCCCGCCTGGCCAGTTCCGCCGCCGCCGAGCGCGAGGCGTGAATTGTAGGGCGAGTCGCCATGCTTGGGCTCGAGCACGACCACGATCGTGCCGACCTTGACGCGGCTGTAGAGGTCGATCGCGTCCTCATTGGTCATGCGGATACAGCCCGACGAAATCGAGGCGCCGATATATTCCGGCTGGTTGGTACCGTGGATGCGGAACAGCGTGTCCTTGCCGCCCGAGTAGAGGTACATCGCGCGCGAGCCCATCGGATTGTCCGGACCGGGTGCAACGAAGGTCGGTACGCCCAGACGCGAAATCTCGCCCGGGGTCGGATGCCATGCCGGCCACTCGGTCATGCTGCCGACCTTGGCTATGCCGGACCAGGCCATGGCCTCTTCGCCGACCGTGATGCCGTAGCGGATCGCCTTGCCGCCATCCATCACCCAGTAGAGGTAATGATTGTCGGAATCGACCACGATCGAGCCCGGCGATTCCTTGCGATGGTAGTCGACGATGGCGCGGCGGAACGGCTCTGCGACCGGGGTGTTCTCGTACCGGACCTTGGCAAGAAGTTCCTTGTCCTTCGGCTTGAAGGCCTTGGTGTCGGTCGCCTCAAAATGTGTGGCCTGCATGCAGCCCGACAGCATCAGGCCAGCGGCCAAAATACCCAGCATAACTTTCAGCGACGACATGATTTGGTTCCAATCGACAACAACAAACTTGCGCGGAGCTTGGGCCAAGCCCAAAGACCACGATTCCGTTGACCCCTATTATCGTTGAAATCTGCCACAATTCCAGCCTTTCGGACCTTTTCCCGCGATGCGAGACCTCACCTGTGGCTTTTTTGCCGCAAATTTTGCGGTCTTGGGCTGGTTTTGGGGCAAACGATGCCCGACTGTCGATTCCGTGTCACGGTTGAGCCACCGCGCCGCCACAAATGCAAACGCGCCGTTAATGTGCTTGTCATCTTGAACTTGTCAGAATCGCGCTAAGGGCTGTCACTCTGTCGCAGGCCCCTGCTGGAGTTGTGCATGTTTTCTGTGTTCGTTCCCTCCGACTCCATCTTGAAGAAGGCCATCGTCGAGGATCTTGCGGCGGTGCCGGAGCATGCGGTGTGGATCGACCTGGTCAACCCGACCGCGGCCGAGGACAAGGCCGTGGAGAAGCTCTCGGGGATCGCGATCCCGACCCGGGAGGACATGCAGGAGATCGAGATCTCCAGCCGCCTCTATATCGAGAACAGCGCGCGCTACATGACGGCGACGCTGATGTGCCAATCCGATACCGACATGCCGCGGACCACGGCGGTCACCTTCATCCTCGGCGACCACCGCCTGGTGACGGTGCGCTACGATCAGCCAAAGCCCTTCGCGCTGGTGGAAGCCAAGCTTGCCCGGTCCTGCACGCCGGCCATCACCGGCGAGATGGTGCTGATGGAACTGCTGGACGCGGTGATCGACCGCTGTGCCGACATTCTGGAGCGCTGCGGCGCCGACATCGACCAGGTCTCCCATGACATCTTCGAGCCGGAGAGCGAGCGCCACGGCCACGCCAAGCAATACTCGCAAATCCTGATCTCGATCGGCCGCAAGGGCGACCTGACCTCCAAGGTCCGCGAGAGCCTGGTGTCGATCGGCCGCGTCGTCACCTTCCTCTCGGCGATCGTCGAAGGCGTGAAATGGTCGAAGGACATGCGCGAGCAGCTCAAGACCATGCAGCGCGACGTCTCCTCGCTGACCGACCACGCCTCCTACCTCTCCAGCAAGATCACCTTCGTGCTCGACGCCATGCTCGGTGTCGTCAATCTCGAGCAGAACAACATCATCAAGCTGTTTTCGGTCATGGCCGTTGTCCTGATGCCGCCGACGCTGATCGCCTCGATCTACGGCATGAATTTCAAGTCGATGCCGGAACTCGAATGGGTCCACGGCTATCCGTTCGCGCTGGTGTTGATGCTGATCGCGGCGATCGTTCCCTACTGGATCTTCAAGTGGAAGAAGTGGCTGTAATAGCTACCGAGACCTTACGCCGGACGCAGAGACACGGTCTCTGGTGTCGCAGAATAGAGCGGGATTGCGGCTGCACGGCGATGTGTGCGCGCCGCCCCAATTCCTCCGGTAAAATTTGAGCGGTGGACTGAACGTTTGCGCGAAACTTGTCTGCGATAAGCAGCGTGTTAGCCGCGAGGAACAGCCATGGTTGAAAAACACATAACGTCGCCCCGCAACGTCATCGATCTGGCGAACTATCGTCAGGTCCTGGCGAACGGCAAGGCGTCGTCGATGTCGGCGCGCATGTGCCGGCACTGTGGTGCTCCGCTGCTCGATGGTGAGAACGACGACGACTGCTCGACTGCAATCGACGTGGCCGCTCCGCGGCCGCGCGATCGGTCGCGTCGAATTCGAGTCGATTGAGGAACGGAAGGAAGGGCGATCCAGGTCTTGCGGCGGCGTTGTCTGGATCGCCTTGCTTCCGTTCCCGTAGCTCTTCCCCACATTGGGTCGTAGCGTCTGACGGGGACGGTGGCGTCCCCTGCCAGCCCTTCTTATCTCTATTGGCGTTTGCGGCGGAGCCGATTAGGCTCGCGCGCGGTGACGTCGGAGACGCCGATGGGTGTTGGAATCAAAGAACCCACCAGGACCGGGCGCATGTCCGGCGAGCGCTTCCGCCTGTTCCAGGAGGGTCGTCCGGACCATGAGCGCTGGGAGCTTGTCGGAGGTGTCCCGATGATGATGACGCCGCCAACGATCGCGCACAACCGCATCGCGGGAAATCTTGAGCGTCTGCTCAATGACGCGCTGGCGAGTCACGATCAGAGTCGTATCGCAATGCAGCGTCCCGGCATCGAACTCGGGTCGGGCGAATTCCGCCCTGAGCCGGATGTTGCCGTCATCGACGCCGAGTACGAACCGGACCAGAGGTTCGTCGAGCGAGCCTATCTGCTGGCAGAGATCGTCTCCGCCACTGACGACACGCGGGTGCCCGCCACCGAGAAGAGGTGGATCGACGTCAAGCGAACCATCTACCTCGCGCATGCGGCCTGCGAAGCGGTGCTCATCATCGAGCAGGACCGGATGGAGGTCCGTCTCGACGCCAGAACGCCGAGTGGTTGGAGTTCGCAAACACTTTGTACGGCCGACGAATTAAAGCTGCCCGCATTCGGGCTGCAATGTGCGGTCGCTGATCTCTATGAGGGGACGCCGTTACAGCCACGGCGTGGCCGGAAGCGCCCCGCTTGAAGCGCTCTCAGACTCTCCGCAACTGACCGCCTTTGAACGATGACGAGAGACTAAACGTGCTGGCCGCCGTTGATGTGGATCTCGGCGCCGTTGACGTAGGACGAGGTGTCCGTGCACAGCACGTAGATGATCTTGGCGACCTCGTCGGGCGTGCCGAGCCGGTGCAGCGGGATCTGCTGCTCGACGATCTTCTCGGTGCCCGGCGACAGGATCGAGGTGTCGATCTCACCCGGTGCGATCGCGTTGACGCGCACGCCGACGCGGCCGAAATCCGACGCCATCTCGCGTGTCAGGGATGCGAGTGCGGCCTTGGAGGTCGCATAGGCCGCGCCCGCAAAGGGATGCACCCGCGAGCCCGCGATCGAGGTGACGTTCACCACCGAGCCCTTGGCCGCCTTCAACTCCTCGATCAGTCCGCGCGCCATCATGATCGGCGCGAAGAAGTTGACGTTGAACACGTGCGTCCAGGTATCGAGGTCGGTGTCGATCGAGCCGAGCCTGGAGCCGCCGGCGCCCTTCGGCGAGATCGCGGCGTTGTTGACGAGCGCATGCAGCATGCCGCCTTCGAGGCGGTCGCGGATGTCGGAGATCGCACGCGTGGTGTCGGCGGGGGTGGCGAGGTCGACCTGGATGTGATCCTCAGGGCCCGCATCCCAGGGACAATCCTCCGGGAACGGATGCCGCGAGCAGGTGATGACCCGCCAGCCCGCCGAGGAGAAGCGGATCACGGTGGCATGGCCGATGCCGCGGCTCGCACCGGTCAGGAGCAGCGTGCGGCGCGGCGCATTGGACGAATGCGGCATGGACATCTTTCAGGTCGGCCTAAGCTCTAAGGATACATCCGCGTCTTGGACCACGGCTCGCCAGCCGCGTCACGGCGAAATTCGATGCGGTCGTGCAGGCGGAATGGGCGGTCGTGCCAGAACTCGATACGCGCCGGCGTGATGCGCCAGCCGCTCCAGCCCGGCGGACGCGGCACCTCGCCGATGACGTGCTTGGCGGCGACCTTGGCGATCGCCTGCTCGAAGGCGAAGCGGCTCTCGAGCTCTTGCGACTGCTTGCTCGCCCAGGCGCCGATCTGCGCCTGCTTGGGGCGGGTGGCGAAATAGGCGTCGGCCTCGGCGTCGGTCACCGGCGTCACGTTGCCGCGGATGCGGACCTGACGGCGCAGCGACTTCCAGTGAAATAGTAACGCGGCCTTAGGATTTGCGGCGAGTTCGCGGCCCTTCTGGCTGGCGATGTGGCTGTAGAAGACGAAACCGTCGGTATCGAAGCCTTTCATCAGCACCATGCGCACGTCCGGCAGCCCGTCCGGGTCGACGGTTGCGAGCGCCATGGCGTTCGGATCGTTCGGCTCGCTCTTGATCGCCTCGTTCAGCCAGGTCTCGAACAGCACAAAAGGCTCGTCGGCGGCGGTGAAATCACCGGATGTTAAGGGTGTCTGGTGTTTCATCGAGGTCGTGTCGGTCATGTCTGGAGTCCGAGTTGCGTCCCGCGGTCCAAAACGCGTTGTTGTCCGCTACCGCCCTATATAGGGTATGGGGACGCGTTGGCCTATCGGCGATCCGTCCGTCCGGCTTCGTCATGACGATCATTCTGATCGGGCTCGGCACCGGCGGTTGCAGCTTTTCCCGCAATGACAAGAGTGCCTACGCCAAGGCCAACGACAGCGACCTCACCGGCTCGATCGCAATGCTGGCCAAGGAGGCGCCCCCGACCGAAACCGATCTCGCCTTCGCCCGCAACGCCGCCTCCGACGTCCTCAGCAAGGGCGACAAGGATTCCAGCCAGCATTGGGAGAATCCGGAAACCGGGGCGCGCGGTTCGGTCACGCCGATCGCGCAATCCTATGCCGCCGAGGACGGCCGCAAGTGCCGCGACTTCCTGGCGAGCTACGTCAACGGTGGCACCGAAAGCTGGCTCCAGGGTGCCGGCTGCCAAAGCAGCCGTGGCCGTTGGGAGATTCATACGCTAAAGCCGTGGCGGAGCTAGGAATCGCTTCACCAGGCTAGTTGCAAAAATACCACTCGCCCCCCACATGAGGCTCAGGTGGGGCGGGGAGCCCTTTGAACAATTCGATTTCTTGAAGGAGACGTGACGGATGCGCGACCCCTATGAGGTCTTGGGGGTGCCGCGGAGCGCCAATGCTGCCGCGATCAAGAGCGCCTATCGCAAGCTTGCCAAGAAGCATCATCCCGACAGCAACAAGGACGACCCGAAGGCCGCCGAGCGCTTCTCCGAGATCAATTCGGCGAACGAGATCATCGGCGACGAGGACAAGCGCAAGCAGTTCGACCGCGGCGAGATCGACGCCGACGGCAAGCCGCGCTTCCAGGGTTTTCCGGGTGGCGGCGGACCGCGCGGTCGCGCCGGTCCCGGCGGGTTCGAGAGCTATACGTTCCGCGCTGGCGGCGCGGGCCCTGGTCAGGGCGGCGGCGCGTTCGAGGACATTCTCAACAGCATGTTCGGCGGTGGGCAGCGTCCGCGGCCCGGGGCCGGCGGCGCAGGGCAATTCGAATTCGACACCGGCGGGATCGGGGTCGATCTCGACCTGAACGTCGCCATGACCGTCTCGCTGGAAGAGTCGGTGCAGGGCGGAGAGAAGCGCGTCCGGTTGCCGACAGGCAAGGAACTCAACGTCAAGATTCCGGTCGGCGTCGTCAGCGGCCAGCAGATCCGGCTGAAGGGGCAGGGCGAGACCGCGCAGGGCCATCCGCCAGGCGATCTTCTGATCACGATTACCGTTGCACCGCACGCGTTCTTCAAGATCGAGGGCGCCGACCTCAGGATCGACCTGCCGGTCACGCTCTATGAGGCGGTGCTTGGCGGCAAGATCCGCGTGCCCACCCTCGGCAATGCCGTGGAGTTGTCGGTCCCGAAAAACACCTCCAGCGGCCGGACCTTCCGCCTCAAGGGCAAGGGATTGCCAAAATCTGGCGGAACCGGGGATCTCTTCGTCACCATCAGGATTATGCTACCGGACGGGAACGACGCCGAGCTTGAAGCATTGATGGAAAAGTGGCGGGACCAGCACCCCTACAATCCACGTAGCGGGCTCGGTTAGGGCGAGATCGGCAGCTGAAGGGGTTCTCCTAAAGACTGAGAGCGTCGTCCATGGAGATGATGCTCATCATACGCCCGAGGCGTGATAGCCCTTCTCGGCTCACGTGCTCGACGTGTCGGCTGTCCGGCGGGGCAGCCGATAAAAAGGTGCGGCCTCGAGAGGGGGACCAGCGCGGTACCAAAAACCCCAATCGAGGCCGCCCGCGTCGATCGGCGGATCGAACGCTGCTCATTTTCGCGTGATCATCCGGTGCTATAATGAGACGCGCCGATGTCCTGATTCCAAATTTTCAATGTCGGAATCGAGGCACCGCGCTTGCGTGGTTGTCTAGCTGCCGTTTTTCTCTGCCTGGTCGTAAACCGCCTGCGCCACTTTGGTCAGCCGGTCGCGGTCGCCGCCACCGCTGACGACGTAACCGACGCCGCGCTCGGCCCAGAACAACGCCCCGTCCTTGTCCGTTCTGGCGTAGCGCATCTGCGTCGCGCCGTTCTCGGTCTTGGCGGTGTAGATCGTGTACCGCTCGCCAGAGGCGCCCTCATACATCAGGAACGAGGCCGGGCCGCTCGGCCCCGGCAAGAGCCGGCCGCCGACGAGCTTCAGTCCGCTCGCCTCCAGGTTCGGCGCGAACACGGTCCAGCCGCAGCGTCTGGTCAGCCAGGCCTGGAGGTGGTCGCGCTCGTTGCCGCCGACCTCGACGGGGTGGCGAACCTCGACGACATAGAGGCGGTGGGCGTCGAGCGCGTCGGTCGTAAAACTCTGGAAGGTCGAGGGTGCGTTGGCGGCGCCGTGCGCCAGCCAGCCGGCGGTGCCGCCGGCGACGAAGGCCACCAGCACGGCTGCGGCGGCGCCATAGAGCCAGTGCCGCGGGCGGCGTTCCAGCCGCTCGAGCTCCAGCCGCGCCGGCACCGGCTCCTGGGCAACGGAATCGTAGCGGGTGTGCAGCATCTCGGCCATGGCGCGCCAGGACTGCACGCGCTCGGCATCCTCAGGCTGCGCGGCAAGCCAGGCCTCGACGTCGGCGCGGCGCTCGGCCGGCAGCTCGCCGTCGACATAGGCGTGCAGTTCGTCCTCGGTCACTGGGATATTGCGGTCGTTCATATCGGTCGTCTCTGGCTCTGCGGCCCAAAATGTTCTTCGTGGTTCGACTGCGCCGCTTCCCACGCCATGCAGGGGAAGCGACATGCGCGATGCATCAATCTTGCCATCATTTCACCCGCCTGAGCGCCGGGCGCTCGCCCTCCAGCGAGGCTTTAACGTGGGCGCGGGCGCGTGCCAGGCGCGACATCACGGTGCCGATCGGCACGCCCTGGATGTCGGCGACCTCGCGGTAGCTCATGCCCTCCAGCATCACCAGGAGCAGTACCGAGCGTTGCTCCTCGACGAGCGTCGCCAGCGCCTTCTCGATATCGCGCCCTTCGGCTTCGGTCCCGCTGGCATCCGGGTTGTTCTCCGTCAGCTGCATGAATTGCGGGCGCCGTGCCAGCGAGCGCCGCCGGTTCTTGTTGAGGTTGGTCAGGATCGTGTAGAGCCAGCTCCTGACGTCGCCCCCGAGGAACAGGCGCTCCGAACGCAGCGCCCGCACCAACGTATCCTGCACCAGATCGTCGGCCGCATCCGCCTCGCGCGTGAGCGCGCGGGCGTAGCGGCGCAACGCCGGGATCATGGCTTCAACACTCTGGCGAAACGCACTCATTGCCGTCTTGACGTCCTGATGTTCGGCGCGAGCGCCACAACGATCATAACACCCGACCGGAACGGCTATTCCGGCGCTTGAAACAGCGTTAACGCCGCGTATTAGGACTGTACCGCAACGGAGGGCTGGTGTACCTCCAAACCTTACCGAGAGCTCGACGGGACGTTAGCAAAATGGCGCAGAATTCAGGTCTGATGCAGGGCAAACGGGGCGTGGTCCTCGGCGTTGCCAACAACCGCTCGATCGCCTGGGGCATCGCCAAGGCATGCCACGCGGCCGGCGCCGAGCTCGCCTTCACCTATCAGGGCGATGCGCTGAAGAAGCGCGTCGAGCCGCTCGCCGCCGAGATCGGCGGGCTCGTGCTCGGCCATTGCGACGTCACCGATGCTGCGACCATCGATGCGGCCTTCGCGGTGCTGAAGGAGAAGTGGGGCAAGATCGACTTCCTGGTGCATGCGATCGCCTATGGCGAGCAGCTCGACGGCCGCTACGTCGACACCACGCAGGAGAATTTTTCGAAGTCCATGCTGATCTCCTGCTACTCGTTCACGGCTGTGGCGCAGCGCGCCGAGAAGCTGATGACCGACGGCGGCTCGCTCATCACGCTCAGCTATTACGGCGCCGAGAAGTGGATGCCGCATTACAACGTCATGGGCGTCGCGAAAGCGGCGCTCGAAGCGAGCGTGCGCTATCTCGCCGCCGATCTCGGCGAGAAGAACATCCGCGTCAACGCGATCTCGGCCGGGCCGATCAAGACGCTCGCGGCGTCCGGCATCGGCGATTTCAGATATATCCTGAAGTGGAACGAGGCCAACGCGCCGATGCGGCGCAACGTGTCCACTGAAGACGTCGGCGGCAGCGCGCTGTATTTCCTGTCCGACCTCTCGCGCGGCGTCACCGGCGAGGTGCACCACGTCGATTCCGGCTATCACGTGCTCGGCATGAAGCGCCCGGACGCGCCGGACATTTCGTTCGGTGGGAAGGATTAGTTTCTGAATCTGGAACGCCCGTGCCCACGATCTATTATCTTCGCCACGGCGAGACCGAGTGGAATGCGCTCGGGAGGCTTCAGGGCATCAAGGACATTCCGCTGAATGCGCGCGGTCGCGGTCAGGCCGTGCAGGCCGGCGGCATTCTCGCCGATCTGTTCAAGCGCGACGGCCGCGACAAGGCTGCGTTACCCTACGTGTCGAGCCCGCTTGGCCGCGCGCGCATGACCATGGAACTTGCGCGCGGCAGGCTCGAACTGCCGGTGACGGACTATGCGCTCGATGATCGCCTGCGTGAGATCGGCTACGGCACCTGGGAGGGACTGACGCTGGCCGAGAGCGAGGCCTCCGATCCCGAAATCTATGCCCGGCGCCTCGCCGACAAATGGACGGTGGGCCCCGCGGGCGGGGAGACTTACGCCGATGTGCAGGTCCGCGTGCGCGCCTGGTACGACCAGCTCCGGACCGACACCGTCGCGGTCGCCCACGGCGGGACCTGCCGGGCCCTGATGGTTTCACTCGGCCTGGAGACGCCGGCGAGCGCCGCCGAGCTTTATATCGAGCAGGGCGCTGTCTACGTGTTCCGCGACGGGCGGCTGGAGAAGTTTAGTTAAGCGGCCCGCCGTCTCCTGTGGCGGGCTGCGGGTTTGACCCCCGGCGCCCCGCGCGTTACCACACGCGGGAACCGAGCCAGCGAGCAGCGATGTCCTTCAACACCTTCGGCCACATGTTCCGCGTCACGACCTTCGGCGAGAGCCATGGGGTGGCGATCGGCTGCGTGGTCGACGGCTGCCCGCCCATGATCCCGCTCGTCGAGGCCGACATCCAGGGTGATCTCGATCGCCGCCGGCCCGGCCAGTCGCGCTTCACGACCCAGCGCCAGGAGCCGGACCAGGTCAAGATCCTCTCCGGCGTGATGGCGCATCCGGAGACCGGCGTACAGGTGACGACGGGCACGCCGATCGGGCTGCTGATCGAGAACACCGACCAGCGCTCGAAGGACTATTCCGAGATCAAGGACAAGTTTCGACCGGGCCACGCCGACTTCACCTATGAAGCGAAGTACGGCCTGCGCGATTATCGTGGTGGTGGCCGCTCCTCCGCGCGCGAAACCGCGACGCGCGTTGCCGCCGGCGCGATCGCGCGAAAAGTGCTGCCCGCCGTCAGGGTGCGCGGCGCGCTGGTGCAGATGGGCCCGCACAAGATCGACCGCGAGAAGTGGGACTGGGACGAGATTGCGAAAAATCCGTTCTTTTGTCCCGACAAGGACAAGGCCGCGTTCTTCGAGACCTATCTCGACGGCATCCGCAAGAGCGGCTCCTCGATCGGCGCGGTGCTCGAGATCGTCGCCGAGGGCGTGCCGGCGGGATTGGGTGCGCCGATCTACGCCAAGCTCGATGCTGAGCTCGCTTCCGCGATGATGAGCATCAACGCGGTGAAGGGCGTCGAGATCGGCGCGGGCTTTGGCGCGGCCGAACTCACCGGCGAAGAGAACGCCGACGAGATGCGCACCGGCAATGACGGCACGCGCTTTCTGTCCAACCACGCCGGCGGCGTGCTGGGCGGCATCTCCACCGGACAGCCGGTGGTGGTGCGCTTTGCGGTGAAGCCGACCTCCTCGATCCTGCAGCCGCGCCTGACCGTCGACCGCAACGGCGCCGACACCGAGATCTTCACGAAGGGCCGCCACGATCCCTGCGTCGGCATCCGCGCCGTCCCCGTCGGCGAAGCCATGATGGCCTGCGTGCTGGCGGATCATTTCCTGCGCGACCGCGGGCAGGTCGGGCGCTAGCGCTGCGCGGGGCGCTTGTGTCGCGCCACTAGCCCACCGCGCAGCTTGACGATCCCACAACTTCGTCCGCAAATGCGGACATGGAAAGCTCCGAGCTCCAACGCATCACCAACTGGCTGATCGACGGCGCAAGGTCGTCGGGGACCCCGGCGGAGATGATCGCAGACGTCTGCGAACATCTGGTCGAAGCCGGCTTGCCGTTATGGCGGTTCGGCATCTTCATCCGCACGCTGCATCCGGAGATCTTCGGCCGCAACTTCATCTGGCGGCAGGGCGAGAAGGTCGAAATCGGCACCGTCGATTTCGAGATCCTGGACACGCCCGAATTCGCCCGGAGCCCGCTTCGGATCGTGTTCGAGCAGGGGATCGAGGTCAGGGGCCGCGTCGACGATCCCGACAGCGAGCGATTTCCGTTCATCAACGACATGCGGGCCGAAGGGGCGACCGACTATATCGCTGTGCCGCTGCCGTTTCTCGACGGCTCGGTCCATGCGACGAGTTGGGTGACACGGCATCCCGGTGGCTTCAGCGACGACCAGATCGCTGCGATCCGCTGCATCGTGACGCCGCTTGCGCGCGTCGCCGAGATCATCAGCTTGCGCCGCACCGCCGAGATGCTGCTCGACACCTATGTCGGCAACCGTGCCGGCGCGCGCATCCTCGGCGGCCAGATCCGCCGCGGCCACAACGACACCATGCAGGCTGCGATCTGGCTCTCCGACCTGCGCGGCTTCACCGCGCTGTCGGACCGGCTGCCGGCCGAGACCGTGGTCGAGATCCTCAACCATTATTTCGACTGCCAGGTCACTGCGATCCGGGGCCATGGCGGCGAGGTGCTGAAATTCATGGGCGACGGGCTGCTCGCGGTGTTCCCTATCGACGAATATGTCGGCGATGCCGCCCATGTCTGCACGCGCGTGCTGGAGGCGGCGCGCGAATCCCGCGCCAGCGTCGAGGCGCTCGCCTTTCCGGTCGGCGACGTCATCGAGCGCTTCCGCTTCGGCGTCGCGCTCCACGTCGGCAACATCCTCTACGGCAATATCGGCGGCGGCAACCGGCTCGACTTCACCTGCATCGGCCCCGCGGTCAATCTCGCCGCAAGGCTCGAGAAGATCACGGGCCGCCTGGGGCGGACCGTCGTGGCCTCGGAAGGGTTTGCCAAGGTCTGCTACCACGACTGGCACGAGCTCGGCGAATTCCCGATCGCGGGATTTTCCAAGGCGCAGCGCGTATACGGGCTGGCGGATGAAGCGTCGGTGCTGGTCGACTGAGCGCTATTCCTCCGGCTCCGTCGTGAACAGCAGCGGATAGCCCTTGGTGCGGCCGGCGTCGGTGGCGCGGGTGGCCTTGGTCTCGGCGACGTCCCTGGTGAACACGGCGACCACGCAGGCTCCTAACTTGTGCGCCGTGATCATGACTTTATAAGCCTGATCCTCGGTCATGCGGAACTCGGCCTTGAGGATCATCGTGACGAATTCGCGCGGCGTGAAGTCGTCGTTGATCAGGATGACCTTGTGCAGCTTCGGCCGCTCGACCTTGGTCTTCGTCCTGGTTTTCGGCTTGATGACGGTATCGTTCATTCCGCCTCCCGGATACGGCGGGTTCGGGTTCCTGCCGGCGCGCTCAGCGCGCGGCCTTCTCACCATATTGCAGGACCTGCACCTTCTCCAAGGTGATCAGGCCGCTCGACATCATGCCATCCAGGATGGGCAGGAATGCGTTGACGTTGTCCTCGCTGTCGACGATCTCGATCAGCAGCGGCAGGTCTTCCGAGAGCCGCAGAATTTTTGAAGTGTGCAGCCGGCTCGACTTGCCGAAGCCCATGGGGCCGCGCAACACGGTGGCGCCGGCCAGATGCCGCTCGCGCGCCGTCATCACGATCGCTTCATAGAGCGGCTTGCCGTCGAAATGGTCGCTCTCGCCAATGAAGATCCGGAGCGAAACGGCCTGATTGGGGATTTGCATGGTCAGCTCCTTGTCAAGCGGTTGGTGCGGCTGGCCATCATATGGCCGAGCCACACCGACACCAGCCAGCAGATGACAGACGCCGCGATATAGGCGAGCGCCGTATATTTCATGCCGTCGTGGAACAGGCGGAAGGTCTCCAGGCTAAAGGTTGAAAAGGTCGTGAAGCCGCCGCAGAAACCGGTCATGACGAACTGCCGGTGCTCGGGCCGTGCCAGCACGCGGCCGTCGGGCCCGGTCAGCGTCGCGTAGAAGCCGATGATCAGCGAGCCCGTTGCGTTGATGAACAGCGTCGCGACGGGGAAGCCGGGGCCGGTGTCGAGCGCAAGTCCGACCAGATAACGCGTCAGCCCGCCGACGGTGCTGCCGGCCGCAACCCAGGCATAGAGCATCGCGGTGCGCCAGCGATCGGCAGAGGAGGGGGACTTCATCTGCCTCTAGCCTCCCAGAGTGTCCGCGAGGAGGAAGCCGCAACTGACGGCCGCGAGGCACAGCCCGACCGAGAACACGACATTCCCGAGCGCGTGCATCGGCTCGCCGCTGCGCGCCAGCGTCAGCGTTTGCAGACTGAACGAGGACACCGTGGTGTAGCAGCCGAGAAAGCCGGTCACCGCGAACAGCCATGGATTGGGCGCGGCGAAGGCCGAGCCGGGATGGGTCGCCAGTGCGCCAAAAAGGCCGATCAGGAAGGCGCCGGTGACGTTGATGGTCATGGTGCCCCACGGAAACGTCTCGCCCAGCCGCCGCGCGATCACGCCGGAGATGAAATAGCGCGCACAGCCGCCCAGCACGCTGCCGATCATGATCGCAAGCACTCCGCTCAGCACGGCGAACAGCCTCCCGTCATCATTTCTCCTCCGTTGCCAGCCCGTTGCCGACGGCGAACAGCCCCATGAGCGCCACCAGCGCGAAGCCGAGCCCGGCCAGGAACGTGCCGGCCGGACCATAGGCATCCCACAGTGCGCCCGCGATCACGCTCGCGGCCAGCAAGGCAAGGCCGGTGAACAGGTTGAAATAGCCGAACGCGGTACCGCGCAAGCTCGGCGGCGCGGCGTCGGCGACAAGGGCCGAGAGCAGGCCTTGCGTCAATCCCATATGCAGCCCCCACAGCCCGACGCCGAGTGCGAGGCCGCCGAGGCTCGGCAGCAGCGCGAGCACGAGATCGGCGCCGGCGAGGAAGACGAGGCCGAGCGCAAGCAGGCCGGTGCGATTGATCCGGTCCGAGAGCACGCCGGCCGGATAGGCCGACAGCGCATAGACGACGTTCATCAGCACCAGCACGGCCGGCACCCACATCGCATTGAGCCCGATGTTTTGTGCGCGCAGGATCAGAAAGGCCTCGCTGAAGCGCGCCAGCGTGAAGACGACGCCGACCGCGACGACACGCCAGTACACGGATCCAAGCTGCCGCATCGCGGCGGTGTTCAGCGGATTTTTCGACGGCTCCCTGCTCGGATCCGGCTCCGGCTCGCTCACCGCAAATGCGATCAGTCCGAACGACAGGAACGCCGGGAGCGCCGCTACCCAGAACACCGCCGTAAAATTGTCCGACGTCCACCACATCAGGCCGATCGCCACGAGCGGCCCGACGAACGCACCGATGGTGTCGAGCGACTGCCGCAGGCCGAAGCTCGCGCCGCGCAGGCCGATGGGTGCGATATCGGCGATCAGCGCATCGCGCGGCGCGCCGCGAATGCCCTTGCCGACGCGGTCGATGAAACGCGCTGCAACCAGCCATCCGACGCTGGGGGCAAGCGGGAAAAGCGGCTTTGTCAGCGCGGCTAGTCCGTAGCCGAGCGCCGCGAGGAGCTTGCGCCGGCCGAGCCAGTCGGACAACGCGCCGGAGAAGATTTTCGTGATCGAGGCGGTCGCCTCCGCAATGCCCTCGATGAAGCCGACGGTGAGCGTGGAGGCGCCGAGCACGGTGACGAGATAGACCGGCAGCAGCGCGTGGATCATCTCGGAGGAGACGTCCATCAGCATCGAGACGAAGCCGAGCACCCAGATCCCCCTGGGCAGCCCCGCGCGCGCAGCATTCGGTGTCGTCGTCACGTCCAGGACTTCTCCTTGGCCTGCTCCTTGGCCTTCTCCTTGGGCCTGCTCCTTGGCCTTCGCGTCCAGGCAACAAAAAACCCGCCAGCGGCGGGTTTGTCCATGCTCCCGCCAAAGGCAGAGGCTCAAAGATTGCCCCACCTCAGGCAGGAGTCATCAGCCCACTACGGTCTCATCGACTGACGGGCGGTTATCGGGGGACTCCATCCCCATCTATGCGGCCAGCCTAGCACGGAAATCGTGCCGGACAAGTAGGGCGGGGTGCTCTGTCGAGTGGTCCGTCATTCCGGGAGCGCGCCGCGCGCGACGGCATGACGATGCCAGAGATCGCGCAGTTCCAGCGGCGCGAGCGCGGCAACATGGCGGCAGCTTTGCGTAAAGCTGCGCAAATTGCCGACTCGCAAATCCTAACTCGTAAATCCCTAACTGGAATGTGAAGCGCAAGCGATCTTCGGACTTTGCGGCAAGGCGTTTGCATGTCACCATCGCGTCATACGACGGGAGGCTGCGATGCGCTTGCTGTTCTCGATCGGGGTTGTGCTGGTGACCGGCATGTTTGCCGGAGGGGACGTCGCGGGCATCGCGGCACCAGGACCTAAATTTGAGTCGCCTAAAATTCAGCCGCAGCGGCAAGCAGCCGACAGGGACGCGCAGACGGTCGATGTCGAGCTGATCCTCGCGGTCGACGTGTCCTACTCCATGGACATGGACGAGCTCGCGATCCAGCGCGAAGGCTATGCGCAGGCGATCCAGTCGAAGGAATTCCTGCAGGCGCTGAAGATGGGTCCGAACGGCCGGATCGCGGTGACCTATTTCGAGTGGGCCGCCTCGACCGACCAGAAGATCATCATCCCCTGGCGGCTGATCGACGGACCGGAGACCGCGGATGCCGTCGCCGCCGAAATCTTGAAGACGCCGATCCGGCGTGCCTCGCGTACCTCGATCTCCGGCGCGATCACTTTCGCGATGCCGCTGTTCGATGAGGATCCCTATCGGGGCTTGCGCCGCGTGATCGACATTTCCGGCGACGGTCCCAACAACAATGGCACTCCGGTCACAGTGGCGCGCGACGCAGCGATCGAGAAGGGCATCGTCATCAACGGCCTGCCGATCATGGTCAAGGAGCCGTCCTATTCGACCATGGATATCGACAATCTCGACTACTACTATGAGGACTGCGTCATCGGCGGCCCCGGTTCGTTCGTGATCACGATCAAGGACCGCGACAAGTTCAAGGAAGCAATCCGCACCAAGCTCCTGATGGAGGTCGCGGGCCGCACGCCCGAGCGCCCCGTGATGCACGTTGCGGAGAAGGACAAGGAGCCGCGTGTGAGCTGCATGATCGGCGAGAAGATCTGGTCGGACCGCTGGGGGCGGTGAACGCTACCACCGCATGAGACCTTTTGCCCTGGCTTGCTTCCGGTAGAATTTTAACCGTGCGTTAACCGTTGGGCGGCCCTAATCGGCCGTTTCCAGTTGTTTCCGGATAATGTTCTGACGCTGCTGTCGGGGCGCGAACGAAGCGGGCCTGTCAGACCAATCCGCCGAGCAATCCAATGGCCATCGTCACGTCGAGCACCAGCCAGATTTCTCCCGCCAACGAGCGGGTCTATCACCAGAGCGCCCTGCTCGGTGACTGGAAGGGCAATTGGGCGGGCAACAACCAGCCCGTCGGCTTCAAGGTCGTGAACATCCGCGGGGCCCGGGCGCAGGTCGAGTACACCCATAACGGGCACACCGAGCGCGGCTTTGGCGAGGTCAGTGGCGCGCTTCTCACCTTCGGTAACATCACGGTCGGCACCAAGGACGGCAAGAGTTTGGTGCTCTTGTCCTCGGCTGGCGCGGGCAAGCAGACCGCGACGCTGGATAAGCAGGCGCCGCCGGCCTCGGACAGCCGCCTGATGGGAAGCTGGGGCGGCTATTCCAGTGACAATGGCAAGAGCGCGAGCTTCAGGGTGCTCGCCGTCAACGGCAACGAAGCGCAGGTCAGCGTCACCACCGACGGCGTCACCCGTCAGGGCACCGGCACCGTCTACAAGAACGTCATCATGTTCGGGCAGGCGCAGATCGCGACCGACGACGGGCAGAGCGGCAAGATCATCTACCAGGTCGGCAACAAGTCGTTCATGGTGCCCGTGACGAAATATCCGCCGGCCGATACGTCGTCCTCGGTGGACAAGACCGCGTAACGCCTCACCGTCGTTTTGCCGCGATATGATGTCAGTGCCGCCACGGTACTGCCAATCGAACGCTCCGGCTACTTCGCGGCGAGCGGTGGCAGGGGCGGCACGCTGTCGTTCGGCGCTTCCGCCTGCATGGTGATCAGCGTCATCGAGACCAGGTCGTAATAGCCGATCAGGCTGATGATATCCATGATGCCGCGCTCGCCGAATTTCTGCTGCGCTGCGCGGTAGGTTTCGTCGGAGACCTTCTTGTCGCGGTAGAGCGCCATTGCGAGATCATAGAGGGCAGCCTCGTCATCCTTCATCGCCTTTGGCCGTACGCCGTTCGCGACGTCTCTGGCGATCTCTGGATCGAGGCCGGCCTTCATCGCGAGCGGATAATGCGCGAACCATTCGTACTGCGCGGTC
Source organism: Bradyrhizobium nivariense (assembly GCF_029846695.2). NCBI lineage: Bacteria > Pseudomonadati > Pseudomonadota > Alphaproteobacteria > Hyphomicrobiales > Nitrobacteraceae > Bradyrhizobium > Bradyrhizobium nivariense. The sequence continues at coordinate 70,027 of NZ_JARWCR020000014.1, read as the reverse complement.
CATTGCCGCGCGGTGATCAGGATGGCGAACTCGCTGAGGCGCGCCGGCAGCGACGAATTCCAGCGCAGATAATCCGACATCGCGGAGAGCTTTGGCGCGAGCTCCGGGTTGCGGATATAGGCGCGGTAGGGCGGGTTGGTGAATTTGGCATTGCGCGGGGGCACGGCGATCGCATCCGCCCATTCCTTCTGCGGCGGCGTGAGCTCGTCCGCCTTCAGCGGCACGAAGCGGGTCGGCTCGGCTGCGCGGCCCGCTCCCGAAATCGCCACAGCGAACAGCGCAGCCAGCGCCACGCCCGGATATCGCATCGTCTTTCTCCCATTCCGGCGGACTCGCGCCGCCTTGTTTCGGACAACAGCTTACGGCGCGATGCGAACCGTGCAAGACCTCGGGAACGCATGCGGGAGTTGAAGGAAACGACGCCCGGGCTCCACTGGCATTCGGGGCATCCGTCGCGTATAATTTCCGCACTTCCTTGACGGTCACCTGAATGTTCAGCCTCGTAGCTTCACGCGCCCTCGCAACTCTCTTCGCCGTGCTTTGCCTCGGCGGAGCGACGGCTCATGCGCAAGTGGCGCCCCTGAGGTATTGGATACCGGGCGGTCCTTTCGGCTTTGGCGGAAGTAGCGGCCAGAGCGCCGATGCCTATGGCAACTTTCCAAGCTTCAAGGCCGGCGATGCAGACGGAAGCTACAGTTTTCGTCCCGGTTTCTTTGTCGGAAGCCAACGCGGTGATCTTGGTTTGAGCGGCCTTAGCCAACCCGCCACGGCCGGCAATTTCAGCGCGCTCTCTTATGATGGCACGCAGTTTGGCTACAACACCAAGACCGCGGGCGGCATGCCCGTCACGTTCTTTGCAGGTTTCGACACGCTGAAATACAATGGCGGCATTGGCAGCTCGCTTGCGCCGCTCACCTCTAGCGCCTCGCCCGGTTACGGCGCGTTCGCGGGTGTCGAGTTCAAGCCGACCTCGAACCTCAGCCTGTCGTTCGGCGCCGGTTTCACCCAGCAGCAATCTGGGCGCATGGATAGCGACATCAACTCGTCGCTGCTGCCCGGCGAGTCACCGGCCTTGGGCGGCCTTCGGCGGTAGAGCATGACCCGGGAAAGTGTGCAGCGGTTTCCCGAAAAGGTCATGATCAAACAAAACTAGCGCGTGAACCGCGCCACCAGCTCGACATGCGGCGTGTGGCGGAACTGGTCCACGGGCACGACGCTGTCGATCTTGTAGCCGCCATGGATCAGGAGCCTGGCGTCGCGAGCAAATGTCGCGACGTTGCAGGACACCGCGACCACCACAGGCACCTTGCTCGCGGCAAGCTTCAAGGCCTGCGCCTGGGCGCCCTGGCGCGGCGGGTCGAACACGACGGCGTCGAAATCGCGCAGCTCCGGCGGCACCAGGGGGCGGCGGAACAGGTCGCGCGGCTCGGCCTTGATCGGCTTGAGCCCCGGCGTGCGCGCGGCCTTTGCGAGCGCTGCAATGGCGCCGGCGTCGTTGTCATGGGCGGTGACGCGCGCCTTCTCGGCGAGCCTCAACGCAAACGGCCCGACGCCGCAGAAGAGATCGAGAACGTTCTTGGCCTTGCCGATGCGCTCCGCGACGAGAGACGCAAGCGTCTCTTCGCCTGCAAAGGTCGCCTGCAGGAACGAGCCCGGCGGCAGCGTCACCTCGGCGCGGCCCATCTGCACGGTCGGTGGCAGGCGTTGCAGCACCAGTTCGCCGTGCCGTGTCAGCCGTGCCAGGCGGTGCTGCTCGGCGACGCGCGAGAGCGCCGTCACGAGCGGCGTTGGTAGCGGGCCGGAGCCGCGCACGTCGACGTCGAGACCGTTGGCGGTCGCGGTGACCTGGATGTCCAGCGGTTTCGTCACCGGCATTTTGGACGTCAGCAGCTCGGCGAGCGCCCAACCGGCATCGAGCGCGCCCTCGAGCCCGGGATCGAGGACCGGGCAGCGATGGATCGGGATGACGTCGTGCGAGCTGGCAGCCGAGAAGCCGACCTTGAGGATGTCATGCGTGCCGAACCGGCCGTGCAGCGTGACGCGCCTGCGCCCCGCACCGTGAGCGTCGACCAGCGACGCCACCTCGCAGTCGATGCCGGCCTGCGCCAGGGTCTCGACCACGATGCCGCGCTTCCAGGCGTGATAGGGCTCGGCCGCCCAGTGCTGGATCGCGCAGCCGCCACAGACGCCGAAATGCGGACAGAACGGCTCGACGCGCTCGGGGCTGGCGACATCCACTGCCAGCAGCTTGCGGCGGTCGGGATGGTTGCCGGCGACGTGGTCGACCTCGACGGTCTCGCCCCCGAGCGCATAGGGCACATAGACCGCATCGCCCGCAGCCAGCGAGACGCCGTCGCCGCGATGGCCGACGTGCTCGATCTTCACGCGCTCAACCACGGCGCGCGCCCAGGAAGAATTCGATATTGCCGTCGCCGCCGGTGATCGCCGACGGGAACACCTCGATATCGGTGCAGCCGAGCGAGGCCGCAAAGGCGGCAATGTCGTCGCAGATCTCGCGGTGCACGGCGGCGTCGCGGATGATGCCCTTCTTGTTGTGCTTCCGGTCCGCCTCGAATTGCGGCTTGATCAGCGCCAGCAGGCTCATCGGCGCGGCCGCCAGCGACAGCGCCACGGGCAGCACCGTCTTGAGCGAGATGAAGCTGACGTCGATCACGACGACATCGGGCCGCGCCGGCAAGCGCTTGCCGTCATAGGCGCGGATGTCGGTCTCTTCCATCGACACGATTTTGGCGTGACCGCGCAGCGAGGGATGCAACTGGTTGGTGCCGACATCGACCGCAAAGACGAGGCTCGCGCCGTTCGCCAGCAGCACCTCGGTGAACCCGCCGGTGGAAGCGCCGACGTCGAGGCAGACATGGTCCTCGATCTCGATCCTGTAGCGCTCCAGCGCGCCAGCGAGCTTGACGCCGCCGCGGGAGACATAGGGGTGCGCGGGCTCGGCCTGAATCACGGCGTCCTCGGCGATGGTCTCCGACGGTTTTGCGACCTGCTTGTCGTTGGCGGTGACGAGTCCGGCCTCGATCGCCGCGCGCGCCCGCGCCCGGCTCTCGAACAGGCCGCGCTCGACCAGCAGAACATCCGCGCGCTTGCGGGCAGGGGACATAATCTCTCCGAAGACGCCTGAAGCGCTTATGTAGCGATCAATCGCGCGGCCGCCAGTCGGACGCAAGCCTCGAACGCGGCCAGATCGTGCCAGACGTCGATCGGCATCTGCGCCGGCGTCACCAGCGGGCAACCATGCAGCTCCAGCGCGTGAATCATCATGAGATTGTCGACGAGGCCAAAATCCTCGACCGTCAGCCCCTGCGCGTCGACCAGCCGCCCGTCTTCGGACGTCACCTCCATGAAGCGGCCGACACGATCGGCATAGGCGGCGCCGTCGTTGGAATAGGCGAGGCAGAATTTGCGGCGGCCGGCCATGTAGCCGAGCTCGTAGACGGTGCCGGGATCGGCGCCGGCGCCGCGGAACGGCGTGAGGTTGGCGATGATGGCATCGGCCGCGTCCATCATCGCCTCGTTGCCGCAAAAGATCTGCCGCGACGCATCAGGCGCGGTGAGGTCAATTTTGTTGTCGAGGGGGTAGAGGCCGGTAAGTCCGTGAGCGGCGCAGATCGCGGCCTTCTGCCGGCCGACCTCGACCGCATCTGGCAGGAACACGTCGGGGCCTGCCAGATAGATTTTCATGAGAGCTGCTTCGCAGAAGGTCGAAGCTCGCTGTTAGGCGAGCTTGACCGTCTCGGCCTTGACGTCCTTGCCGAGCGCCTCGAACACCTTGGCGACGATGCCCTTGGCGTCGAGACCGGCACGGCCGTACATCGCCGCCGGCGTGTCGTGGTCCTGGAACACGTCGGGCAGCACCATGGAGCGGAACCGCACCAAGCCGCTGTCCAGCGCGCCCTGGTCGGTCAGGTACTGCGCGACATGCGAGCCGAAACCGCCGACCGAGCCTTCCTCGATCGTGATCAGGATCTCGTGGTCGCGCGCGAGCTTGAGCACCAGTTCGGTGTCCAGCGGCTTCATGAAGCGCGCATCCGCGATCGTGGTCGAAAGGCCATGGGCTGCGAGCTCGTCGGCGGCCTTCTCGCATTCGGCCAGACGCGTGCCGAAGGAAAGCAGCGCGATCTTGCTGCCCTGGCGGATCACGCGGCCCTTGCCGATTTCGAGGGGAACGCCGACGTCGGGCATTTCGATGCCGCGGCCTTCGCCGCGCGGATAGCGCAGCGCGCTGGGGCGGTCGTTGATCGCGACCTGGGTTGCAACCATGTGCACCATGTCGGCTTCGTCGGCCGCCGCCATGATCACCATGTTCGGCAGACAGCCGAGATAGGCGTTGTCGAACGAGCCGGCATGGGTCGCGCCGTCGGCGCCGACGAGGCCGGCGCGGTCGATGGCGAAGCGGACGGGCAGGTTCTGGATCGCGACGTCATGCACGATCTGGTCATAGCCGCGCTGCAGGAAGGTCGAGTAGATCGCGCAGAACGGCTTGTAGCCTTCGCTCGCAAGACCGGCGGCGAACGTCACCGCGTGCTGTTCGGCGATGCCGACGTCGAAGGTGCGGTCCGGGAACGCCTTGTTGAAGATGTCGACGCCGGTGCCGGACGGCATCGCCGCGGTGATGGCGACGATCTTGTCGTCCTTCTCCGCTTCCTTGACGAGGCTCTGGCCGAACACGTTCTGATAGGCCGGCGCGTTGGGCTTGGCCTTGGCCTGGGTGCCGGTCGCGACGTCGAACTTGACGACGGCGTGGTACTTGTCGGCGGAGGCTTCCGCCGGACCGTAGCCCTTGCCCTTCTGGGTCACGACGTGGACCAGGATCGGGCCGGTCTCCATGTCGCGGACGTTCTTCAGCACGGGCAGGAGATGGTCGAGGTTATGGCCGTCGATCGGGCCGACGTAATAGAAGCCGAGCTCCTCGAACAGCGTGCCGCCGTCCATCATGAAGCCGCGAGAATATTCCTCGACGCGGTTGGCGCGGTTGGCAAGGATCTTCGGCAAGCGCTTGTTGATCTGCTTGGCCGCATCGCGCAGCGTGCGATAGGTCTTGCCCGAGTAGAGCCGCGACAGATACGCGCTCATCGCGCCGACCGGCGGCGCGATCGACATGTCGTTGTCGTTGAGGATGACGATCAGCCGCGAGTTCATCGCGCCCGCATTGTTCATGGCCTCGTAAGCCATGCCGGCTGACATCGCGCCGTCACCGATGACGGCGATAACGTTGTTCTTGCCGCCGGAGAGGTCGCGCGCGACCGCCATGCCGAGGCCGGCGGAGATCGAGGTCGAGGAATGTGCGGCGCCGAACGGATCGTAATCGCTCTCGCTGCGCTTGGTGAAGCCGGACAGGCCGCCGCCGGTGCGCAGCGTGCGGATGCGGTCGCGCCGGCCGGTGAGGATCTTGTGCGGATAGGCCTGGTGGCCGACGTCCCAGATCAGCCGGTCGCGCGGCGTGTCGAAGACGTAATGGATCGCGGTGGTGAGCTCGACCACGCCGAGACCCGCGCCGAAGTGACCCCCGGTCACGGAGACGGCATCGATGGTCTCCTGCCGCAGCTCGTCGGCGACCTGGCGAACCTGCTCGATCTTGAGCTTGCGCAAATCGTCCGGCGTCCGGATGGTGTCGAGAAGCGGCGTTTTACTGTATGCGTTCACGGCGATTTCCAATTTGTCAGCGCCGGAAGACCGTTCCGGCGCGCGATGGGTTTGCACAATATCGGCGCAGCGCGAGTCCTTAAACCGTCGGAGCCACCTGCATGGGGCAATGCCCCGTCTTCAAGCTTAGGTGAGCTTAAGTGCGCTCCGGTTCAGTCTCTGTGATCCCTGTCACTTAGATCGGCTTCGTCCGTCCCAACCAATTTCATTAGCAGTTTGAAGCGCTTGTCGTCGGAATTCGGTGCCCACGCAAAGCTTACAAAAAGCCACACTCCGCGCAGCTTTACACCAAAGCTTGGGCCAAAGCCAACCCACTGGGCCGATTACGGGCATGCACGAGCAACCCGCGGACCAGGGTGGTTAACCGAGGCGTTAGCGGAAGGGTTCCTACCTTGCCCGGTTCCTCGGCAGGATTTTGGCCGAGAGCAAGGTCTTTTGGTCGGGATTCAGGAGGGGGCGGCCCTCGTGGGGGAGTTCCCCGATTGTCGTGCTCCGCCACCTAGGCCCAAGCAGGCAAGCGGCAACGTGCGATCATGAAAAACTGCGGGCGGCCGAGGCTCGAGGCTTCGAACGGCGGCGCTTACTGGACGTCGAGCGGCGCGGTGCCGGTGGCCTGGCCGCTGGCATCGGTTGTGATCTTGTCAACGCGCGCCTCGGCCTGGCGCAGCAACTCCTCGCAGCGGCGCTTCAGGGCCTCGCCGCGCTCGTAGATCGTCACGGATTCTTCGAGCGGCACCTTGCCGTCCTCGAGCCGCTTCACGATCGTTTCGAGCTCCTCGATGGCGCGTTCGAAGGTCAGCCTGGAGACGTCGACTTGGGTATTTTCGGCCATGTAAGTTTCCGATTGCCCGATTCGCTTCACGTCAGAGAAAGCAAGGTTTTGCGGGCGTAATGTGGCGGGTGCATCAAGCGCCCATCAGGGCGCCGACATGCGCCGTAACAGATTCTTTCAGTCCTTGCAGATCGTAGCCGCCTTCGAGCACAGAAACAACGCGCCCCCCGGCGGTCTTGTCGGCGAGGTCCATCAGCTTGCGCGTCACCCAGGCATAATCCTCAGCGCGCAAATTCAGCGACGCCAGCGGATCGCGATAATGCGCGTCGAAGCCTGCAGAAATGACGAGCAGCTCCGGGCTGAATTTTTCGAGCTGCGGCAGGATCAAATTCTCGAACGCGATGCGGAATTCCGGCCCGCCGTCTTCGGAGACGAGCGGCGCGTTGACGATGGTGTCGTGGTCGCCGCGCTCGCTCTTGGCGCCGGTGCCCGGAAACAGCGGCATCTGGTGCGTCGAGCAGTACATCACGGTCGGGTCCGACCAGAAGATGTCCTGGGTGCCGTTGCCGTGATGCACGTCGAAATCGACGATGGCCGCGCGCTTGATGCCGTATTTGCGCTGCGCGTGGCGGGCGGCGATTGCGACGTTGTCGAAGAAGCAGAAGCCCATCGGCTTGCCGATCTCGGCGTGGTGGCCGGGCGGGCGCACCGCGACGAAGGCGTTGCGATGCTCGCCCGCCATCACCGCTTCGGTCGCCGCGACCGCACCGCCGACGCCGCGCATCACCGCTTCCCACGTGCCCGGCGACATCGAGGTGTCGCCATCGATATAGACTTGGCCGCTGGTCGGCGCGATGTGGCGCAGTTCCGTGACGTAATCCTCGTTGTGGCAGAGCGTGACGAGGTCGAGATCGCCCTCCGGCGCCTGGTCGCGCACCAGGAACTGGAAGCGCTCATTCGACAGCGCTTCCTCCACCGCCCGCAGGCGGTCCGGCCTTTCAGGGTGTCCCGGCGGCGTGACGTGGTCGAGGCAGGCCTTGTGGGAGAGGAGAAGCGTACTCATCAGGTCGGCCTCATGGGATGCGGGCTCTTGACGTCGCTTGGCGCATCCAGCGCCAAAACGCAAATGCAAAACCCAATCTATGCGTTCCCCCGGGAATGGCAAAGGGCGGTCCCGGACCAGTCCGTTTGATCCGGATCAATTGACGCGCAGGATGCGGCTCAGCGGCAGCGGCCCGATCGGTCCGTGCGCCCTGAAGAAGGCGAACAGCGCATCCGCGTCGTAGCCGCCATATTGCGGCGCCGTGCCCTGTTTGGCGATCGTAAAACCGTCGCCGCCGACGGCGAGGTAATCGTTGAGAGTGACACGGTAGCTGCTTCCAGGTTCGATCGGCCTGCCATTGAGCGTCATCTTGTCGGCGACGACACGTTCGCCGAATGGCTTCGACGTATCCCAGGCATAGCTGAACCCGTTCGAGACCTGGAGGATCCGCGGCCGCTTCGGATCGAGCCATTGCTGCTCCAGCATGTCCTTGAGCTGGCTGCCCGTGAGCGTCATGGTGACGAGGCGGTTGCGGAACGGCTGGCTCGCGAAAACATCGCCGAAGGATATCGCGCCGTTCTCCTTTGGAACGATGTCGGTGCGGATGCCGCCGGGATTGGTGAGTGCGATCACGGCGCTGCCATCCTTGGCGTCCCTGGTCGCGGCAAGTTGCGCGTCCGCGATGATGTCGCCGAGCGCGCTTTCGCCGGCCTCGTTCGGCACGCGTGACAGCGTCTGCGTCACCGAGCCAGCCGGGCGATTGGCGATCGGCGCTGAAAGCTTATCGTAGGCGTCGATCAGCGCGGTCTGTTCGGGATCCTTCGGCAGCGAGGCATTGGCGACGATGACGTTCTCGCCCCCGGCGCTGACGACATCGCGCGTTGCCGGATCGAGCTTGAGATCGATCGCGGTGACCAGCGTGCCGTATTTGTCGCCGCTGGTGACGAGCCGTCCGTCGATATCGCAGACATAGGCGCGGTGGGTGTGGCCGCTGACGACGACGTCGACGGCGCGATCGAATTTTTTGACGATATCGACGATCGGTCCCGTTATGGCAGGGCATTCATTGTAGTCGCCGGCCGGCTCGCCGCCCTGGTGGATCAGCACCACGATCGCCTCGACCCCACGCGCCTTCAGCTGCGGCACCAACGCGTTCACCGTTTCGGCTTCGTCGCGGAATTCGAGGCCAGTGATGCCTGATGGCGAGACGATGCCCGCGGTTTCCTTCAAGGTCAGTCCGATGAAGGCGACGGGGATACCCTCGAACTCCCTGATCTCGTAAGGCGGCAGCACGCTCTCGCCCGTCGCCGTCTCGATGGTGGAGGCCGCGAGATAGTGGAATTTGGCGCCCGTGAAGGGATGCGGCCCCTGGCAGCCGTCGACCGGATGACAGCCGCCATTCTGCATCCGCAAGAGTTCGGTCTTGCCCTCGTCGAATTCGTGATTGCCGACCGAGGTGATCGCGAGTCCCATCATCGAGAGCGACTCGATCGAAGGCTCGTCGTGGAACATTGCCGACAGGAAGGGGCTCGCGCCGATCAGGTCGCCGGCGGTGACGAAGATCGTGTTCTTGTGTCCCTCGCGCAGCTGCTTCACCAGCGTCGCCATGTATTCGGCACCGCCGGCCGCCACCATCACCTTCCTGGCCTTGTCCTCGGGATCATTGATGCGGATGCCGCCGGGCGGCGGCCGCAGATTGCCGTGGAAATCGTTGATCGCGAGGATGCGCAGCTCGACGGGCGCGCCAGTCTGGGCCGCGGCGGGGAGGGCGGCGAGCGCCAGTGAAAGCGCGGCAAAGCTGAATGGGGAAGCGTATCGCATGGAACCAGGTTAGACGTTTCACGCGAAGATTTCACGAAGCTTGTTGCTGTCATTCCGGGTTCGCGCTTCGCGCGCCCCGGAATGACAAGCGCGGGTCATGAAAGGTACCTCACCGCTTCTTCCGGTTCGCAAACGCGTTGAACGCGGCGATGGCTTCTTCCGACTTCAGCCGCTCGCCGAACAGATGGGCTTCCTGATCGATGCGGCGGGTGAGTTCCTCGGGCGCGGCGCGCAGCAGTCTGCGCGAGGTGGCGACCGCTTCGGCGGGCAGCCGGCAGATGTCGCGCGCCACTTTGCGCGCCTCGACCTCGGTATGTCCCGGCGAGACCACGGTGTTGACGAAGCCCGCGGCATGCGCTTCCGCGGCAGTAAAGGTCCGCCCCATCACCAGCATCGCGAAGGCGCGCTGGTAGCCCATCGTGTTCGGCATCAAGAGGCTGGCCGCGCCGACCGGCACGAGCCCGAGATGGATGTAGGGAGCGGAGAAGGTCGCAGCGTTCGAGGCCAGCACATAGTCGCAATGGAACAGCATCACCGTGCCCATGCCGATCGACGCGCCGTCCACGGCCGCGATGACCGGCTTGGCGTTGAGGGCGAGTGAATAGAGAAACTTGGCGCCGTCCGACAGCGTCTCGGGGCGCGACGTGTCGGCGTGCATGAAATCGTCGATGTCGTCGCCGGCGGTGAACACGCCCGAGCCCCCGGTGATGATCATGCAGCGGATGTCGGGATTGTTCTGCGCGGTGTCGATCGCGCGGCTCATCTCCCGATACATGCCCTGCGTGATCGCGTTCTTCTTGCTCGGGCGGCGCAGGGTGATCACGCGCGTTCCGCGCTCTTCGGTGACGACGATATTGCCATTCGGCATGAGAGCTCCCTGCGGTCGCCGCGACGCTTGACTTTGGCGAGTCTCGCAAGCGTCAGCCTACATCATCTTGCAGGCGTGCCAATCCGCCCGCTCCACCTTTTCGAGAACGATCTCCGCAAGTTCGGCGCATGGCGCCGCCGCCCGCGACCCGATTTCGTTCGGGAACCGCATCGCGTCGGGGCGCGCCGGTTGTATCGCTTCGCATGTGCGGTTGCGCATTGCAACAGATGGCTACAATGTTTCATTTGAAAAACCGGTAGTTGTGGGGCACGATCGCCCCATGCCGTTTCCTTTGGCCGATTGCTCGATTGATGATTGTCGCTACGGGCGTTGACGAATCCTCGCTGCACTACCGCGGCTGGCGCGTCGTGCTGGCCTGCTTCCTGATGGCCTTCTTCATGTTCGGCTTCGGCCTGTACGGCCAGGGCGTCTATCTCGCCGAGCTCCAGCGCGCCCATGGCTGGCCGGGCACGCTGGTCTCCGCGGCCAGCACCTTCTCCTTTCTCCTGACCTCCGTCCTCGTCATCTTCACCGACGATCTGCTGGCCCGCATCGGGCTGCGATCGTTGATTCTGTGCGGCCTGTCGGCGCTCGGGGCATCGACGGTGCTGCTGGCGATGATGCAGACGCCTTGGCAGCTCTATCTCGCCTACGCGCTGATGTCGGTCGGCTGGACCGGCATGGGCACCGTGGTGATCGCGACCGTGCTGAACTCCTGGTTCGAACGGCGACGCGGGCTCGCGCTCAGCCTCGCTTTCAACGGCGCGACTTGCGGCGGCATCGTCCTCGTTCCGCTGCTGCTGACGCTAAGCGGCAGTATCGGCTTCCGTTCCGCCATGCTGGCGGCCACGATAGCGATGGTGGTGCTGGTGTTGCCGGTGGTGGTCATCTTCACGGGCTGGCGGGCCGAAATGTCGCCGACGTCGGACGGAGGCTCATCCGGTAGCGGCACCGCCGCGCCTGCGGTTCACTCGCGCAAGACGCTGCTCGCCAACGCGGCATTCTGGACCATGGTGCTGCCGATCGCAGTCGCGCTGCTGGCGCAGATGGGATTCATCATCCATCAGGTGACGTTCCTCGAGCCGCTTATCGGGCGCTCTGCCGCGGCCCTTGCCGTCACCATCATGGCGGCGATGGCAGTGGTCGGGCGCCTGTCGCTCGGCCTGTTCGTCGACCGGCTCGATCCGCGGCTCGCCTGCGCGGCGTCGATGACGAGCCAGGCGGCGGCGCTGTTCGTCGTCGTGCAGAGCACAAGCCCGACGGTGCTGCTCGCCTGCTGCGCCGTCTACGGCTTCTCGATCGGCAACATGATCACGTTCCCGCCCCTGATCATCCAGCGCGAAATCGGCGCGAGCGCCTTCGCCGCCGCGATGGGACTGGGGACCTCGATCAGCGGTGTCGTCAGCGCCTTCGGTCCCGGCATCGTCGGCCTCGTGCGCAGCACGACCGGCGATTACACGACGGCATTCGCGCTCTGTGTCGTGCTCGACCTCGTCGCGGCTGGCATCGTGCTGTGGCGGCCGGGGAGACGGGTGGAAGATTCGCCCAATCTATCCCCGTCACCCTGAAGGTGGCCGCTCCTTTAGCGGCCCTCGAAGGGTGACGGTTCGGCTTGCGATGCATTCGCATCTCAAGCCTCTCACCTCAGGATGACGGATCAATAGCGCGCTCCCCCTACCCCAACAGCACCGCATCCGCCGCCGCGACCGACTCCGCGCTCTCCGTCACGGTGCGCTCGAGCGCGCCGGCCTGCACGGTGATGTTCTCGGCGAAGAAACGCGCCAGCGAGACGTAGCGCGCGGCGTCCGTGTTGCCGTCGGCTTTCGCGGCGAGCGCTTCGGATGCGAGCATGCAGCCGCCGAGCGTGGCCCCGAACTGCTGCAAATACGGCGTCGCACCGGCGAGCGCCTCGTTCGGCGCAGACCCAACGCGTTCCAGGAGCCATTTGCTGGTGCGCGTGAGCGCCTCCAGTGCCTCGCGCAGTTTCACGCCCGTGGTGCCGAAGGCGGGATCGTTGGAGGCTTCGACCAGCTTCACGGTTGCCGAGAGCTCGTCGAGCAGCGCCCACACCGCCGCGCCGCCGTTGGCTGCGAGCTTGCGCGTGACGAGGTCGATGGCCTGGATGCCGTTGGTACCCTCATAGATCGCTGTGATGCGGGCATCGCGATAATGCTGTGCAGCGCCGGTCTCCTCAATGAAGCCCATGCCGCCATGCACCTGCACGCCGAGATAGGCGACCTCGTTGCCGATATCGGTCGAATAGCCCTTGGCCATCGGCGTCAGCAGCGCCGCGCGCGCGGCAGCGTCCGCGCGGACCTTGGGATCCTTGGCGCGCGTGGAGACGTCGATCGCGACGGCGGTCGCATAGCAGATGGTGCGTGCTGCCGCGGTCTGCGCCCGCATCCGCATCAGCATGCGCTTGACGTCGGGATGCACGAAGATCGCGTCGGAGCCGTCACCCTTCTTGCCGACGGCGCGCCCCTGCTTGCGTTCCTGCGCATAGCCGAGGGCCAGCTGATAGGCGCGGTCGGCAACACCGACGCCTTCGAGGCCGACGCCGAGGCGGGCCTGGTTCATCATCGTGAACATGCAGCGCATGCCCTGGTTCTCTTCGCCGACCAGGAAGCCGATCGCGCCGCCATGATCGCCCATGGTCATGGTGCAGGTCGGGGAGGCATGCATGCCGAGCTTGTGCTCGACACCAGAGGCAAAAATGTCGTTGCGCGCGCCGAGCGAGCCGTCTTCGTTGACCATGAGTTTCGGCACGAGGAACAGCGAGATCCCCTTGGTGCCGGCGGGCGCGTCGGGAAGGCGCGCGAGCACGAAATGCACGATGTTGTCGGTCATGTCGTGCTCGCCATAGGTGATGAAGATCTTCGTCCCCTTGATGCGATAGGTGCCGTCGGCCTGCCGCTCGGCGCGGGTGCGCAGCGCCCCGACGTCGGAGCCGGCCTGCGCCTCGGTGAGCTGCATCGTGCCGGTCCATTCGCCGGTGACGAGCTTTTCGAGATAGATGGTCTTCAGCTCGTCGCTGCCATGCGCGTCCAGCGCCTCCATCGCCGACGCCGTCAGCAGTGGGCAGAGGCCGAAGGCGACGTTGGCGGCGCTCCAGATCTCGGTGCAGGCGGCGTTGATCGCAAGCGGCAGGCCCTGGCCGCCAAAATCCTCGGGGCCGGAGACCGCGTTCCAGCCGCCCTCGGTCCAGCGCTTGTAGGCATCCGGCCAGCCCGGCGCGGTCGTGACCTTGCCGTCGCCAAGCTTGATGCCGTGCTCGTCGCCGACCTTGTTGAGCGGCGCCAGCACGTCGGTTGCGAACTTGCCGGCTTCCTCCAGCACCGCGCTTACGATATCGCCGTCGAAATCGCCGTAATGGCCGGCCTCCATGGCAGCCTTCAGGCCGGCGCCGTGGTTGAGCGACAGCAGCATGTCAGAGATCGGCGCGCGGTAGGTCATGGCTCACTCCCGTGGACAGGTCTTTGCGGGACAGGTCTTGGCGCCGTATTCCCATGAAACGGGGGAGGTCTCAACTGTCCGTAGGAGGTGGAAGAACGCCTGTCGGGAACGGGGCGGCGTCGCGGTCATATAAGGTACGGCACGGCACCCCGCGGGCTGTGGTATTTTGCCCCTTCGGGCGGTTGAAATGCCGCGTCTCTCCCTATAGACCGGCACCAATCGAGGGAATCTGCGGTAGCGCGTGCCTCCGCCGTTCCCGAGGGCCTGATGGGGCGTAGCCAAGTGGTAAGGCAGCGGATTTTGATTCCGCCATTCGGAGGTTCGATCCCTCCCGCCCCAGCCAGAAATTATCAGGGAAAAACAATCGATTAGATTGCGTGTCACGACGCATTTTCGCGGATTCCGCATTTTCGCGGCTTCCATGTGGCGTCATGTCGCAAAAAATCTCCGTCTGTTTTCAAGGCTTGCAAACCAGTGCGGGCTGCTCCACGCGACATAGACGCGACATGATCTCTTTTCCATTTTCGTTTTTTCATGTTGAGCTTGGCCCAGCTATTCAGCTTCACGACGGAGGTCGCCGGCTGGCATCCGCGGAGTGCGAGCCCTCTTCAAATCACCTGCGTCCCGCCTCACGCCTTAGTCGCACTCTGTATCCAATCGCGGTACGCGTAATTGATGAGGTCTCGCACCAACTCCAGCAGACCGGCCCACGGGAACTCACCAAACGGAACGCCGCCTGCAAGTTCGTTGCGAATGGTCCACGAGTTCGGTTTGATATCGCCTGCAATCATGTCGAGGGCCTTGGACGGAGGGCCACAACGCCGGTTCATCGGGATTTCATCTTCGGTCAGGCCGTCGCGTTCGACCATGTATTTCAAGAGATCAGCAAAGGATGGTTCCCGGACCACCACTTTTCGCCTTTCGAGATTTTTCGCTTTTCGTTTTCCATAGAAGTTGCGACTTTAATTGGGTTGGCTTGGAGCCTGTCGTGTTCACGTCAACATAGCGCCACTCCACAAACGCGGTCGTTTTTGCCCACCGCGAAACTGCCCGATTGGATAGTAACGAATGAGTTCTACTATCTCGATAGCAGTAAGTTCTCGACTAGCAAGCAGCACGCGATTTGGGGCCGGGAGCTACTTGAATATTGCTCTGTGGACGAAGCGCGATTCTACATTGCGTTGAACGCACCGGAATTGGCGGAATCCAACTTTATTTTGAAGGAAATGCAGGCTTACGTTGATCGAGAGATAAGAGGAAAACTAAGCACATTCAAAATTGCACTTGAGCGGTGCTTGAGCTCGTGCGAAGGGGATGTTCAGTTCGTGTTATCGACCAAGGCGAAATCCCGAATCAATTTTCGGCTTCCCATGGCAAACATCGTCTGCTGCATCCGTGGAAATCAGATCCAAGCCGAGGGCTGGATGCTCATGCAGCTCTTGAGCTATGGGATAAACTCTTGAGAGAGCTCGAATGCGACGGCTTCTCTAGGACTGGAGTCATTGTCGCTAACACCGATGCAGAGTCTTATGAGCAGAGCATCAGATATCCGCAGTTTTCTGCATTAACCGGAAGGGTCCGGTTCAACCACTGGACCTTATTCTCGACGCCGGATAGCTTTCATATCCGCGACAAAGCGATCATTATGACTGCCTGCTCTGGAATCGGGTATAAATTTGCGCCGCTGACAGCGCAGAAGGTTTGTACTGCGGTTTTGGACAGCAAGCAACGAGCCCACAGCTGAGCCTTGCATAGGTTTGCTGTCCAGAGGAATGATCATGAGCAGTGACCTGGACGAGACAATTCCGCCCTTCCGTTACTATAACGAAGGGTTTGTGGTTTCTATATCGATTACAGCTAAAGTAGGCGAAGAGGATAGTGTCGCGAACATTCTAGACAGTTTGGTGGCGCCGACGATGGCCGAGGAAGGCGTGAAGCTTTTCTTACCGTACCGATCGCTTGATGATAAAGCGCAGTTTTTCATATTTGAACTCTATTTCAATAAAGCGGGCTGGGATGCCCATCAGCAAGCACCTCACTTTTTAGAGGCCATCAAAGAGCTTCTGCCAAGATGTGCCAAACGCGAGCGGATTCCCTTCGTACCATTTGTTGGCCTCCCGCAGTCGTCGTAGATTGAATAGGGAGGGTTGGTCACGATCCAGTCCACCATTTTGGTATTTCGGCGCCGTTCTGGTCAGCGCATTTTGTGGAGGTCGACGCGCGACTTTACCCAGCAAAACCGGGGATCGCCACCGGCAAAACGCCGTCGACACTTTGCGGTCGCTAACGCGGGGGCGGTGGGCATAATCGCATCGCGGCCCATCGGCCGTTCAGCGACAACGCGGTGTTTGCTCCTTCGTCAGGGTCGGGACCGGCAGCGCAGTAATCGACTTGACCTTCTCCATTGCGAAGCGTGAGGTCGCGATCGTGACAAAGGCGGGCGCGTACGTCAGCCACGGCCATTTGCCGGCGTTACCGTTCCCAGCCAGACCTCTGCGCACTTTGTCAGCGTTGTCCTCGCGATACAGCTAACCCACCAGTCCGCGAAGTCGAACCAAGACTGTGTTCACGACGCCTTGGTGGTTCATCCTCGTCGTCGAGCAGCGCGCTTGGACGGCTGCAATTCCGCTGCGCCAGGCAACAGCGGATCACGAAACGTCGATAGCCAGCAATCGTGCAACCCGCCGGGACTGCGCAAAACACACGCAGGGTGACGCCCGCAATTCGTGCAACTCAACCGAGATTTGTGCACCGCGTTCAATTGACGTGATGCGCATATTTGGTAACGTTTCATTCGGCCTAGGACGGAATTTGTCGGTTGATCGGTGGCATCGCTGTCCTAGGAACGGGCTGGAAATCAAACAAATGGGGGCGGTCACGAGTGGCGCGCATTGCAGCGCCACAGCAGCTGTTCGATCGAATTTGGAACGTGTTCATTCCAATTTCTTGGAGAAGACGTGCTCTTGGGTGACGACGCCGTCGTTGTCGTCACCGAAGCCGATCTCAGTGAGATCTACGTGTTGTTTCGTTCAGTCCGGACCATCCGTGCGGACCTGAATTGAATGGAAATTAAAGAGGGCAAAGCGGCGTCCACCGAGGCGTCGCGCCCCAGGAACCGACTTGGAGGTACTAATGAAGTTGACGAAGACGCTCTTTCTCGGCTCGGCCGCCGGCCTAATGGCTGTCTCCGGGGCGCTCGCAGCCGATCTCCCCGTAAAGGCCAAGGCGGTCGAATACGTGAAGATCTGCTCCCTGTACGGTGCCGGATTCTACTACATCCCGGGCACCGACACCTGCATCAAGCTGGGCGGTTACCTCCGCTTCGACGCCACGCTGGGCACCAACTCGGACTTCGCCCTGAACCAGAACGTTTCGAGCCAGGGCGCCAACGGTTCCCGCAACCGTCTGACGAACTATTACACCTTGAAAGCTCGTGAAGACCTCAACATCGACACGCGCACCGCGACCGAGTACGGCGTCGTCCGCACGTTCTTCGATGGCGTCTTCTCGTGGACGACCGGCAACTACGTCGGCACTGGCAGTGCGACGGGTACGACGGCCTACAGCGGCGCGCTGGCTACCGCCACGACTCCTGGTGCGACCACCACGTCGCTGTTTGGTTCGGGCGGCGGCTCGGTCAACGGCACCGACGGCAACACCTCGGCCGGTTCGCTCGGCGTGTACTACGCCTTCATCCAGTTCGCCGGCTTTACGATGGGTAAGGCCGTGTCGCAGTTCGACGCGCCCTGGACCAACTATCCCGGCAACAATTTCGACAGCCTCGTCGGCGGCAGCGGCACGGTCACTGGTATCCTCCAGTTCTCGTACACCGCTGACTTCGGTCAGGGCATCACGGCGTCGTTCTCGGCGGAAGATCCGACCTCCTATATGCAGGCCGGCAACCTCAACATGTCCGGCGCGACCGCGTCCAGCGTCCTCGGTGCCTCCTACGGCTCCAACGCCCTTGGCGGTTCGCGTTCTCCGAACCTCGTCGGTATGGTGCGTGTCGACCAGGCTTGGGGTCTGTTCCAGGCATCGGTGGCTGCGCATGACAACCACGTTGCCTATTACGGCGCGACCGAGCCGACTGGCCACCCCGACGACAAATGGGGTTGGGCGGTTCAGCTCGCTTTGTCGATCAAGAACATCCCGACCGGTGCGGGTGACGTGATCAATATCCAGGGCGTCTACACCGACGGCGCGACCCGCTACAACTTCCAGAACCTCGCGGGCAGCAGCTACGCGATGTTCGGCGGCTCGAATATTGCCTACGGCAGCCTCGGCTTCGCCTCGGCTCCGGACACTGTGTTCGTCACGGGTAGCTCGCAGGAGACGGTCAAGACCTGGGGCTTCCGCGGTGCCTACACCCATAACTGGGATCCGTACTGGAACACGGCGATCTATGGTGCTTACGCTCAGGCGCAGTTCGGCACCCTGGCCAAGACCACGCTTTGCGGCGCTGGTGGTGCCGGTGGTGGCGTGATCGGTCTTGGGTTTGCCGGCGTGACCTCGTGCAACCCGGACTTCGCGATCGGCCAGGTGGGCATCATCACCCGCTGGACCCCGGTCAAGAACCTGACGTTCTCGGCTGACCTTGCCTGGACCCATCTCGACCAGAAGTATGCCGGTGTTGTCACCCCGGCCGCTCTGATCCCGGTTCCCGCCAAGCCGGTCGCGACCTACGAGCTGAAGGATCAGAACTCGCTCGTTATGCTCCTCCGCGCTCAGCGCAACTGGTAAGTTTTCATCAATCAACCGAAGGAGAACAAAGGCTCTCACAGATTAAATCTCCAAGGAGACCTCCGGCGTGCCCGCCGGAGGTCTTGCTGGAGACGCTGTCTGCCACACGTTTCTCAGGGGTGGTTGGCGAGGACGAGCCTGCCTTCGAACGACGCGAATATGGACAGACTGCCATCGGTGTTTCAGAACTCGTTTGAGTTCGGCGCTGGACCAGCATCATGCTGATGGCGGGGGCACAACCTCACCCTGGTCGGAGCTGCAGCGCAATCTTCTGACGGTATGCGTCAAGTACGTCGTCAGCACTATAGCTCTGGCGCGCAGCGAAGTTGCTCCGTAGTGCTGAATCCGATGACAGACGAAGCCGCTTTACAACCGCCTCGGTCATGACGGGCTCCAGGCCGAGCTCCTGCAGACCGTCGCGCACACCTTCCATCTCGACTGCCCGGCGTTCGGCGTGCAGGACGTCGGTGCGGATGCACATGTCCACGAACTTGCTGAAAGTTGTCGCATCCATCGTGTCACAGATGCCGCGCAGAGCTTCCTGCCGGACGCCCGCCAGTGAGGCCGCCGTCAGCGCTTCTACCACCAGCGCTTCAATTCCTTTGGTCACCACGCTGCGCAGCATCTTGACCGCTGCCGCCGTGCCCGCTTCCGGGCTTGCGACGTCGATCGTGAAGCCAAACGGCGCAAATCTGCTGGCAAATTGCGCAGCCCCGCTGCCCGACGTATAGAGCGGGACGGCCGCCTTATAGAGACTGACTGCGCCCATCAGATTGGCGTCGGCGAACAGGCCGCCACGCGCTTCGACGGCCTTTGCCACACGCTTCTTGGTGGTCGGTGTCGAGGCATTGATGTCGATCACCAGCGTGTCCGGCCTGATGATTTTCGCGATCGCTTCCCCTGTCGTCCCGGCGACGGCGACGACCACGGCCGAAAAGACCACGTCCATGTCGGACAGGCTCTCGAGCGTGTCGACTAATGTCACGCCGCATCGAGCAGCCTGGGCGAGGAAGGCCTCGGAATAGGGCGGTCGATTCGCGTTTCCGTTGCAATAAGCCAGGATCGGTCCCGCGCCCTGCGCTGTCAGGTGCGAGGCAAAGCATTGCGCGGCTTCTCCGAAGCCAACAAAACCAATCCTGGGATGCTGCATCCGATGCTCCGAAAGATAAGGATTCTGGACATGAGCGATCCTTGCAGGTCAGCCCGGTAGTGTCAATGAACCGTTTCATTGAACTGAAGCGATTTCGCTTACAGCCGTGTGGCTGACATTGGCGCAGGCTCCATGAGGAAGACGATGCGGGGGCGCTGACGAACGTGATCATGCTGAGCAGTTCGCGCTCAAAAGAGCTGATCGGTCCAACGCCTCAACTTATGACAACTGGGGCGAGCACAATGGCTTCGAACAGGCTTTGCCCGCGACGACAATACTCGCGCTCAACTTTTGAGAAGCCTGTCTGATCGACGTCGTTGAGGTCAAATCGCTCTGCAGGAGCCGCGGACGACAAGCGATACGGGGAGCCGGATGCGGCGGGGCGGCGACAGACTGCTCTGGTCGATCCTGTCGAGCAGCATTTCGGCGGCATGGCGGCCCATTTCGGAGCGGTCCCAGCGCAACGCGGTGATCGGCGGCGTGTTGAGCTCGGCAAGATCGGAATCGTTTCCGCTGACGATGGAGATGTCCTGTCCCACCACCAAGCCGGCCGTGCGGACCGCGCGCAAGGGCCCGGACAGCGTGTCGAGACCTGCGGCATAGATCGCCGTAGGCCGTTCGCTGCGGCTCAGCAGAGCCGCGGTTTCGCGAAACGTCGCCTCGTTCGAGAGCAGGCGATCGCGAATGAGGTGCGCATCGACCTGAACCCCGAAAGAACGATGAGCGTCCGTATAGCCTTCGATGCGGCTGCGGGAGGGATAGGCCTTCGGGTCGCCGACCAGAAGCGCAATACGGCGATGGCCAAGCGACAGCAGGTACTCGGTGGCTTGACGGGCGCCGGAACGGTGATCGGCCGAAACGCTATCCACTGATTGGACGAGTTCGCGATCGATCAGCACAATCGGCATGGCTACGTTGGTGATTGCGTTGACGAGATCGGGGTCGGTCTCGTCGCTCATCGTCATCATCACGCCGTCGACGCGGCGTTGGCTGAATGTCTGCAGCAGAGAGAGCTCGACGTCCTTGGCGTTTGCAGTGCTTGCAAGAATGAAGGTGTAGCCGGCACTCCGAAAGGTTGCCTCCGCTGCTTTCACGTAGCTGGCGAACGCCGGAATATCGAAGTCGCGTATGGCGCAGGCGACCATCTTGGTTCGGGAGCTGCGCATGCTCTGAGCGATGGCGTTTCGCTGATAGCCCAGGGTCAGAATCGTTTTCTGGACGCGTTCGCGTACTTGCTTGGTGACCGAATGATGATCGTTCAAGACCCGGGAAACCGTTCCGACGGCGACGTCGGCCGCCGCTGCGACATCGCGAATAGTGACGGTGCGTTTCGTCGCCTTTCCCATTGGCCGGATCCCCTCTGGCAGCCTCTTGCGCGCCCGGAGGCGCTATCGCGCCCATTAGCACGGAAATGAACAGGTCATACGAAATAGACACGGGGATTCACGTCTAGATTGGAAACGGTTCATTGACAGACCTGCGAAAGCAATGATAATCGCTGCCATTCTGGCATTTTGGGAGATGAACTTGTTCCAAGTCGCTCAGCGCCTGACGCGCGTCAAGCCCTCGCCTACGGTCACCCTGTCAGCTCGTGTGGCGGCCCTCGCTGCAACTGGCCGGGATGTTCTCAGCCTCGTTGCCGGGGAGCCCGATTTCGACACCCCGGACCACATCAAGGCGGCCGCGTCCGCCGCGATCGCGCGTGGAGAGACCAAATACACGGCCGTCGACGGGACGCCCGCCCTGAAGGATGCGGTCGCCGGCAAATTCCGGCGCGAGAATGGATTGAGCTATGAGCGTGATCAGGTCGTCGTCAGCACCGGGGGAAAGCAGGTCGTCTACAATGCGCTGATCGCAAGCGTGAGCCCTGGAGACGAGGTCGTTATTCCGGCTCCCTACTGGGTCTCCTATCCGGAAATCGTGTTGCTTGCCGAGGGAACGCCCGTGATCGTGCCGTGCGCGGCGGAGCGGGGCTTCAAGCTTGCAGCCGCGGACCTCGAGGCGGCGATCACACCCAGGACACGCTGGGTGATCCTCAATTCTCCGTCCAATCCATCGGGCGCGGCCTATACGAGGTCGGAGCTCAAGGCGCTCACCGACGTGCTCGTGCGTCACCCGCACGTCTGGGTGCTCACCGACGACATTTACGAGCATCTGACCTACGGCGATTTCGAATTTGTTACCGCCGCTCAGATCGAGCCGAAGCTCTATGATCGCACCCTGACGATGAACGGGGTGTCGAAGACATACTGCATGACCGGCTGGCGCATCGGCTACGGCGCCGGGCCACGCCCGCTGATCAAGGCCATGGCGGCCATCCAGTCCCACTCGACGACGAATCCGTCTTCGATCAGTCAGGCTGCCGCTCTGGAGGCTCTCACCGGCTCTCAAGATTTCATTGCCGGGCACGTCTCTGCGTTCGAAAAACGACGCGACATGATCGTCGACGGTTTCAACGCGATCGATGGAATCGTCTGCCACAAGCCGGAGGGAGCCTTCTATGTCTTTCCGTCTTGTGCGGAATTCATCGGGGCGCGGCGTCCGGATGGAGGCGTCATCGCCAGTGACGAGGATTTCGTGCTGTATCTGCTGGATCGTGCCGGCGTCGGGCTCGTGCACGGCTCCGCGTTCGGCATGCCCGGACATTTCCGGTTGTCCTATGCGGCGTCCAATCAGCGGCTGGAGCAGGGGTTGGAGCGGATCACCGCGGCCTGCGCGCAGCTCGAACGCCTCGACGTGGCGGCTGCCGTGGCCTGACCGATCCGGCTTCTCGACCCCGCATCATCCGCTCGCGCGTCCGGCATCTCTGGTTCTCCCGAAGCAGCCGAGCGCCATACAAGGAGTCCCCGTGGGTCTGTATGACCATTCGCAGCAGGGCCGTCTGATCAGTTCGGCGCAAGGCATGGCCGTGACCGGTCGACCCCGGCTTTCGGAACGGCAGACCATCGTTCTGCTCAGCGCGGTCGCGTTCGTGGTTGCCTTGAGTTCCATCATCATCTTTCCGCTGGGCCCGTTCCTTGCGGACAGTCTCGGCTTTCCACCTCAGCAAGTCGGTTTTCTCGGCAGCAGCTATTCGATCGCCGCTGCTGTTGGCGGATTCGTAGCGGCCGGTTTCCTCGACAGATTTGACCGCCGCATCGCGCTGGTTGCCTGCGCGCTCGGCTTCGTCGCCGCGACAGCCGTCTGCGCGACGGCGACGAACATCGTCGAGCTCGTTGTCATGCGGGCTCTTGCCGGATTGTTTGCCGGTCCCTTGTGGGGGCTGCTCATCGCGATCGCATCGGACAATGTGCCGCCGGAACGGCGCGGCGCGGCGGTCGGGATATTGATCGGCGCCTACGGCCTGGCATTGATCGCCGGGCTGCCACTGGGGGTCATGGTCGCGGCCTCGGACATGGGCTGGCAGATGAACTTCGTCGGCATTGCTGCCATCACCCTCATTCTGGCTGGAATCGTCAGCTGGCAAATCGGCGCACAACGCCAGCACTTGGCCGAATTGCGCACGTGGAATTGGTCCGAGCAACATGCCGCCATGATTGAGCTCGTCACTGCGCGCGCCAGTATTCTCGCGTTCATGCTGATCGCAAGCGCGTCCTATGCGGCTCTGCTGATCTCGCCGAACCTGGCCATCTTCGCAGTCCATAATGCCGGTCTGTCGCCTGCGCGCCTGGCCGATGTCTATCTGCTGGGCGGCATCGTGAGCGTGCTGGTGATGCCGCTGACAGGTCGCCTTGTCGACAGCTTCGGCGCAACGTCGGTCTCCATTGCCGTCGCCGTCGTGACCACCGGCCTGCTGGGGGTCGTCTTCATCGGCCGCGGTGTGATCGACTTGCCTGCGATTCCACTGTTTGCTCTTGTCATCGCGTTTCAACTGGTGCGCAGCACGGTCAACCAAGCCTGGGTGACCAGGGTACCGGCTGTTGCCGAGCGCGCGGCATTTCAATCCCTCATCGCTGCGGTCACCAATCTTGCGCAAGCCGCGGGAGCTGCCAGCGCGCCATTCCTGCTCAATATTGCGCCGGGCGGGCAGCTTGTCGGCATGGATGCTGTCGCCCTGCTGGCTCTCGCGATGACCTGGGCCGCTCCACCGCTGTTGCTCATGCTTGATCATGCCCTGGCCAATCGGCCGCAGGCTCTGCCCCCCAAGAGCCTACTGTGATGTCTTTGGAGAAGGAGAGCGTCATGCGAGACGGGTTGTTGCATGACAATGATACTTCGCTGCCCGAGGTTTACACGAAAGGTGTCGACGATTCCCCGACCCGAGTCCTGACAGGATGCGAACGTGCCGACGTGGCGATCGTCGGGGCGGGGCTCACCGGCTTGTCGGCGGCGCTCCATGCCGCGAGACTCGGAATGACTGTTGCCGTGGTGGAAGCCAATGGGATCGGCACCGGTGCAAGCGGGCGGAGTTTCGGCCAGGTCGTTCCCTACCTGAAGCATGAACCAGGGCATGCGCTGAAACTGTTCGGCGAAACTCTCGGCGAGCGGCTGGTCACGGCGGCTGCCAGCGGCCCTGATTTTGTCTTCGAATTGATCAAGACCTATCAGATCGCCTGCGAGGCGGTGCAAGGCGGGCTGATTTTTGCGGCTCATTCTTCCGAAGGTCTCGAACGACTGACCCAACGTGCGGCCTTTTGGCAGAAGCGTGGATCGACCATCGACATTCTCGATCGAGACAAGACTTCACAGGCGATCGGCGGCGGAGCTTATCCGGGCGCGCTGCTCGATCACCGCGGCGGCACGCTGAACTCCTTCGCGTTCACCGTCGGTCTCGCGCGTGCCGCGGCAATGAACGGTGTCGGCCTGTTCTGCCGCTCGCCAGCAGAAGCGATCCGTCGTCACGGTGCAACCAGCTGGGAGTTGAAGACCGGCTCCGGGACATTGATTGCCGACAAGATATTGGTGTGCACAAACGCCTATCGAAACGATCTGGCGCCCGGCGTCGGCGCTCACGTCCTTCCGATCCGCGTCCACCAGGTTGCGAGCGAGCCGCTCCGCACCGAGATCGCAAGCACGATCCTTCCGGGCGGACGAGCCCTGACCGATACGCGCCGCCTGCCGTCCGGTGTTCGCGTTACCAGAGACGGGCGCCTTGTGGTGACCATCGAAGGGCCGATGTTTTCAACCGGCGGCGCCAATCTCAAGCACGCCGCAGCGCGCATTGCCGGACTTTTTCCGCACCTCGGTCGCGTGACCTGGCAGTCGAGCTGGAGCGGGTGGATCGATATGGCGCCGGACCAGTACCCGCGCATCATCGAGGCCGCGCCGGGCATCATGGTCGGGCTCGGCCTCAGCGGGCGCGGTCTTGCTCTTGGCCCGCTGCTTGGCCGCGACCTCGCGCGCCGGGTCGCCGGTGCGCATTCCGACGAACTCGCGTTCCCTGTCGTCACCCCGCAGGACGGTCCGCGCTGGCCGATGGGAGCCAACGCTATCGCCAGCGGAGCGGCGCTGCAGCGGAGATGGATGGATCGCATCGACGTCTGGCGCGAACGCCGCTGGGGGCGCACCCACAGCGCCTCTCAACGCGCGATCCACCGACACGCCGCGAACTGATCACGCGAGCTGTTGAGCGAGGTCGGATCCAGATCGCACATCATGCGCCCGGTTTTCGGTGCGCTTGAGCAACCGGGTTGATCGAGGCCGCGTCGTCGATCGCGACCTTGCGTGCGTATCGCCGCCGACAAGCGCCGCCGGATCCCTTTTCATCGTGACGATATCTCTTCATCTCCAAAGAACTGGCGAGACTGCATGGGCGACACATCCGCTCGGTGCCGCGCGCGAAAGAGCTGGCATGAGCGTTGGCCAAACGTAGGAGCTCGCTACGGCGCTGGCGCTTGTGATGACAATCGTTGCAACGATGCGCAGAGATTAAGCGACCGATCGCGTCGCAGTGGGAAGACCATCTGCTTGGCAACGCCAGAAAGCGACGCCCCGCCGTGAAAATGCGCCGCGATCCAGGACATCGGCAACTTCGGATGCCTATTTGGAACCGTTTCATAATTGGCCTGCGATTTGCTTGGAAAGGAAAAGCGATGTGGTCTGGAGGACGAACGATGTGGACATCGGCAAGGATCTTTGGGGCAAGGCTTTTTGGGGCAAGGATTTTTGGTTCGGCGGCAGTGATCGGGGCGATCCTTGTGTCGCAGGTCCCCTGGACCGCGGCGACCGCGGAACCGATGCCCAAGCTCGATTTTGCCGGCTCCGTCACCTGGCTGGGCCAGGTCCCCATTCTCGTTGCCGTCGAGAAGGGCTTCTTCAAAGACGAAGGCTTGGACGTTAGCGTCCAGGTGATCTTGAGTTCGAGCGACCGTATCCGGGCCGTCACCGCGGGCTCCGTCGCGTTCAGCAATCTCGGCCGCTCGACCGTGATCAGCGAAATGGCGCGCGGCAACAACAGCTTTTTCTATTTTGCCAATGTCGACGATTCTCCCGGCAGCGAAGGATGCTGGGCACGGGCAGGCTTCCAGTCCTTTCCCGACCTCAAGGGCAAAAAAATCGCCGCCAACACGTCAGCCGAAGTGACGATGGACGGCCTGCTTCAGAACTCCGGCATGAGCGTGCGGGACGTCCAGTTCGTGAATCTGTCGCCCAATGAGATGGCGCTTGCGCTTGGACGCGGCGATGTCGATGCGGCCTGTGTGTGGCAACCGCTGCTCGACAACCTCAAGAAGGCTGCTCCGGATGGCAAGCTTCTCGGCACCGACGCCGACACCGAGACCTACAAGCGTTTCGGCACGATGTCGTCGCCGGACATCCTGATCATCTCCCGAAAGCTCGTGGAGGAGCATCCCGATCAGGCGCGCCGGCTCGCGGTCGCGATCATGCGTGGGGCGGATTATGTGAACCAGAATCCCGAAGCCGCAGCCGCTGCCGTCGCGCCGCTTTTCCGGCAACCACCCGATGTCGTGCTCGCCGGCATCAAGAACTTCAAATACTACGGCTCGAAAGGCTGGCGAGAGCACATGAACAGACATACCGAGCAGATGCAGTTTCTCTCGTCCTGGCTCCATCGAAACAAGAAGATCGAGAGCGCTCCCGACGTCAAGCAATGGGAAAACACGTCGTTTGTTCCTGAACTGTGAAGTCTGGCTGGTCCACGCAAGCGGAGCGGCATTCCCTGCGGCCTAATTTGATGGAAAGACAAGTGACATGACGTCGGCACGCAATATGGCCAGCAATCTCGTGGCTCCGCCCGACCTGACGAAGCCGAAGCGCGGCTCGAGTCTTCGTGGCCGACCGATCATCCTGCTCAACATCCTCGGCGTGTTCGCCTTCTGCATCACCTGGGCGTTGGTGACCGAGCGCGGTTGGGTTTCGCCGCTGTTTCTTCCATCTCCGTTCAAGGTCGCAAGCGAAGCCGCTGGCGTCGCCGCCACTCACGAATTGTGGTGGGCCATTGGTGCATCGTCGCTGCGGGTCTTTCTCGGCTTCGCGCTTGCTGCCGCCATCGCGATCCCACTCGGCGTGCTGATGGGGAGCTGGTGGCCGGCGAAGGCGCTGCTCGATCCGCTGATCTCGTTGCTGCGCCCGCTGCCCTCCATCACCTGGATCCCGCTCACGATGCTGTGGCTCGGCATTGGCGAGGCCCAGAAAGTCGCCATCGTGTTCATGGGGTCTTGGATCTACGTCCTGCTCTACACGCTGGAGAGCACCAAGCGGGTTGATCCTATCCTGATCAAGGCAGCGAGAAACCTCGGCGCCTCCGAGTTTGCCGTCATGAGGGAGGTCGTTCTTCCCGGTGCCCTCCCGGGCATTCTGTCCGGTCTCAAGGTCAGTCTCGCCATCGCTTGGTCCTGCGTCCTGTCGGCCGAGATGGTCGCGGCCCAGAATGGCCTCGGCGCTTTGATCTGGTCGGCGAAGGACTGGGGCAATCTCGCGCTGGTGCTGGTAGGCATGGTCAGCATCTCCGCGACGGTGCTGGTCGCCGACCTCCTGGCCAACAGGCTGGAGCGCGCCCTGCTGCCCTGGGAGCGCCACAAGCGCCAGAGCTGATCCCCTGACTTCCGCGACAAAGGACGTTTCGATGTCTGTCATTCTCTCCGCACAACACGTCAGCAAGTCGTTTTCCGTGCGTCCGAACGAAGACGTTCTGGCGTTGCGCGATGTGAATCTCGATGTGTACGAGCGTGAGTTTCTGTGTCTTCTCGGCGCGTCAGGTTGCGGCAAGTCGACCTTGCTGAACATGTTCGCGGGTTTTACGCCTCCGTCGCAGGGAGACATTCTGCTGCGATCGAGCCCGATCACTGGCATCGATCCGCGCTGCGGCATGGTGTTCCAGTCCTATGCGCTGTTTCCGTGGCAGACGGTTCGCAAGAACGTCGAGTTCGGCCCCCGCATGAAGGGGCTGCCTGCCGACGAGTGCCGGAGCACTGCCGGCCGGTTCATCGAGATGGTCGGACTGCACGGCTTTGCCGATCATTATCCGGCCGAGTTGTCCGGGGGCATGCAGCAGCGCGTGACGCTCGCGCGCAGTCTGGCGGCCGATCCGGAGGTGCTGTTGATGGACGAGCCGTTCGCGGCGCTCGACGCCATGACGCGTCACGTTCTTCAGGAGGAGCTGAGCCGCATTCAGCGGGAGAGCCTCAAGACGGTCGTGCTCGTCACCCACAACATCGATGAGGCATTGATCATGGCCGATCGGATCGTCGTGATGTCGCCCCATCCCGGCCAGATCAAGGCGGTCATCGCCAACGATCTCGAGCGGCCGCGCAATATCGATGTTCAGCTGTCCCCTGCATGGGGCGAATTGAAGAAAGAGATCTGGTCGCTTGTCGCGGGTGATGTCTCGCTCCACGCAGCCTGACGCCCCGCGACGACAAGGCACCGCACATCTGGCCGCATGAAGAGCAGGCCAAGGGAGATCAAGGGAGATCAAGGGAGATCAAGATGGTGGATATAGCTCGGCGCGACGTGTTGACGATGGCGGGAGCCGTGGGGGTCGGGGTCGCCATTCCCGTTTCGCCCGCTCCTGCGGAGGTGCCACCAAAGGACAAGGCTCAGGACAGTCCGGCCGCAAGCGCGGCGGCGCGATCCTATCAGTTCTTCGATCTTAACGAGGTGGCATTCATCGAGGCTTTCGTCGATCATATGATTCCGGCCGACGAACTCACGCCCTCAGGAGTGGAGCTCGGCATCACCATCTATATCGACAGGCAGCTCGCCGGTGCCTGGGGCCGTGGCGCGCGGATGTATCTGCTCGGTCCCTGGGCTGCCGGCACATCGCAGCAGGGATATCAGCTGCCGCTTGCTCCCGCCGATTTTTACCGCTGCGCCATCCGCGCCGTGGAAGCCCATTGCGTGGCCGTCCACGGCGGCAGTTTCGACAGGCTTCAACCCGCGCAGCGCCAGCAAATCGTGCAGGCCCTCTCCGAAGGAAGCCTGCATCTGCAGGAGGTCCCGGCCCAAGCCTTTTTCGACATGGCCTATGCCAATGTCATGGAAGGTCTGTTCGCCGATCCGATCTACGGCGGCAATAAGGACAAGCGTGGCTGGAAGCTGGTCGGCTTTCCCGGTGTCATTGCCGCGCATGCCGAGAACATCGAGCGTTTCCGCGGCAAGCCGTATCCGGTCGAACCGCTCGGCATAGCCGATCTCTCGTGAGGACGATCCGATGACGACGAAACTCAAGGAGGTCGACGTCGTCATCGTCGGCATGGGCTGGACCGGCGGCATCATGGCCAAGGAGCTGTCGGATGCGGGCCTGACCGTGGTCGGACTGGAGCGAGGCGCGCCGCGCTCGGACGCAGGTTTCTCGGTGCCGATGATCCGTGACGAACTGCGCTATGCCGTCCGCAACGAGCTGTTCATGGACGTCAGCCGCGATACACTCACCTTCCGCAACAAGCCGGCCGAACGGGCGCTGCCGATGCGCAGGCTCGGCTCGTTCCTGCCGGGCGAAGGCGTGGGGGGCGCCGGCGTCCACTGGAATGGACAGACCTATCGCCTGTCTTCGCATGATCATGCCCTGCGCTCCCGCGTGGAGGGGCGATACGGCAAATCCTTCATCCCGCAGGACATGCAGCTGGCCGACTGGCCGATGAGTTATGCCGAACTCGAACCGTTCTACGACAAGTTCGAGTATATGGCGGGCATCTCCGGCAAAGCGGGCAACATCGCCGGCCGGATTCAGGAGGGAGGCAATCCCTTCGAGGGGCCGCGTGCGCGCGAGTATCCGAACCCTCCGCTCAAGCCGAGCCTCGCCAGCGAGATGTTCACGGAGACGACGAAGAAGCTTGGCTATCATCCGTTTCCGCGCCCGGCGGCCAATATGAGCCGGCCCTACACCAATCCGGACGGCATCCAGCTCGGCGAGTGCCAATATTGCGGCTTCTGCGAGAATTTCGGGTGCGAGGCCAATGCCAAGGCCAGCCCGCATATCACGGTGATCCCGGCCGCGCTTCGCAACAAGAACTTCTCTCTGAAACCGCATGCCTGGGTCACGCGTGTCAACCTCACTCCGGATGGCAAGCGGGCAACCGGGGTCTCCTACACCAGCGTGCTGACGGGGGAGGAATTCGAGCAGCCCGCCAGCCTTGTCATCCTGTGCGCGTACGGCTTCGGCAATGTGCACCTGATGCTGCTGTCCGGCATCGGCAGGCCCTACGACCCGGTCAGCGATACCGGCACGGTGGGGAAGGGCTATTGCTACCAGGTGGCCACGGTCGTGCAGGCGTTCTTCGATGACAGGAATTTCAATCCCTTCATGGGGGCGGGGTCGCTGGGCGTCGTCATCGATGATTTCAACGGCGACAATTTCGACCACGGGCCGGTGGGTTATATCGGCGGGGCCTCGATCTACAGCGCTTCGCTGGGAGGACGCCCGATCAATCAACGTGCCGTGCCGCCGGGCACCCCTCGCTGGGGAACGGAATGGAAGAAAGCGACCGCGCGCTGGTACAACCGCACACTGCAGATGTCGGTGCAGGGCTCTAACATGGCCAGTCGCTACAACTATCTCGATCTCGATCCGACTTATCGCAATGCCTTCGGTTTGCCGCTGATGCGGATGACCTACAACTTCACTGATAACGACGAGAAGCTCTCGGCCCACCTGACGACCGTCGCACATGACATCGCCCGCGCGATGGGGCCAACCCATCTCGGCTCCAAGACGCCTCGCCGCGCTCCTTATTCGATCGTGCCCTATCAAAGCACGCACAACACCGGAGGCGCGATTGCCGGACATGATCCCGGCAAAAGCGCGCTCAATCGATACCTGCAGAGCTGGGACGTTCCCAACGTCTTTGTCATGGGCGCCAGCGGCTTCCCGCACAACTCGGGCTACAATCCGACGGGCGCCGTCGGAGCGCTGACCTATTGGGCAGCTGACGCGATCCGGACGAAGTATCTGAAGGATCCGGGCCCGCTCTTGCACACCTGATCGGGGCAACACCATGAAGGACCTCGTGCGCCAATGGTTCGTCGCATGCGTGTTCGTCCTCGCCGACGCGAGCGCCGTCCAGGCCGCGGATCCGGCGAAGGGTGAAAGCCTGTTTGAGAAATGCCATGCCTGTCACGCCACCAAACAGGAGGGCGCAACCCTTGGACCGCCGCTCGCGGGGATCTTCGGCCGAAGGGCCGGCAGCCAGGAGCAGTTTCGTTATTCGCCCGCGATGCGCCGCAGCGGTCTCGTCTGGGATGATGCAACACTGGATCGATTCCTGGCCGAACCCCAGACGCTCGTGCCCGGCAACCGCATGCCGTTTGCAGGCATGTCCGAGAAGAGCGACCGCGACGACCTGATCGCCTACCTGCACAAGGCAACAACCGAACAGTGATCGCGACGGCCGTCATTTCGGCAGCCGTGCAGCACCACATCGACGCTTTGATGCCCGTCAGGCGTAACCCCGGCCGCGCATCGCCGGCAATGATCGTGTTATCTCGTCGCAAGCTTCACCGGTTGCCGTGCGGATATGCCAGCTATCGCGCATCGCACGATTGCTCTCCCGTGTAGAACGCGTGTTGTCGACGCGTCGGAAACGCTCACGCGGACGACGATTTTCGCCGCGGGTTCCAGGCTCCCGCGCAATCAAGCGCTTCGCCGTTTCGACGACTCTCTGTTCGAGCGCAGAGCATGCTGTGTCGTCGGGCGATTGACCGATGCTTGCTCTGATCAGCTTGCCGGCAATGCGCAAAACACACGCAGAGTGACGCCCGCAATTCGTGCAACTTTACCGAGATTTGTGCACCGCATACAATTGACGCGGCGCGCAAATTTGGTAACGTTTCATCGATCCTGTGCTGAAATTGCCGTGTGATAGATGGCATCTTGCTTCAAGCAATAAGTTAGAGAAATGAAGTAAAAATAGAGATAAAAGAAGAAGAGAATCAAGAAAAGTAAGTAAGTTAAAGTTTAAAATCGATCTCTACGCTGTCGAAAATCTAGCCTAAAGTTCGCTAAAACGAAAGGATTAGGGCTATGTATTCGCGTGATGTGATCTCAATGGCGGCAGAATCTAAAATAAACGGCAAGATAGAAAGTATAGCTGCTCCATCCGTAGTCACGGAAGCCGCACCTCGCATTGCGGCATCACAGCAGCAGTTTAACCGAATTTGGAACAAGTTCATTCCAATTCTCAGAGAAGACGCGCTCTCGGATGGCGACGCCGTCGTCGTCACCGAAGCCGATCTCAATGAGATCTACGGCGCGCAGTCATCGATCCGTTCGATATCCGGCGCGTGCGGTGCAGCCAAAGCAGTCGAGGAGCAGTCTCCCGATCCGCACGACATGAGAATGCTCCGCGTTGCGTTGATGCGGCAGCTCCTGATCAACGCATCGTTGCAGGCCTGTCTCAACCGCCAGCGACGCGACGTGGTCATCCTCGATCAAACCGAATGCTGGCCATCGCGCGGCGAGAGCGCGCCTCTGCGCATGGAGCTCGGCCTGCATTGCCAGGAGACGGAGTTTCTGCGCGCCAGGGTCGTCAAAGGCCTTCGCGGCCTCGTGCAAGTCTTGGAAGGTGGCTTGGAACAAAACTTGGATCAAGTTTTGGACAATGACCTGTCGAAGCGCGCCGTCAGCGATGCGCTCCAGACCCTGTGGGATGCGATCTGGTCCGATGAGGATGTGGACCTCATCGCAACGCAGCTGCTCTACGCCGACAGCGTGTACGCGGCGCTGCCGCAGGCGCTGAGCGAGGCGGGCCGCCTGCTCGCGAGGCAGGGGATCGATCCTGCGGATCTGGAAACCTGCCTCAGGCCCTACACCTGGCTCTACGGTGATCGCGACGGGCGGCCGCACGACACGGATGCGCACACTGAAAGACTGATTGTCGCACTCGAGAAAGGCATTCGCGCCAATTATCGGCGCGACCTTGCCGAGATCGCCGAAGGCCATCCGGCTTCGGATTTTTTCCGGAAGTTCGCGGAGAGACTCGATTCCGTCCACCCTGAAGCCTTCACCTCGTCATCGCAGTTTCTGGCGGAGCTGGAGGCCAGCGGTTATGGCGCTGACGAGCGCGTGCGCGCGCTGATGCTGCGCATCGGCGTCTTCGGTTTCCACTATCTCAAGATCGAATTCCGTCAGAACGCAGCCATGTTCACCGAGGTGGTGGACAGCATCATTCCACCTGGCCTGATCGCCGGGCCGCTCGGCCCCGGCCGACCTTCCTGCTATGCGGACCTGTCGACCGCCGACAGGGTCGAGCTTCTCTCCCGGCTGCATGGATGCAACGGCCAGCGTCAGGATCTGCCCGAAGAGTTGTGGCGGCGTTTCTGGGACGACAACAGTCAGGCCTTCCATGACAAGGCAGCTCACTACCAGGGCAGGGACTACATCGACATCTACAATGTCGATCGCGGGCACATTCGCATCCTGAACGCCCTCAATACGCTGAACACACTCAAGCTGCTGAAGACATATAGCGACCGGATTGCGATCCACGGCATCGCGGAAGCCGGCAACATCGACGAGCCCTTGGCGCTGCTGTTTCTGCTGGCGGCCGCCGGCCACCGCAACGGTGTCGATATCGCGCTGCAGCCCGAGGATCTCGCAGGCGCAGAGTCCATGCTGCAGCAGGTCGAGGATCTCTACGCCAATCCGGTCTATCGGGAGCATCTGGAGCTGCGCGGCCGCCGGCAGTTCATCACGTTCGGGCCCAGCGACACCGGCAAGCAGGGCGGCAAGGCGATGCATATCGCGAATATGCAGATCGCCAAGCGCCATCGCGCGATCGCCGGCCGCTTCGGCATAGAGGTCGTGCCCAGCATCGTGATCGGATACGAGCACGCGCGCTCGAACGGGCCGATCGCCGAGAACCTCGAGGCTTTTGACGCATTCGCCGGCCGCGATGCGCGCTACATGCTCTCCGGTATTCTGGAGATGCGCAGTCATCTGCTGACGCCCGTGATGGCACACCAGTGCCTGCGGGATCTCCTCCTTGCGAACGCAATGCGCCGCCCGCCGCTTGGCATCGCAAAGCCGTCTCGGGGCGGCGGACCGAATGGGGTTTCCCGGGTCGACTGGATCGCAATCGTTCGGCTCTACAAGCAGCGCTTCTTCGAGCACCCGATGCTGCCGGCGCTGCTGCGCGGTATCGCGCGCTTCGACATCGTTCGCGCCAACAGCAAGAGCACCCGCCCTCCGTCGCGGGCCTTCGACGTGCAGGAACTGGAATCCCGACCCGATGCCATTCGCGCGATCCCCTGGACGCGGGCCCTGATGTTGAGTGGCGTGCATCATGAATTGATCGGCGCGGGCTTGCTGGCGGCACGGGACGTCGGCGATCTGCGGGATCTGTACAGGGCAGATGCCACCTTCCGCGGCTATGTCAAGAACATCGCCTACGCGGCCGCACGCACGCGCATGGAGCTTGCCTGGCGAACATTGACCGGCTCGCTCCCCGAATGGCGCGAGGTGATCGCACTGGCAGACGGCCTCCGGCCGAACGACATCAAGGATTCGCGCCAGCTGCTGGCGTCGATCCATGTCGAATATGTCCAGGCCAAGCGTTTTGTCTACAAAGCGCAGCATGGCGTCGAACCCGCTCGCCCCGAGGACCTGACGGCCGATCAACTGCTGAGTGCGTGGCCTCTGCTGGCTCAGGAGGTCGCGTGGAAAGAGCGCGAGATCGACCGCTATGTCTCGCTTCTCGTGGCCACGAAGCACGAGGCGCAGCACTTCAGCAAGGCTGCGATCCAGGACATCTATTCCGGTTTCATTCTCTCCGCCAACACCGATCTCTATTTTTACGCGGCGGACGAGCCGGACGCGCCTCGACACGAAAGCAACGATCACGAACCCGAATACGGCTACGGCCCGCTTCACCATTCCCTTCGCACGGCGGTTTGATGACCGCCGACGCGGACCAATGATTCGAGAGCCCATCGGTGAGCGACACGGATGGTTTGATCAGACGGTTATTGCGAGAAGCAGGAGACGAGAATGAGTGACGTGATCATCGTTGGAGGCGGAATCGGCGGCCTCTCTCTGGCCTTGGCTCTCGAGAAGGCGGGTATCGGTTCGACGATCTACGAGGCGACGCCGGTTATTCAGCAGGTCGGTGTCGGCATCAATGTGCTGCCTTATGCCATGCGCGTGCTGGCGGGCTTTGGGCTTGAAAAGGAACTGGAGAAGCGCGCAATCCCAACCCGTGCGAGTGCCTACTTCGATCGTTGCGGCAGCCCGCTGCATCAGATGCCCGTCGGGCGCTTTGCCGGCGAAACCTGGCCGCAACTCTCGATCCATCGCGCAGAACTGCAGGCGGTGCTGCTCGACGCAGTACGCGAACGTCTCGGACCCCACCGAATAAGAACCGGTTGGGAGTGTGCCGGCGTTTCGTCGGAGCACGACGACGGGCTGTGTTTGAACTTCAGGGATCGTCGAACCGGTCAAAAACTCGAACCGCAGCGTGGAGGAATCGTCGTCGCGTGCGACGGGATTCACTCGAAGATCCGCCAGCAATTCTATCCCGATGAAGGCGCCCCTCGTTATTCCGGAGTCTTCATGTGGCGTGGGGTGACACGCCGCCCCAAATTTCTCGATGGCGTCACCATGGTGCGCATCGGGCTGCCTTCGGTCGGCAAAATGGTGATCTATCCCATTCGCAACTACGACGACGGGACGCAGCTCATCAACTGGGTGGCCGAAGTCGAGGTCCCCGACCCCGGGAACTTCTGCAGCAAGCGGGACTGGAACTGCCCGGGGGAT
Source organism: Bradyrhizobium nivariense (assembly GCF_029846695.2). Classification (NCBI taxonomy): domain Bacteria; kingdom Pseudomonadati; phylum Pseudomonadota; class Alphaproteobacteria; order Hyphomicrobiales; family Nitrobacteraceae; genus Bradyrhizobium; species Bradyrhizobium nivariense. The sequence goes on along the minus strand of NZ_JARWCR020000014.1, from coordinate 34,367 downwards.
GCGAAGGATTTTGTCGACGTCTTCGCGGACTGGCGCTTCGACTGGCTGGACGTCCCCGAGCTGATCCGGAATGCGCACACGATCCTGCAATTCCCGATGATGGATCGAGACCCGCTACCGCGGTGGAGTTTCGGCCGGGTAACACTTCTTGGCGATGCGGCCCACCCGTTAGTGCCTCTTGGATCCAACGGTGCCGGACAGGCGATCCTCGACGCCGAGGTGCTGGCGAGAGAGCTCGCCTCGTGCCGCGATCCGGCAGGCGGACTCGCGCGATACGAGAGCATCAGGCGGCCTGCGACGGCAGAGATCGTCATGTCGGACCGGGCGGGAGGACCTGACGTCATTCTCCACGAAGGGGAAGAGCGTCTCCGATTGCTGGTTCCTGTTCCAACGGGTCGATCAGCTTTCCCGCGGTCCGCGGAAGCGGCGTGAGCGCGCTCCACAGAGGCCGAGCGTTTCTTGTCTTCCATAAGCTTGCGCGCTGCTACGCGACGAAGCTCCGCCTCTAGATCTGCCGACAAGACTCGTAACTGCATTCCAGTAATAAGGAGCCCGCAGATGAACGACGTGTGGTTGAAGGTCCCGGTCTCGGATCATTTTCAATATGTTCGCGCGACCGACCTGTTGGCTTCAGACGAGTCTGCTCCCTCGAATGGTTGGACTCCAAGGTCCTGGCGCGAGAGGCCAGCGAGGCAGATGCCACAATACCCCGACTCGGGAAAGCTGGCCGCGGTGGAGCAGATCCTGCGCAATTATCCGCCGTTGGTTTTTGCCAGCGAGGCGCGATCGCTCAAGGCGGCGCTCGCGCGCGTAGCCGAGGGTAGGGCATTTCTCCTGCAGGGCGGCGACTGCGCCGAAAGCTTTGCCGAGTTTCATCCGGACAAGATCCGAGACACCTTCCGTGTGCTGCTGCAGATGGCGGTTATCCTGACTTTCGGCGGTGGCCTGCCGGTTGTGAGAGTCGGCCGCATGGCCGGACAGTTCGCCAAGCCACGCTCTGCCGAGCTGGAGGTCATCGAAGGCGTTTCGTTGCCATCCTATCGCGGCGACATCGTCAACGCCTCCGGTTTCGACGAGGTGTCGCGCATGCCCGACCCGGCCCGCATGATCCAGGCCTACAACCAATCGGCCGCGACCCTGAATCTGCTGCGCGGCTTCTCCCAGGGCGGCTACGCCAATCTGCATAAGTTGCGCCAGTGGAACCTCTGCTTTGCTGCCCGGTTGCCTTGGGCTGAGCGCTACGAAAACTTCGCCAGCCGGCTCGACGAAGCGCTGGAGTTCACAGCTGCCTGTAGCGCCGCCGGGGAGACCACGTCGGCGATTCGTGTGACAGAATTGTTCACCAGTCACGAGGCCCTGCTGTTACCTTATGAGCAGGCTTTGACCCGGATCGACAGCGACACTGGCGATTGGTACGACGTGTCGGGCCATCTGCTTTGGATCGGAGACCGCACACGCCAGATTGACGGAGCGCATGTCGAGTTCTTGCGCGGGGTGAAGAATCCGCTGGGCCTGAAGTGCGGCCCCTCGCTTGAGCCCGACGACCTGATCCGGCTGATCGACGTCCTGAATCCCAACAACGAGCCCGGCCGGCTGACGCTGATCGTCCGCATGGGCGCCGACAAGGTGAAGGAAAAACTGCCGCCGCTGCTCCGCCGGGTCCGGGAAGCCGGGCGGGTCGTCGGCTGGGTCTGCGACCCGATGCATGGCAATACCGTCACCTCGCGGTCGGGCTACAAGACGCGATCGTTCGATCGAATCGTGTCCGAGGTGTTTGACTTTTTCGACGTGCACCGGGCCGAGGGCACCCATCCAGGCGGCGTGCATTTCGAGATGACCGGCGAGGACGTCACCGAATGCACAGGCGGCGCCGGGTCCATCACGGACGAGTCGTTGTCGCTGCGGTACCAGACAGCGGTTGACCCGCGACTGAACGCCAGCCAAGCGCTCGAGCTGGCGCTTCTGATTGCCGAGATGTCCAGGATGGAGCGTGTCGCTGGCAAGCAGCTTCGAATGGCGGGAGGCCGCTCAGAGGGCAGAGCGCGTGTCGCGTCGATATAGCGCTCATGCGGAAGCGCGCTTCCGCGAGGCGCGCGGTGGCGGCGGGATAATTGCGAAGTTTGGCGACGGTGCACAAATCGCGGTCAGCGCCGAGCGCCGCGGAATCGGCGGAAATTTCGGGCGAGCACGGGCGGCCGTACCCAGTGCGCAATAGACCTTCCACTCGCGCTCGTTTGGACGCTATGCGAACGCATCGCGCGGCGGACGACCAGGTCCTGCCTCCCGGTACTTACTCGGTCGCTTCCATGTGGTTTCGGTCCACGACCCCCAACGTTCGCCGCACCATGCCGTCGACAATTGCCGCCGACTCGCTTGGACGCAGATAGATCGCCGTGGACTTGAGCAGCGATGGCAACACCGCTTGCTCAAGCCGCTCCTCATAGGCGCCGCGCATCATGTCGAATGCCTGCAGGCCGGGGCCCGCCAGGATCACATGGTGTGGGCGCAGCACCGATATCGTTGCGGCGACCGCCTCCGCAAGCGCGCGACCTGCCTGCTGGAACAGGTGCTTGAGGCGGGGGTCGCCGCCCAGTGCTCGCTCGCGCAGCAGCGCCATCTGCGCCTCGGACGGTTGCTGCGAGTCCGCCGGCGGCAGGTCGAGAAAGGTGCGGGCGTCGCGGTAGAGCGCATAGTCGGCGAGATAGGCCTCGATGCAGCCGCGCTGGCCGCAGCGGCATTGCGGACCGTCCGGCGCCAGCTTGACATGGCCGATCTCGCTGCCGGCGCCCCCGCGCGCTTCACCGTCGACGACGACGCCCATTCCGATGCCGTGACCGACCATGATCGTGGCTGAGAGGCCCTGCGCCAATGCCGGTTCAGCGGCGGTGAGGGCCAGCGCAACTGCGACAGCGTCGTTCGCCATCACGACCTCGACACCGAACGCCTGACGTGTCGGCGTCGCCAGATCGACGTCGGTGATCGACAACGCCGGACTCCACAGCGTCCAGCCGGTGTCGGCGTTCACGATGCCCTGCAGCGCAATTCCGATTCCCAGCAGCTGATGGCGCGGCGTGGCTGTCGCATCGAGCATCGCATTGATCTGCGCGATCACGAGATCGCACAGCGCAGCTGCATCGAGCGCGCGCGTCGGGAGCGCAAGTCGCGACTGCGCCACGCCGGAGCCTCTGAAATCCGCGATCAGCGTCTCAATCAGGTTCATGCGGATAGAGACCGCGATGATGCGCCCGAACTCCGGGTTCAGGGTCAGCAGCACGGCCGGCCGGCCACGGCGACGGCCATTCAGACCGTCCGCATCCTCTTCGTCGGTGTCGTCCGACCACGAGGTCGCCGCTGTCTCAGTCTCGCACAGCAACTCTTCCGCGATCAGTCTCGACGTCAGGCCCGAAATAGCGGGGAAGCTCAGGCCCGTAGTGCGGGCGAGCTCGACGCGCGGCAACGGCCCCTGACGTCGCAAGACCTCGACGACGCGGCCGCGGCTCGATCCGCGGGCCAGGGTCGAGACACGTCTCGGCGGCTCAGCTTGGTCAACCATGTTGTCCCTTTAATTCGAAATCTGAAATTAATAGTGGGCCGGAGCTAGCAGTGTGATCGAAAAAGCACATCGGACGGCTGTTGAATTGGGCCATATTTACTAACATCGTACCATGTGTACTATCTAGGCTTGAAGATGGCCCAAGTACATCCCGTATCGGATGATTCGCTCTGCGGCATTTCTTCGCTGTGTAAATAAAATAAGGCGCAAAGCGCTGTGTAGCCCCCATGGGGGTGACCAAGGGAGATGTATATGAACGCTTCAATGAAGAAATTGATGGTGCCGCTGCTGGCGACCGCCGCTGCGCTGGCAATGGCCACGGGGATGGCGCAGGCCCAGCAGAAAAAGACCATTGCGCTGGTCACCAATGCCGCGGCCGATTTCTGGACCATCGCCGGCCGCGGGCTCGAGAAGGCTCAGAAAGAGCATCCGGAATTCGATATCCAGTTGATAGTGACTAACGAAGCGACGGCGGCGGGTCAGCGGCGCGAGCTGGACGACCTGCTGGTGCGCGGCGTCGCCGGCATCTCCATCTCTGTCGACGATGCGCCGCACGCAACCGAAGAGCTCAACAAGGTCGCGGCCAAGACCGTGTTGATCACGACGGATAGCGACGCGCCCCAGAGTAAGCGTCTCGCCTATATCGGCACCGACAACGTCGCGGCCGGGCGGCAGGCAGGCGAGGAGATCAAGAAGGCGTTGCCGAACGGCGGCAAGATCGCGCTGTTCGTCGGCACGATGGACGCGGACAACGCCCGCGAGCGGGTGCAGGGTATCAAGGAGGCGATCGCCGGCACCAAGGTCGAGCTGGTCGACGTGTTCACCGACCAGGTGGACTTCGCCAAGGCCAAGGCGAATATGGAGAACGTGCTCGTCAAATATCCTGACATCGCGCTGTTGTCCGGTCTTTGGAGCTACGAGACTCCGCTGATCTATGACGCGGTCAAAGCGGCTGGCAAGGCCGGCAAGGTGAAGATCGTCGGCTTCGACGAGGATCAGCGCACGCTGCGGGGAATATCCGACGGCACAATCGAGTCCACTGTCGTGCAGCAGCCGTACGAGTTCGGGTATCTCTCCGCCACCAACATCATCAAGACGCTGAACGGCGACAAGTCCTGGATCCCGGCTGATAGCAAGCTGATCGTGCCGACCCAAGTGATCAGCAAGTCCAACGTCGCAGAGTTTACCGCTCATCTGAAGGAGCTGCTGAAGAAGTGACTTCAGCGTGCTTCACGGCCCGGCTGCCACGGTGGCCGGGCTTTGGGCGGGAGGAAGCGGAGAATGGCAGAGACACTGTTGGAGCTCAGTGGGATCAGTAAGACCTATCCCGGTGTCAGGGCGCTCGACGACGTCAACTTGCGCGTCTATCGCGGCGAAGTGTTGGGTCTGATCGGCGAGAACGGCGCCGGCAAATCGACGCTGATGCGGGTGCTGGGCGGCGTGATCGCGCCGAGCGAAGGCGTGATCCGCATCGGCGCCAGCGAGCATGCCCGAATGACGGTGACCGAAGCGACGCGGGCCGGCATCGCCTTCGTGCACCAGGAGCTGAACCTGTTCGAGAATCTCGACGTCGCAGCCAACGTATTCATCGGGCGCGAGAAGCTTATGGGCGGGCCGCTGAAGCTGGTGGACAATGCCGAGATGCGTGCCCGCGTGACCCCGCTGCTGGAGCGGCTGGGTGCCGATTTCGCGCCGGACACGCTGGTCGAAGACCTGTCCATCGCGGAGCGTCAAATGGTGGAGATCGCCAAGGCGCTCTCGATTGACGCCCGTGTCATCATCATGGACGAGCCGACCTCCAGCCTGACACTTTCGGAGACGGAACGGCTGCTGGAGGTGATTGCCGATCTGAAGGCACACGGCATCGCAGTGATCTACATATCCCACCGGCTCGGCGAGATCATGACCTGCGCCGACCGCGTCGTGGTGCTGCGCGACGGGCGCACGGTGGGAGAGCTGGCGCGGAATGAGCTAAGCCATGCCGCGATGATCCGGCTGATGATCGGCCGCGACCTGAAGGCGCTGCATACGCCGCCGAAACGGCCGCCGCAGCCGGGCGGCTGCGACATCGTCGGCCTCGTGACATCAGCCTTTCCCGACCGGCAGGTTGATCTTTCCGTGCGGCATGGCGAGATCCTGGGCCTGGCGGGGCTCGTGGGCGCCGGCCGCACCTCTCTTGCCCGCGCGGCCTTCGGCATCGACCCGCTGCTGGGCGGCGAGATCAGGATCGACAACGCACCGGTCGGAGTCGCATCGCCGCGGGACGCGATCAAGCAAGGCATCTATCTGGTGCCGGAGGACCGCAAGAAATCCGGGCTCGTGCTGGAGCTGCCGATCCGGGAGAACGTGACGCTCGCCAGCCTGCTGAATTACGCGCGGATGTGGCTGGTCAGCGGCGCGGCCGAGCGCAAGATCGCGAAAGAGCAGGTGAGGCGTCTGTCCATCAAGGCGCCGAGCATCGATATGGAGGCGGTGACGCTCTCCGGCGGCAACCAGCAGAAAGTCGTGCTGGGCAAGTGGCTTTCCATGCAGCCGCGCGTGATGTTCTTCGACGAGCCCACCCGTGGCGTCGATGTCGGTGCCAAGAGCGAGATCTACGCGCTGATGCGCGAACTCGCCGAGCAGGGCGTCGCGATCGTGATGATCTCCTCGGACATGGAGGAGGTCATCGGCGTCTCCGACCGGGTGGCCGTGATGCATGAAGGCAGCGTCAGCGGTGTGCTCGAGCGCCCGCAGTTCAGTGAATACAACGTGTTGCGGCTAGCAATGGGCCAGGCGCTGGAAAACATGGAAGCGGCTGCGCCATGATCAAGAAAGAGCTCGGCCTCGGGTTGCTGCTGGTGGTGATCGCCGCGATCACGGGCGCGATCAATCCGGCCTTCCTGTCGCTGGTGAACTTGCTGAACATGGCCAATCTGATCGGCCTCTTCGGTGTGTTCGCGCTTGGCGAGGGGCTCGTGATCATCACCGGCGGCATCGACCTTTCGCTCGGCTCGATGTTCGCGCTGCTCGGCGTCGTATTCGTCGACCTTCTGACGACTTATGAAGTTCCCTGGCCCATCGCGCTGTTGGCCGTGCTGCTGGGCGGGCTGGCGCTGGGCGGCATCCAGGGCTTCCTGATCACGCGGCTGAAAATGCAGCCCTTCATCGTGACCCTGTGCGGGTTGCTGATCTATCGCGGAGCCGCGCGCTACTATACGACCGATTCGACACGCGGCTTCGGCTACGGCGACGAAGCCGGGACACTGAGCGACATCGCCTCCGGCAATGTGGCGGGCGTCCCGAACACCTTCATCCTCCTCATCATCCTTGCGCTGATTCTCGGCGTGCTGCTGCACCGTTCGGTCTACGGGCGCTGGCTTTATGCCGTCGGCAAAAACGAGGAGGCGGCGCGCTTCTCGGGCATCAATACAAATATCGTGATCGCAACCGCCTATATCGTCAGCGGCGGGCTCGCCGGCGTTTCGACAGTCTTGTTCGTGTTCTACACGAACTCAGTGTCTCCGAGCTCGTTCGGCAATTTCTACGAGCTCTACGCGATCGCGGCTGCGGTCCTGGGCGGGTGCAGCCTGCGCGGCGGCGAGGGCTCAATTCTCGGTATCGTGCTGGGGACGGCGTTGCTGCAGGTGCTGCAGAACCTCGTGAACATCCTGGGCATTCCCAATTCACTGAACTTCGCGGTGATGGGGACGGTGATTTTGCTCGGCGTGCTGGCGGATCATCAATTGCAGGCCCGACGGCGGCGCAAGATGGCGCTGGCCGGCCTCGCCCGCACGACGCCGAGATCGATACTTGAAAAACAGCAGGGCGCAGCACCGCGCAGCGCGGATGCGCTGCCGGCGAGAACGGGCGACCAGGCATGACGGATCCAGGCTCAAGTCGGCACAAAGCAGCTTCGTGGCGCGCGGCTGCGGCGGTGTGGGCTGGGGAAGGAACGCGTTCCAGGCTTGATGGCTTGGGCGGGGAACGTGAGGCAAGGATGACAAGGCCTGAAACGGCGGGAGGACGAGACAAATGTTGCGCAGGTTTGTGAACACTGCATGTGCGTGCGGTGTGGGGATTGCTTTCTCATCGCTGCTTGGCGGTGCGGTATATGCGGCCGATTTTTCGACGAAGGCTGCTCCTGTTCCCTATGCGGCTGACGATTTCTGGACGAGACCGTATCTGTTCGGCGATCTCGGCAGGACCAAGCTCAAGGAGCAGGGCATCGATATCGGCCTGACGCTCGGTAACGAATCCGTCGGTAACCTGTCGGGTGGAAGCAGGAACACCGCAGCCAACGCCGGTCAGTTGTGGTTTGGCGCGAAGCTGGACATGGGAAAACTTGCCGGCATCCCCGGCGGCACAGTCGGCCTCACGCTGGTCGATCGTTTCGGCAAAAATCTGAATACCGAGGCGGGCATTCCCGCCTTGCAGCTGACCAACGAAGTGTTCGGCCGCGGCAATATCCTGCGCCTGACCCAGCTCTATTACTCGCAAAAGCTGTTCGATGACCGCCTCGAACTAAAAGGCGGCCGTCTTCCGGTCGGCTCCGACTTCTTCTTCGGTCTGTGCGAGTTCATCAACCTGACCTTCTGCGGCGGCCAGCCCGGCAACATCCAGGGCGGGTACATCTACAACTGGCCGGTGAGCCAGTGGGCCGGTGTCGTCCACTACAAGATCGCGCCGGAGTTCACGATCTCGGTCGGCGTCTACGACGCCAATCCGGGTTACCTGACCACGTCGGACCCCGGCATCTACTTCTTGCCGGGCATCCCCGCCTCGAACCCCGCCAGTGGTGTGATGGTGCCGGTGGAGTTGGTCTGGACGCCGAAGGGGCCCTTGACCGGGACCTGGAGAGTTGGCGGCTGGTACGACAGCGCCTCGTCCATTGATGGCGGCCTTCCCGGTGTTGTCAGCACGATCCCGGGCATCGGTGGCGTGCCGGATCAAAATCTCAGCGATCAACGTGGCCGCTACGGTGTTTACGAGTCGATCCTGCAGCGATTGACCGTGGACGGTCCGGGTGCGGTGGGTTGGTACACCTTCCTCAATACCACCGTCGCCGATCACCGGACGTCGTACCAGGACTACCAGATCGCCCTGGGCTTCCGGCATACCGGAACGTTCACTTGGCGTCCCCAGGACGAAGTCGGCTTCGCGGTGGGCACGACCCACGTGAACACGGCCGCCCTCAGCCCCAATGCCGGCGGCAACGAAGTTCCGATCGAAGTCTGGTACGGATGGCAGGCGACCGGCTGGCTGAATCTCAAGTTCGACGCACAGTATGTGATCAATCCCGGCGGGCGCGGCTATAACGCCGTGGGCGTGAAGACCGACAATGCCGTGGTTCTTGGTATGCGGACCGAGGTCCACTTCTGACGGGATGCTCACCCGTCTGATGCGAAAGGTGGGGCATGCCCGTCCCACCGGAGCGCACGCAACATGCGGCGGCCCCGCTCAGCGGGGCCGCCCTGCAACCGAGACTTCGGTCATCCGGACGTTGCCGTTGCCAGGCGCGGGACTTGGCACGCGGGACTTGGCACGTGGGAGTTGGCACGTGGGAGTTGGCTCGCGGGATTTGGCTATTGCCTATCCCTCGTACTGATCCGGCCCCATCGCCTAGGATGACTGATCATGGCCGGAAGCGTAGTTGCGGTTGTTGATCGCTGGATTGCGATTGACCATCGGCCGCAAGAACATCGGGTGCGTTGCGCTGCGCACCTCGTGCTCGACCGTGAACAGAGGCTTGCCGCTGTCGAGATCGACGATGTCGCAAAACCGGTACTGGTATCGATTGTCCTCGCGCGAGATCAAATTGACTTCAGGGTAGAAGGCGCAGATGCGAGCTGCGGATCCCACCGGCACGTCGAACTCGACATAGGGAATGCCGAGCGCGATGCGCCCGAAGCGCGCCGCATCCGGTTGATGGATGCGCATGCGGTTGCCCCACGGACAAATCGCCTCGACATGGTCGTTGTACTCGGCGAAGGCGAACGCCGTGCCTTCGAGCTTTTTGGCGACCGACGCCAATCGCGCGAGCAGCGCTTCGCGGCCCGCAATGACCAGCCCGACATGACCGCGCAGCACCTGCGGCCGGCCGCTCGGCAAGTGAAACTGGCTCCGTCCGGCATTGATCCACATGTTGGTGTCGGACACCATGAGGTAGGGATCGCGGGTGAGACCGAGGCCCGTGACGTAGAACAGGGTGGCGAGGCGCTGATCCGGGACCTGGATGTTGACGTGCTCGAAATGGATCGCGTTGCCGAGGTCTTCTGCAGACCGATCGAATTGTTGAGGCATGGATGCGGCTCTCGGGTAGGATGACGGGCAAGGTCATACTAGAGCACAATTTCCGCCAGCCGAACTGTTGGCCGATCACATCTTAAGGCAGGGTATGATGCCGGTTGCCACCTTGTCGCGACGACCATTCCCTGTAATCTGACAAAAACACACAAGGAAAGAGAACCATGGGGGGAGTTCTGGATGGCGTACGCGTTCTCGATTTCGGGCGCTATATCGCGGGGCCCTATTGCGCCACCTTGCTGGCTGAATTCGGCGCCGAGGTCATTCGCGTGGAGAAGCGCGACGGCAGTGAGGACCGCTTCGTGGCGCCGGTCGGCGAGGGTGGCGAAGGCGCGCTATTCCTTCAGGTCAATCGCAACAAGAAGTGCCTCACGCTCGATCCGATGAAGCCGGAAGGGCAGGAGGTGATGCGCCGCCTGGTCGCGACCGCGGACGTCGTCGTCGCCAATCTGCCGCCGCAGACCCTGCGCGCAATGAAGCTCGACTACGACTCGCTCAAGGCGATCAAGCCCGACATCATCCTGACGACGGCAACCGCGTTCGGCGGGCCGGGGCCGTGGTCCGACCGCGTCGGCTTCGACGGTGTCGGGCAGGTCATGTCGGGCGCGGTGTACATGACGGGCGCCGGCGATCCGCCTTACCGGGCCGCGGTCAACTGGGTCGATTTCGGCACCGCGCTGCATTGCGCGTTCGGCACGCTCGCCGCGCTGATCGAGCGCGGCAGATCCGGACGCGGGCAGATCGTCGAGGGCGCATTGCTCGCAACCGCTTTGTCATTCACCAATGCCACGCTGATCGAGCAGGCTGTTATCAACGTCAATCGCGTGCCATCAGGCAATCTCGGCCAGACCGCGGCGCCCGCCGACATCTACCGTACCAGCGACGGCTGGGTGCTGTGCCAGGTCACGGGGCATCCGCTGTTCAAGCGCTGGGCGAAGCTGATGGGCGAGGAGGAGTTGTGGCTGAACGATCCGCGCTTTGCCGACGACATCAGCCGCGGCAACAACGGCGCCGTCATCAGCGAACGGATGGCGCGCTGGTGCGCCGAGCGCACCACGCAGGAGGCCGTCGACACCCTGGGCAAGGCCATGATTCCGACCGGCCCCGTGCTGAGCCCGCAACAGGCGCTGGATCATCCGCACATCCGTGCCGCCGGCTTCATGCAGGATGTCGATTATCCCGGCTTGCCGAAGCCCGCACCGGTGACACGCGCCGCCGTCCGCCTCTCGGAAACGCCCGGCGAAATCGCGACGCGCCCACCGACGCTCGGCGAGCATACCGATCTTATCCTGACTGAGCTCGGCTACGACAAGGCCGCGATCGCGGCGCTCCGGCAAGGCGGCATCGTCTAGCGAGCAAGGGCAGGGCTATCGGAGAGGGGCAGCGGAGAGATTGCCGGACGTGCTCGGCCTGCATGGTTCGCCCGGCGATGCAGAGCATCGTCCGGAACGCCCGCTTTGGCGGGCTCCTCACCATGAGGGTCCGATATCTCGCCGCGAAGCCCGACCTCATCCTGAGGGCCCGCCGCAGGCGGGCGTCTCGAAGGATGGCCGCAGGCGACCTTCCCGCCACGTCTTGCTTCCAACTCACAGCGAGCTGCCGCCGCAGATCACGAGTTGCTGTCCGGTGATGGCGGCGGCGTCCGCCGAGAGCAGGAATGCCACCGCGTGGGCGACTTCGTCGGCGCGGATGTAGCGGCCGATCGGCGGCAATTTGGGCGCGACATCGGCGCGCGAGGGATCCTTCAGCATCGGCGTCTCCGTCGCTGCCGGCGCAACCACGTTGACGGTGACGCCGCGCGGTGCGAGCTCGATCGCCCAGGACCGCGCCAGCGCCACCAGCGCCGCCTTCGTCGCGGCATATTGCCCGCGGCCGGACGCGCCCGATGCGGTGCGGCTGCCGATGAAGACGATGCGCCCGCCCTGCTTCAGGCGCGGTGCCAACGCGTTGGCGAGGCGCTCGGCGACGTCGACATGCAGCCGCCACATCGCAGCGCCCTCGTCATGGTCGAGCGATCCGAGCTGCCCGACCTTGAGCATGCCGGCGGCATGAACGAGCCCGGTCGGCACGATGTCCGCGACGGCGGCCGCGATGGCGTCAACATCGGCGAGGTCGAGTGACAAATGATCGAACGCCGGGTGGTCGAACGGCGCGGGCCGTCGGCTGATCCCGGTGACGCGCCAACCGTCGCGCAGCAGGCGCTCGACGATCGCCGCGCCAATCCCTGAGCTGGCGCCGGTGACGAGTGCGTGGGGCCTCTTGTTCATGATCTCAGTCCCTGTCGGCGCGCCTCACCCAGTTCTCGTCACCCAGTTCTCGTGACCCATGGCTCGGTCACGCGCACGTACTTGATTGCGCGGCGATGGAAGGTGAACGCCATGTGGATCGCGCCGTCGGGGGTCTGCTTGACGGACGGGTAGGACAGCTCGCGATTGGTCTGCTCGCGCGAATTGTTGGTCATGCAGTATCCGTCGCCGGTCTCGACATTGCGCCTGGTCCAGCTTCGTCCGCCATCGGCCGAGACGGCCAGCGTCATCGGCGCCCGCGGCGCGCCCCAGAATGCGGTGCGTCCATCCGCACTTCTGCCATCGCCGGCGATCACGGGGGGAAGGTCGTCCTCGATCTCGTCATACAGCGAGAGACGGCGTCCGGTCGCGTCATTGGCGCTGGAGTCGTTGAACACGAGCGCAAGATGACCGTTGGCGAGCCGCGTGACCTGGATCGAGGAATTGTTGTTGGGAAGCACGGTCGTAACAGGTGCCGACCAGGTCTGGCCATGATCGGTGGACCGGCTCTGGTAGATGTTGTCCGCCCAGCGGCTGCGATACAGCGCGAGCAGCGAACCGTCGTCGAGGCGCGCGATGCACATGTGCACGCAGCCGCGGCTGCCGGGGACGTCGACGTCGCGCCAGGTCGCGCCGGAATCCGACGAGATCTTCACCGCGCTGGTGTCCGCGTCGCCGTTCCATTTCCGTCCCGGCGTGCTGTGACAATAAAACACCGGCAGCAGCCAGTCGCCATTGTCGAGCACGACGATCGGCTGGCGGATGAAGGTGCCGCGGCCACGGTGCTCGGGAAACAGCGTCTCGATCGGGCCCCAGCTCTTGCCATTGTCGCGGGAGAGCCGGCGGCGGATCAGGGCGGTGTCCTGGTTCCCCGCCAGCTGCGCGGTCCACATCAGCCATAGCGTGCCGTCGGGCGCGGGAAACAGCACCGGGTTCTGCTCCGAACGCGCCTTGTCATCGGACAGCTTTTCGGCGCGCGACCACTGCGTCGCGCCGCGGGCCAGGCGCGAAAAATACACCGAGATGTCCGACATGCCTTCCTGCGTGCCGCCGAACCAGACGCAGGCCAGATCGCCATCGGCGAGCGGCATCAGATTGGCGGCGTGGTTCTGCACGCAAGGCGAGGGAATGAAGGCGTCGAACCGGTCGGGATCGCCGTCGGCCTGGCGAACGACGCCGTCGGCGGCGATCTCGATGTCGGCAATCATGTCGAAGTCCTTTCCACGAAAGCATTGGGTTGCGCGGCCTGCGGCGTCGCGGCAGCGGCGGGCGCGCGGCCCAGCGCCATGCGCTCGATCGCCATCACGACCAGCGGCGTCGCGGCGGCGACATACATGTTGTCGATGCCGAGGGGATTTCCGAGCATGTACCAGACCGTCGTCGAGACCGCGGCGCCGATCAGGCCCGCGGTGGCGCCACGATTGCTCGCGAACAGCGGCAGATAGAATCCCATCATCGCGATGATCGTGATCGACAGGCGCAGCGCGCGCGTGAAGAACGACAGCTTGAGGATCTCCGGGACGAAGAAGACGAACACCAGCGGCGCGATGCCGATCACCACCGAGAACACGCGGGTCATCTTCAGCTCGCGCTCCGGCGTCGGCTTCCAATAGGGAACGTAGAAGTCGCGCACCACCAGCGAGGCGATTGCGAGCGCGACGGTGCAGACGCTGACGAAGATCGAAGCGACGAGCGAGGTTGTCACGAAGGCCGAGGCCAGCGGCGGCATCTTCTCCAGGAACACGGGCAGCGCGTAGAGGCTGTTCATGTCGGGATAGAGGAATTTCGCGGCAACGCCGATCAAGGCGAGCAGGAAGCCGAGCGGCAGACAGAACGCGGCGGCATAGAAGGTGGCCTTGCGGGCGTCGTCGGCGCTCGGCGTCGAGGAGATCGCCTGGACGATGAACTGGGTCGAGAAGATCGCGCCGACGGTGCCGAAGGTCCAGGCGAAGATGGTCGCAAAGCCGATCTTGCCGTCCCAGGTGAAATAGTGGACGGGCAGCTTGGCCTGCATCGGCGCAATGCCGCCGGTCAGGGACATCGCGACCGTGAAGATGATGACGATGCCGACGACCTTGAAGGCGCTGTGCAGGATCGTCACCCAGGCGACGCCCTTCAGGCCGCCGAACACGTAGTAGAAGGTGCTGACCACGGCGATGACGCACATCGCGAGCGGCAGGCTGACATGCAGCGCGGTGGCGATCGCAGCCGCGCCGCTGATGTAATTGCCGACGTTCACGAGCAGCAGCGCGTAGATCATGATCACGGAGACCGTGAGCATGGTCGACTTGCCGTATTTCTGCGCGATCGCGGCCGAGATGGTGTATTCGCCGGAATTGTAGAGCTTCTTCACCATCAACAGTCCGAACAGCAGAAAGCCGATCGAGGCGCCGAGCACGGCCCATCCCGCCGCCATGCCGGACTGGAATGCTTCCTGCGCGGTGCCGACGGTGGACTTGGCGCCGACGAATTCGGACATCATCAGCACGCCGACCACGATGGCCGGCATCGCGCGCCCGCCGGTCATGAACTGATCGCTCGTCCTGCTGCGCAGCTTGAGCGTGAGCCAGGACGTGAAGGCGATGTAGGCGACGATCATCGCGACGATGAGCGTGCTGTCGCCATTGAGGATGGCTTGCATCGTTGACGTTTCCTCTGGTGACGCGGACGCGGTGTTGTGAGCCCGCTCTGTCCCGACTGGGCAGTGTTCGGAATGCGAACAATTGTTCTTAAGGATTATTAGACCCGTCCGAACACCGTGCGTCAAGCGCGACGGCGCGAAGCTGCGGCGGGAACAGCCCGGTCGGGAGCCCGGGCGATCGCACATCGTGGCGGGAAGCTCGCCTGAGGCCATCCTTCGGGACGCCCGCCTACGGCGGGCCCTCAGGATGAGGCCGTGTTTCGCGGCGAGATATCGGACCCTCATGGTGAGGAGCCCGCCAAAGCGGGTGTCTCGAACCATGCAGGCCGAGCACGTTCGACAACCTCGCATCGGCCATAGGCGATTGTCGGGAGCGTTGCCGCAGTGCGTTCAACGGGATGTTTAGAGGAAGGAAACGTCGGGGCCCGGCAGGCTACGCGCAGCGATCGATTGCAGCGCGACGATCGGGTGGTCGGCCGTCATTGTCGGCTTCCGCATCAGGTGCGGGAGGCCGCAGCCGCATCGAAGCGCCGCCGCGGGGCGGCGGGTCGTCATCGTCATCCAGCCTGCGCAGCGCGGCGAGAATGTCCGGGAGCCGGATGGTGTGGTCGAGGCCGGGAATCTCGCGCAACGCAGGATGGGATTCCACCGCGTACATGTCCGAAGCCCACGACGACAGGATGATCCGCTTCTCCGGCGTCGAGAGGCTGCGATCGTCGAGGACGGCGCTCGGAGATGCATAATATGCGGCGGGATGAAACAGCGGGTTGAGACCGCCGATGGTCGCATTGGCATTGGTCATGGTTGTCTCCCTCTACACTCCTTCCGAAGGGATGCTTCTTGATCGGCGGACGGCGACCCCGGTCGCCATCCGCCATGCTGGTTGCGGCAGTGCCGAACGCGTGCGACGAGGCTAAGCCGCCTTCCTCTGCTCGATCTGCGGTGACGAAGCGCCCGCGATCTGGATCCGGCGCGGCTTCATCGCATCCGGAATCTCGCGCACGAGATCGATGATCAGGAGACCGTCCTCAAAGGCAGCCTGCTTGACCTGGACGTAGTCGGCGAGATTGAACACACGGCGGAACGGACGTGCCGCGATACCCTGGTAGAGATACTCGCGCGCAGCGCCGTCGGGCTTCCTGCCTTCGATGGTGAGCGCGTTCTGTTCGGCGGTCACGATGATGTCGTTGACGCCGAATCCCGCCACCGCCAGCGTGATGCGATAGTGGTCTTCGCCGGATCGCTCGATGTTGTAGGGGGGATAGTTATCCTCGCTCGCCTGGCGCAGCGTGCTGTCGACGAGGTCGGCCAGGTGGTCGAAGCCGATGGTGGAGCGCCACAGGGGCGCGAAGTCAAAAGTAGTCCTCATACCAAGTCCTCCAAAGAGCAAGATGGATACGAAGGAGCGCAAGACAGGAATCGGACCAGGTCCGAAGACCCCTGCCGGCGCCCGCGCCGGACCCGATCGGGGCATCCGGCACACCGCTCTCGCGGCGAAAAACGAGATAGAACGGCGGAAGGACGTTGCAAGAGGGGGGGCGAAAAATTTTTTAGGCTCGCGCCGCCGGCGGCCGGCCGATCCCGCCAAAGCGCCGAAGAGCGGCGATGAGCGTCTTGACAAGGAAAGCAGCCCGAATATTTTTTGCGCCGGAAGAGTCCTCTTCCGACACCGTTAAATTGAAAAGGACCGTGAAAGACCGCCTGGAGTGACGATGATGCTCGATCAGGATCTGGCCCGCATTCGCGCGCACCGAAACAACCTTTCCCGCTACCGGCGCTTGCTGAAGACGAAGCTGTCGGACATCGAACGTCAGTTCATCGAACGACGCCTCGCCGAGGAGCAGACCGCGCTCGACGCTTTCGCCGCTGATGTCTTCCCTGTCGCATTCACGCTTCCGAACCCGCAATCCGCCTCCGCCGCGACGGGAGCGGAACCATGAGCAACGTCCGCGACCTCCTCATCCGCGGCAGCGAGAAGGTGATCCGGCACTATCGCGTGCTGCTGGCCGCCGCCAGAACCGAGAGCGAACGCGAGCTCTACCGTAGCAGGATCGAGCGAGAGCAGCGCCTGCTCGACGCGTTGCAAGGCGACTTCCCGGATCGATCGGCGGCGTAACGGCGGCTTCGCCGGCCTTGTCCGCGGTTACAGCAATTGCTTCAACGCCCGTGCATCGGCCGGCGCCGCGCTCTTCTGGTCGTTGTCGAAATAGACAAAGACGTCGCAGCCCTGCCGCTTCCAGGACTTGATGCGCCGCGCCCATTGCGCCAGCGTGGCTTTCTTGTAGTGGCCGTGATAGCGCCCGCCCGGCCCGTGTCCGCGCACATAGACGAAATCCGCCGTGCGCTTCCACGGCGCCGGCGCGTCGTGATGGTCGGACAAGCACAGCGAGATGTTCTCGTCGGCCAGCATCCGCAAGATGCGCGGCTGATACCAGCTCGGATGACGGAATTCGAAACTGTAACGCCGCTTTCTCGACAGCAGCTTGAAGAAGCCGGCGAGGCGGTCCGCGTCGGCCTCGAATTGCGGCGGGAGCTGGAACAGGATCGGGCCGGCCTTGCCGCCGAGCTGCGAGATGCGGTCCTCCAGCAGCTCGAGGCTGTTCACCGAGCGGTCCGACAGGCGCTTCCAGTGCGTGATGAATTTCGACGCCTTCCAGGCGAAGACGAAATCGCGCCCGGTCTGCGCCCGCCAAGCCTCGACGGCCTCCGGCGTCGGGGTGCGGTAGAACACGCCGTTCAGCTCGGTGGTGTCGAACTGCCCGGCATAGTAGCGCAGCTGCTGCTTCAGCGTCACGCTCTCGGGAAAGAACGGACCTCGCCAGGAGGCGTAGTGCCAGCCGGAGGTTCCGATCAGAACGCGCGCCATTTCCCGGGTCATCCGTTGCCATCGTCGGACGCGGCACGCTCGATGGCGGGAGCCGCGCTAGCCGAAAGGGAACGCCCGTGCGGCCGATACGTTGCTCGTGAGCTTGATCAACGCAGGACCGGAACCGATGTACGCGCTGTTCGAAGGCAACAAGCAGATCGGCGACCCTTTTCCCTCCGAGAAGGAGGTGTGGGAAGCCGCATTGATCGAAGGGCTGGTGACCGACGTTCCCGTCGCGGACGAGGAGGGCGGCAGGCTTCTGCCTGCCGGATATCACGTCGCGCGGGTCGAGGAGGTCTGCGAGCCGCGGCCCGACTGGAAGCTGCCGCGCGAAATCTCGTGAGCGGGCGCGGTCGCATCTGGCCGCGTGCCCGTAAACTTTGCTGCCGTGCGGCGAGCAAGGCCAAGGCTTCAAAACCCTGCCGCGACGATGGCCTGCAGCAGTTTCGCGTTGCTGTAGCCAATATCTTCACGCGTTAATCCCATGCGCAAGATCACCAGTTTGCGCGAGGGGATAACCGTGATTGTCTGGCGGAGGTGCCCGTTCAACATGAACGTGTCGGCGGGAAGAGAAAACCCGAGACCCGCGGCCAACCAAAGCTGTCCACGACCATAGACAGGACCGTGGCCCTGATCGGACGCCGGCGCGGGCGAGCGCATGTAATCGACGAAACCCGGCGACAAAAGCTGTTGGCCGTTCCATTCTCCGCCCAGGCGCAAAAACTCGCCGAAACGTGCCCAATCATGCGCATTGGCGTAGAGAAAGGCTTCGCCGAGGAATGTACCTGACGGGTCGGATTCGAGTACCGCGCTGGTCATACCCAAGGGCTTGAACAACCGCTCCTGCGGAAAAGCCGGCGCAGCCGCTCCGACCGCGTTCTGCCAAATTCGCGTCAACAGGACCGACGATCCTGACCCATAATGAAATGTCGTCCCGGGCGCGGCGACAAGCGCTTTGTCCCTCGCAAAAGCCGCCGCATCTCTCACCAGGAATTCCATACGCGCGGCGTCGTTGAGGAGGCCATCGTCCTCGTTGAATTCCAAACCGCTGGACATGGCCAACAGATCGGCCACCGAGATATCCGCGCGAGCATCCCCGGCCCATTGCGGAAACAGATCCTTCCGATCCAGCGAAAGCTTGCCGTCCTTGATCGCCATTCCGACCAGGGCGGCAGTGACGGTCTTCGTCATTGACCAGCCCAGCAAGGGCGTCGAAGCGTTGAAGCCTTCGCCATAGGTCTCGCCGACAATGCGTCCGTCATGGACGACGACGATCGCACGCATCCCCGGTCCCCGAAGAACTGGATCGTTCAGCACCGCCCGCAAACGACGATCATTGGACAATTGCGCGGCCTCGCCGGTCGGCCAAAGCGCCTCAGCCGTGGCCAGAGGCAGCAACGGCGGCGTGGAGGCGGGGGCCGGGATTTCGTCTTTTGAAACCAGTGTGCAACCACGCCCCTCGGCATAGGCCGCGTAACGCTTGCCGAACAGGCCGAAAAGTGCGGCCTCGACACGCCGGTTGGCTGTGTCGACGTCGATTTTCATGAGTTTAACGACGCGACGTTCCGCAAACTGTACGTCGGTTCGTATCACTGCGTCGGCATCGCGTTTCGCGATGAATAGGTTCGAGCAGACGGTTTTTGCTGCATAAGCAGAAGCGAGCGGCAACAATTCCGGACGGACGAAGGCGAGCCAACTGCCCAGCCCCAAAATCCCCAGAACGAGAATCGCTATGAGAAACCCGAAAATAATTAGAACACTGCGCATTCTTCCCCGCGCTGTCGGCCGGCTGCACGCTAGAGTCCACGCGCTAGTTCGACGCCAGCGCTGTCTTGGCGACTTCCGCCATCCAGCCGGAGGCGACGGGGAGGATCGCGTCGTTGAAATCATAGCGCGGGCCGTGCAGCTCGGCGCCGTCGCGCAATTCGCCATTGCCGATCCAGACGAAGGCGCCCGGCCGCTGCTGGAGGTAGTGGGCGAAATCCTCGCCGGCCATGCTGGGCGCGAGGTCGCGCCGCAGCTCGGCCCGTACCTTGTCCGCGGCGAGGCGCGCGAGACCCGCCTCGGCCGGCGTATTGATCACGACGCCGACGCCCATGACGATCTCCGGCGTCACCTTGACGCCAAAGCTCGTCGCGATCCCGGCGCAGATGCGTTCGATGCCGTCGAGGATGGTGCCCTTCACCGCGTCGCGATGGTAGCGCAGCGTGCCGCGGATCACGACGCGTCCCGCGATCTGGTTCGGCGCGGTGCCGCCGTCGATCGTGCAGAGCGAGAGCACGGCGGTGTCGAGCGGATCGACGCTGCGCGACACGATCGATTGCAGCGCCACGATCAAATGACCGGCCGCCATCACCGGATCACGCGTCAGGTGCGGCATGCCGGCGTGCCCGGCATGGCCGTCGATGGTTATGGTGACGCGCCCGCCGGAGGCCATGACGACGCCGTCATGGACCGCGATGGTGCCGGCGGCGAGGCCCGGCCAGTTGTGAAAGCCGAATACCCGATCCATCGGAAAGCGCTCGAACAGCCCGGCCGCGACCATCGCGCGCGAGCCGCCATAACCTTCCTCGGCCGGCTGGAAGATGAAGTCGACGGTGCCGCTCCAGTTGGTGTCGGCGGCGAGCAGCGCGGCGGCGCCGAGCAGCGAGGCGGTATGCCCGTCATGCCCGCAGGCATGCATCACGCCGGGATTTTTCGAGGCGTAGGCAAGGCCCGTGTCCTCGGTGATCGGCAGCGCATCCATGTCGGCGCGCAGGCCGACGCGGCTGTTCGCAGCCCCTCGCGTCAGTGTCGCGACGATGCCGTGGCCGCCGATGCCTGACACGAAGGGAATGCCGAGCGCGGTGAGCTTGTCCTGCACGAAGGCGGCGGTGGCTTTCTCCTGGAGGGATAGTTCGGGATGCGCATGCAAATGCTGGCGCCACGCGGTCAGTTTCTGGTGCAGCTCGGGTGTCAAGGCTGGCGTCTCTCGGATTGTGTGTCGGCGTCGACACCATAGCCGAATATTCGATGCCTGCATCCAATGTCATGGAATGCCTCGCGTGCATCAACGAGTTTCGGTGATTGCTGGGGCAGACCGACCGCGCTGCGCTCCACTTCACCTCTCCCGCTTGCGGGAGAGGCCGGGAGAGGGCTCGATCGTCATTGGGGATCTCACTGTGGAGACACCCTCGCCCCAACCCTCTCCCGCAAGCGGAAGAGGGGGCGCACCCGCGGCCGCGAATCCGCGCTACGCCGACAGCTTCGCCAGCCCCGTCCAGTCGAAGCCGATGCCGTGGCCCATGCGGTCCGGCGCAAGCGCAAGCCCGTCCTGAAGTACCAGCGGATGCTCGATGTACTTGTCGAGCCCGAAACCGTGGGCTTCGAGATAGGAGCGGTTCGGGCAGGCCGCGAGCAAATGCACCGTGATGTCGTGCGCGCCATGGCTGGTGACGGGAAGGTTGAACGCTTCCGCCAGCCGCGCGATCTTCATGAACGCGGAGACCCCGCCGCAATTGGTGACATCAGGCTCGGGATAGGACACCGCGCCGGCAACGATGTAGTTCTTGAACTCCCACAGCGAGCGCAAATTCTCACCGGCCGCGATCGGCACGCCGCCGGCCTGCATGATGCGGGCATGGCCCGCGATGTCATCGGGAATGATCGGCTCCTCGAGCCAGGTGAGATCGTGGGATGCGAAGGCGCGAGCGGCGCGGATCGCTTCCTCGACCGTCCATTTCATGTTGGCATCCGCCATCAGAGGAAAGCCATCACCGAGATGCTGTCGCATCGCCGCGACCCGCGCGACATCGGATTTGAGGTCGGGCCGGCCGACCTTCATCTTGATGGCGCGAAAGCCCTTTGCGAGATTGCCGTCGGTCTGCTTCAGCAGCGCCTCGACGGAGAGATCGAGGTCGATGCCGCCAGCGTAACAGGGTACGCGCGAATCGAAGCCGCCGAGCAGGCGGAACAGCGGTAGCTTGGCGCGCCGCGCCTTCAAATCCCACAGCGCAATGTCGAGCGCGGAGAGCGCCAGTACCGCCGGCCCGCCGCGCCCGCCATAATGCAGGCCCCACCAGACCTGATGCCAGATCGCCTCGGTATCGTCGGCGTCGCGCCTCTCGATCAGCGCGGGGATCTCGCGCTTGAGGATGTCGGCGACGGCGCCGCCATTGCGCCCGACCGTGTAGGTGTAGCCGACGCCTTCGGCGCCATCGGCATCGCGGATGCGGCAGGTGATCAGCTCGAATGCCGCGATCTCGCCATGCGTCGAGTCGGAGAGCATGACGGGGAGGGGGATCCGGTAGAATCCGGTCTCGATCGTCGAAATGCGTGCCATGTGGCCTCCCTGCGTTTTCTTTGCAGGCTAGGCCGACGCACACCGCCCGGCAAGCGCACGCCGTGCAAGGCAGCTCACCGCATCGTCGCGAGCTGCACGGCCAGCGCGCAGGCGCGGTCGTATTCGTCGAGATTGATCCATTCGTCGATGGTGTGCGCCTCGTTCTGGCCGGCGCCGAAGGTCACGGTCGGAACGCCGTGGCGGACCATCCAGTTGGCATCGAGGCCGCCATTGGCGGTGCGGACGTTCGCGGTGCCGCCGACGGCGGACACCGCCTCGACCGCGCGTTTGACGACGGGAAGGTTGTCCTTCATGCGGAACGGATAATAGTCGGTCTCCGCCTTGAACTTGACCTTGCCGGATTTGCCTTGTGCGTTGGTGACGCGCTTGGCCGCTTTCTCGAACGCGGCCTTGTAGGCCTTGGTGATCTCCTTGAAGAACTTTCCGTCGTGGCTGCGGCTTTCGCCGCGCACATGCACGTAGTCGGTGACGACATTGGTGGCATCGCCCGCCGGGCGGCCCTCGCCGCCGGTGACGGGGCCGACATTGCTGGTGCCTTGCTGCTTGCCCTTCACCACCTTGCCGAACCAGCCGCCGGCTTTCACGTCGGCGAGCGCCAGCGCCATGATCATGGTCGAGGAGATGCCGCGCTCCGGCGCGACGCCGGCATGCGAGGCGCGGCCAAGAATCTCGACGGTCCAGCGATCGGCACCGACGGCGCCGATGACGACGTTGGAGGCCGAGCCGCCGTCATAGTTGAAGGCCATCACCGGCGAGCCGAGTTCGTCGAGCTTGACGTGGCGCGCGCCATAGAGCCCGCTCTCCTCGCGCACGCAGAACAATAGCGTGATCGGCGGATGGTCGAGCTTCTGCTTTTCGAGCTCTGCCGCCAGTGTCACCAGCACGCCGCAGCCGCAACGGTTGTCGCCGCCGAGCGCGGTCTTGGCCTCGTTGACGATCTTGCGACCCGACTTCTTCGGCTTGGCGCCGGCGCACAGCGGCACGGTGTCCATGTGGGTCATGAACATGATGCGCGGCTGGTTGTGCAGCGCGCCGCGGCCGGGCAGGTCGACGATGAGGTTGCCGGTCTCGGTCGGCACCGGAATGCGCGTATTGGCGTCGTCGAGCTGGATCGCCTTCGCCGGCACGCCGCTTTCCTTCAGCGCGGCCGTGAGCTCACGCCCGATCGCCGCCTCCTGTCCGGTGACGCCCTCGACGGCGAGGAAACGCATGAGGCGGTCGGTGGCGGCTTTGGTGTCGACAGGCATGAGATGTCCCCTTGATGCAGGGTCTACTCTATCGCTGGCCTTGGCGACGTATAGACCAAAAAGATCAGCGTACCGGACAGAAGCATGGCAGCCATGAAAAGCAGCACCGCCGGCAGCCCCGCGAACGCGGCCACCGCGCCGGTGATCGACTGCATCAGCGCCGCGCCGAGGAAGAAGGCGAGGTTGATCGCCGCGAGCGCCTTGCCCGCCACTTGCGCGTCGACCAGCTGACGCGACATGCCGAACAGCAGCGGCTGCGCGGAGGTGGCGAGGCCAATGAGCACGAACAGCACCAGGTCGTATTGCGGCGGCATCACGGGCACGCCGAACAGCACGGAGATGGCGTAATGCGGCGCCCCGAACGCCATCAGCGCCAGCAGCAATGCGCCGACCAGATGCGTTCCGGCCACCAGCGCGCGGCGGCGACCGAGCCTGCGGTCGATCATGCCGATGAGAAGCGGACCGGCAATCATGGCCAGCGTGAACGCGCCGAGCTGGTTGCCGGCCTCGACCCGCGACAATCCCTTGACCTGCATCAGCCACGGCCCGCCCCAGAGGCCGCGCAGCACCAGCGAGGTCGCCAGCGACACCAGCGCCAGCGCGATCAGGCCGCGCAAGGGCCGCGACAATCCGAGCCTGAGCACCTCGATCATCTGCGACAGCGGCGAAGATTCGTCCTTGTGCTCGGCCGGCTGGCTCGGCACCAGCAGGAACACCGCGAGCGCCACCGCGACGCCGCCGAGTGCCGAGATCCAGAATCCCGCGCGCCAGCCGTAAGTGTCGACCACGAAGGCGAGCGGGCTCGACGACAACAGCATGCCGATATTGCCGATCGAGAGGATCGCGCCGGACCACAGCCCGAAGCGCGCGGCCGACAATTGCTTGGCCGCCAAGGTCATCGGGCACATCAGCATGCCGGAGGTCGCGATGCCCAGCAGCACCTGTCCGACCGCGAAGCTTTCGGGGCCCGTCGCGAACCCCGACGCGATGGCGCCGACCACGGTTCCCGCGAGCAGGCTCAGTGACACCGGCCGCACGCCAAAGCGGTCCATCGCCGCGCCGACCGGGATCTGCGCAACCGCAAACGCGAACGGATAGACCGAGGCGAGGCTCGCCAGCGCCTGTGGTTCGATGCCGAAATCCGCCGCCATCAGGTCGAGGCTGACCGCCGGAATGGTGCGCAGCAAGGTCGAGAGCATGTGCCCGCAGGCAAGCGCGAGCAACGCAAGGATCAGCGCGCGGGTGGCTCCCGCGTCGTTGGTGGCGGCGGTGGTCATGGGCGTTGCGTCCCGGCGAGGTTTCGGGTGGGATTACATGATTGGCGGGTGCATGCCAACATCGGCAACGCCATGCCCGCAATGTCATGGACGCAAGATCCTGCAAGGCAACTGACATCATGTATCTCGGCATCGACCTCGGCACATCTGCCGTCAAAATCGTTCTTGTCGACGACGCGCAGCGCGTGGTGGCGAGCCGAAGCCGGTCGCTGACGGTCAGCTCGCTGCGTCCCGGCCATTGCGAGCAGGACCCGGCGCAGTGGATCGAGGCGACGTTCGCGACGCTGGACGCGCTGAAGGCGGACCACGCGCGCGAATTGGCCGCCGTCGAGGGCATCGGCCTGTCGGGCCAGATGCACGGCGCAACGCTGCTCGATGCCGATTTCACGCCGTTGCGGCCCTGCATTCTCTGGAATGACGGACGGTCGTTCGCGGAATGCGCCGAACTGGAGCAGCGCTGGCCCGCCTTGCGGACGACGACAGGCAACAAGGCGATGCCGGGATTCACGGCGCCAAAACTGCTGTGGGTCGCCAGGCACGAACCGGAGATCTTCGCGGCGACAAAACTCGTGCTGCAACCCAAGGCCTATCTGCGCCTGGTGCTGACGGGTGAGGCGATCGAGGATGTCTCGGACGCCTCGGGTTCGCTGTGGCTCGATGTTATCAGCCGCGATTGGTCGGATGAGGGGCTCGCCGCGACCGCCCTGTCGCGCCGGCAGATGCCGCGGTTGGTCGAGGGCTGCGCGCCGGCGGCGCGGCTGCGCAGCGAGATGGCGCAGCGTTGGGGCATGACCGGGCGGCCGATGATCGCCGGCGGGGCCGGCGACAATCCTGCGGGAGCCGTCGGTATTGGCGCCATTAATCCCGGCGCTGCCTTCATTTCGCTCGGAACCTCCGGCGCATTGCTGGTGCCGACCGAGACAATCGCTGCGAATCCGGAGCGGGTCGTGCACACGTTCTGTCACGCCGTCCCCGGCAGATGGATCCAGGCCGGCGCGATCCTCTCGGCGGCATCGTGCCTGGCCTGGATCGCGCGGCTGTTGGGGACCACCGAGGCCGATCTGCTGGCGCCGCTCGGGTTGCGCCCGAGGGCGCCGTCACCGGTCAGCTTCCTGCCGTACCTCTCGGGCGAACGCACCCCGCACGATGACCCCGACGTGCGCGGTATGCTTAGCGGGCTCAGTCACGCCACCGATCGTGACGCCATCGTGCAAAGCGTGCTCGAAGGCGTCGCCTTCGCGCTTGCGGATTGCCGGGACGTGCTTGCCGAGACCGGACTTGTCATCGCGGAGGCGGATGTCATCGGCGGCGGCTCGCGGTCGCGGTTCTGGCTTTCGGTGCTGGCCAATGTCCTGAACATGCCGGTGCATCGCTTTGCCGACGGCGACACCGGCGCCGCGTTTGGTGCGGCGCGGCTTGGCCGCCTCGCCGTCACCGGGGAGGCGATCGAGGCCGTCTGCACGGCGCCACAGCGCGTGGAGACGTTCGAGCCCGACCGCGCGCTTGCGGACGCCTACGCCGAGCGGCTTCCGGAATGGCGCCGCCTGTACCGGCCGCGGCGCTGAGCGCGATCCGCAAGGCATCGAACTCAGGCACAAGGATGGTGCGCGACGATGTGGCGAAGAAAAGGCATTACGTCCGAACATCGGTTCCGTCCAAAGAAGATAAATTCGCGCCCGGCCGTTCGCGAGCGCGTCGGAGCTATTGCCCTGCGCCGCAGCCTTTTGTTTAATGCGGGCACTCGCGCCAGGGACCAAACGAGACGCGGGTGAGATGCGATGCCGCCGTCGGCGCGTCGGGGAGGTGTGATGAGCGAGCCCATCCTCGAGATGCGCCGGGTCTCCAAGTCTTTCTTCAGTATCAAGGCGCTGCGCGACGTCGACCTCACCGTCTACGCGGGCGAAATCCACGCCTTGATGGGCGAGAACGGCGCCGGCAAATCCACCCTGATGAAGATCTTGTCGGGCGCCTACCGGCCCGATCCGGGCAGCGAAATCCGCATCGACGGCCAGCCGGTGCAGATCAGCGGCCCGCTCGGCGGCCGCGCGGCCGGCATCTCAATCATCTATCAGGAACTCTCGCTCGCCCCCAATCTGAGCGTTGCGGAGAATATCTATCTCGGTCGCGAGGTCTCCCGCGGCGGCTTGCTGGCGCGCGAGGCGATGCAGGCCGGCGTTGGTCCGATCCTGGCGCGGCTCGGCGCGGATTTCACGCCGCAGACCCTGGTCGCCAATCTCTCGATGGGCCAGCGCCAGCTGGTCGAGATCGCGCGCGCGCTGCACGCGCGCTCCAGGATCCTGATCATGGACGAGCCGACCACCGCGCTGTCGGCCGGCGAGAGCGAACGGCTGTTCGCCCTGATCCGCCAGCTGCGCGCCGAAGGTCTTGCCATCATCTACATCTCGCATCGCATGGACGAGGTCTATGCGCTCGGCGACCGCGTCACGGTGCTGCGCGACGGCACGCTGGTCGGTTCGCTCGACAAGGACGAGATCCGCGCCGACGCCATCGTCCGGATGATGGTGGGACGCGACGTCTCGTCCTTCTACAAGAAGGACCATGATCCCAAGGCGCGGCCGGGCGCGCCCGTGCTCGCGGCCGTCGACATCGCCGACAACAGGCGCGTCAAGGGATGTTCGCTGACGGTGCATGCGGGCGAGGTCGTCGGCCTCGCCGGCCTGGTCGGCGCCGGCCGCACCGAGCTTGCGCATCTGATCATCGGCGCCGCGCCCAAAACTTCCGGCCATGTCGAGATCGAGGGGCGCGCGGTCTCGATCCGCACCCCCGGCGAGGCGCTGGATGCGGGCATTGCCTACCTCACCGAGGACAGGAAGGCGCTCGGCCTGTTCCTCGACATGTCCTGCCTCGACAACATCAATCTGGCGGTGCTCGGCCGCGATGCGAAATTCGGCGGCATCCTCGACCGCGACAAGGCGCGCGAGCGGGCCCAGCGAGCGTTCGCTGGCCTCGGCATCCGTGCCGCCAATGTCGGCGTTCCCGCCGGCGGGCTTTCTGGCGGCAACCAGCAGAAGGTGCTGCTGTCGCGGCTGCTCGCGATCGGCCCGAAAATCCTGATCCTGGACGAGCCGACGCGCGGCGTCGACGTCGGCGCCAAGTCCGAGATCTACTCGATCATCGACAATCTCGCGAAGTCGGGCACCGCGGTTCTCGTCATCTCGTCCGACCTGCCCGAGATCATCGGCATCTGCGACCGTGTCATCGTGATGCGCGCAGGACACATCGCCGGCCAGATGCGGCGGGGCGCGACCTCGCCGCTCAGTCAGGAGGAGATCATGGCACTCGCCACCGGAACGGAGCAGCTCGATGCCTGAGAACGGCGCTTCCGCCAACACCGCCCCTGCCAAGGCCACCGCCACCAAGGCCGCCGCCTCCGCGCCCGGCCTTGCCGCGGCACAGGAGACGAAGCGGCAGCGTACGCGGATGATCATTCGCGCGGTCGGCATGCTGCCGGTGCTGCTGCTCTTGTGCATCGGCTTTCATGTCCTGTCGGACGGCCGCTTCTTCACCGGCCAGAACATCGGCATCGTGGTGCAGCAGTCCGCGGTCAATACCGTGCTGGCCGCAGGCATGACCTTCGTCATCCTCACCGGCGGCATCGACCTCTCGGTCGGCTCCATCCTGGCGGCGTCGGCGATGGCCGGGCTGATCATCTCCAAATTCCCCGATCTCGGGGCGCTGTGGCTGCCGGCCGCGGTGCTCACCGGCGCCGTCTTCGGCATTCTCAATGGCGCCTTGATCGCGCTGTTGCGCCTGCCGCCCTTCATCGTCACGCTGGGGTCGTTGACCGCCGTGCGCGGCGCGGCGCGCCTGCTCGGTGCCGACACCACCGTGTTCAATCCGTCGATACCCTATGCCTTCATCGGCAACGGCGCCCTGACTCTCATTCCCGGCGTCGTGTCGATTCCCTGGCTCTGGGTGATCGCGTTGCTGGTCATCCTGGTGTCGTGGCTGGTGCTCAAGCGCACCGTGCTCGGGGTCCACATCTATGCGGTCGGCGGCAACGAGAGCGCCGCGCGGCTCGCCGGCATCAAGGTCTGGGCCGTGCTGATCTTCGTCTATGGCGTGTCCGGCCTGCTCGCGGGCCTCGGCGGGGCGATGCAGGCGGCGCGCCTCTACGCCGCCAACGGCCTGCAGCTCGGCCAGTCCTATGAGCTCGACGCCATCACTGCCGTGATCCTGGGCGGCACCTCCTTTGTCGGCGGCATCGGCTCGATCTGGGGCACGCTGGTCGGCGCGCTGATCATTGCCGTGTTGTCGAACGGCCTGATCCTGATCGGCGTGTCCGACGTCTGGCAATATGTGATCAAGGGCCTGGTGATCATCGGCGCGGTCGCACTGGACCGCTATCGGCTGCAGGGCTCGGCCCGGACTTGAGAGCATGATCCGAAAAAGCGCGAAGCGGTTTTTCGAAAAGATCATGCTCGAACAAGGAGCGCCTGAGAAATGCAGCCGGCGCGCGCCGTCCTGTCCATTCCGTCACGGCAACTGGTCGCCGTGCCGGAGCTTCAAACAGACCAGGGAGGAAGCCAATGTTGAAGTCGATCTCGTTTGCCGGCGCCGCGATGGCGCTCGTCCTGAGCTCCGCGCCGTCCTTCGCCAAGGAGCTCAAGTCGATCGGCATTTCGCTGGGCTCGCTCGGCAACCCGTTCTTCGTCGCGTTGTCGAAGGGCGCCGAATTCGAGGCCAAAAAGACCAATCCCAACGTCAAGATCACCACCGTCGGCTTCGAATATGATCTCGGCAAGCAGGTCACCCAGATCGACAATTTCATCGCCGCCGGCGTCGACCTGATCCTGCTCAACCCCGGCGATCCCAAGGCGGTCGGCCCGGCGATCAAGAAGGCGCAGGCCGCCGGCATCGTCGTCGTTGCAGTCGACACCGCGGCCGAAGGCGCCGACGCCACGGTGACCACCAACAACGTCCAGGCCGGCGAGATCTCCTGCCAGTACATCGTCGACAAGCTCGGCGGCAAAGGCGATGTGATCATCGAGAACGGCCCGCAGGTCTCCGCGGTGATCGACCGCGTCGTCGGCTGCAAGAACGTGCTCGGCAAAACACCCGGCATCAAGGTCCTGTCCAACGACCAGGACGGCAAGGGCTCGCGCGAAGGCGGCCTCACGGTGGCACAGGGCTATCTGACCCGGTTCACCAAGATCGACGCCATCTTCGCCATCAACGATCCGCAGGCCATCGGCACCGACCTCGCGGCCCGCCAGCAGCAGCGCACCGGCATTATCATCACCGCGGTCGACGGCGCGCCCGACATCGAAGCCGCCCTCAAGGACCCGCAGGCGGCGCAGATCCAGGCCTCCGCCTCGCAGGACCCGTTCTTCATGGCCCGCCGCGCCGTGCAGGTCGGCGTCGGCATCCTCAACGGCCAGAAGCCGGCTTCCACAGTCGAGCTGCTGCCGTCGAAACTGGTGACGCGCGACAATGTCGGCGACTACAAGGGCTGGACCTCGGACCGGACGCAGTAGCGGGCGACAGAGGGCCGGCGCCGCTACGGCGCTGGCCGATAATGGGTTTCGCGAAGAGTTCAAGCCATCCTAGAGCCTTTCATCCCTCAACGAGCTTGACCAGCGGTTCCGGAGCGTCGACGAAGGCGAACTCGTTGAGGAATTGTCGTCTCCAGAGGAAGTTGCGGTCGACTTCCGAAAGCGCCGCTGTGTCGCATACGTTTTTCCAGAACGTCTTGATCGCCTTGATCTGTCCCGCAATGAGCTTGGTCGCCTCATCGAGCCCGAGAAGGAAGAGCGGCGCGGCCTGGAGGCACACGGTGATCTGGCTCGTGCGTCGTTCGCCGGTGATGAACATCGCTTGCGTTGCCTCACCGCCGGTTCTGGCCTGGGGGCAGATGTCGTAAGCGGGCGTCAGCGAGAGATTTTTTCCGTCCCAGAACGCCGCGTGGTTCCGGGCGTGATCGTCCGTGTTGCCGCAGAGGATGTTGAACACCATCCGTCCGAACAGTTCGCGGAGCGTCTCCTTTGGCGAGGTGAACCTGTGACGGATGATCGTCGCGAGGTCCTCGTAGCTCGCGTAGCGCGCCATCATTTCCTCGAGTTCGAGCAGCGTCAGCGCGGAGACCATCGCGCGGCGCCGCCACCCGTCCCCGGTCTTCTGCCGATCGAAACGTTCGATCAGCAGGACGTCCTTTCCGGCGGCGCGGTCGAGGCTGACGGGGGCCGCAACAAGACCAGCCCTTGCGGCAAGCCGCATGGCCACAAATTCCGCCTTCACGACATTGTAGAGGTCGTTCTGCGATGAGAATTTTGCGATATATTTTTGAGTATTCGCGATGATCGTCGTCTTCGGCCGGGCGCCGCCGATCGAGCTTCCATGCAGGAGGGCTCGATCAAGCTCCGGCGTGAGCGGGACCCCTTGTTCGACGAGCGTGGTCGCGGCTTGAAGTTCTGCAAGCGATGCTGCCGAAGCCTCGCGCGGTATATAGCTCTCCGCCGAGAGCTGGAAATCCAGGGCGCCGATGCGGTCCGAGCCGGACTCCAGCAGATAGGTCAGTTCGTCGATGTCTCCGGTATCGACGTCCTTGCCGCTCTTCCCGAATGTCCGGTTGATGATGACGCGACGGCCCCACGCATCGGGTGAGGCGTCGCGAATGCAGTTCGGCATCATCAAGCCGGGCGTCAGCGGCAGCACGCCGCTCCGCAGTGGAAGCTCCGGGTGATAGAGCGCGATCGCGTTGTTTCGCGCGAGGTAGCTTCGTCCGTAGTGGAAGAGCAGCTGTGTGCCTTCTGCAAACAGTCGACCTGCCACGACCGGGGCGGTAGCGTCCGGCAGCCAGGTCCATACGAAGGCCTCAGTGGGCTTTTCAGAAATCGTCATCGGGCGTCTTGTGCGAAGTGCGGACGGATTTCGGCAGCAGCGCCATCACGGCGGAATTGGAGGAGAGGGCGCTCGCCAGGGCGCGTTCGTCGCTATCGAACAACGACACGCCGGCGATGGCCGCTGCTTCGAAGACCGCACCAAGCGTGCAGCCGAGGTCGCCGTTCTCGATGCGCCGCAACAGCCCGCGCGAAAGACCAGCCCTGCTGGCCAGTTCTTCGGCCGTCATCTTCCGCTCGATACGGGCCTTGTGAATGAGCTGGCCGAGCAGCACAGCCGCATCCTTGGCGTAACGGGAGTAGGGTCTTGCTATTTTTGGCATGGATGATCCATTAATAGACCGTATATGGCTACATGATCTATTTATAGTCCTGCCTTGATAGGCGCGTCAATATATGATGGTTTATAACTGGACCATTTAGGCCGATATGCTCCATTAATAGCGCGTGAATGTCTGAAACTTGGCTTCAAACGGCCGATCCCTCAGTCAGGCACTGACTCCATCTCGACCAGCAGCTTCCGCGTCTCGCCCAGCAGCGTCCGGATTGCCCGTCCTTCCGCGATCCCGTCCTGCGTGAACGCGCCATGCGTCCGCGCATTCTGATTTCCCCTCGGCGCGCCTGATTTCCGTGCGCCGCCGTGCATGCGGCAGCGGGCCTTGCCTTGCACCGCCGGCGCGCGGCAAATGGTGCCGCTGCGCGTTCCGGCGCCGCAGCGCGGGCTCGTCATCATCGCGCCCGTGTTGCGGATGTGATGGCCGTTCATGCGGTGGCGCCTTGTCTGGATTCGGCCTGTTCGCATTCGCCGGCCTCGCGCGGCGGGACCATTCCAGCAGCTGTCGCAGCGTTCGGCTCCGCGACCATCATGCTCGCGTGCTGGGTAACGTTGCCCACGATCGCCCTGCCGCCGTCCTGCACCGACAAATTTTGGACCGTAATCGCACGCTCGCCGTTGTTGCGGTGGCGGCTGAGTGCCTCGATCTGGGCCGCGAAGGTGCGGTTCAACCGGGTCAATGCGCGTGTGATGCTCTCCTGCTGCGGAATGTCGGGGGTGAGGGCGAGGCGGCAGGCGGAGCGCATCGCCGCCGTGTGAATGGACACCATCTGCACCGCGAGCATGGCCTCGATCGAATCCTTCGGCGCGATGCTCTTCACCAGCGAGATCATGAAGGCGAGATTGGCTTCATCGGGCTCCCGTCCGACCGCACTGGCCTTCACCAATTGCCCCAGCAGACCATGCAGTGCGTCGCGGTCGGCGGCGCCGAGCGCCTCGGCGAGCAGTCGTTCGCCGGCTTGCGGGTCGGCATGGTGGATCACAATGCGCCGCTTGTAGAGCTTGATCCGCGGGGTGGCGGCCGGGCCGCTGCGATCGGTTACCGCAAGCGGCAGCGTGCTATGGCGTTGGGCAGATGTCGTCATGTGATGTGTCCTTTGCCGGCGCAGGCTGATTGCGCGCGAAATCAATCGCTCGCTGCGCGCCTGTGCGATTTTCGAGATGTCGATGAAGGGCTTACGCGCAATCGCGTCGAGCGCCCCGTGGCCGGGGCGGCGTGGACGCTGGCGATTGTTGCAATGATGGCATTCTGCCGGTGTTTTGCCCGACGAGTCAAACGGCATTGCGAAGCGCGCAATTCTCGTTCGTGCAAATCCTGGTCCGTGTAAGCCCTTGTTCCGACAGCGGCCGGCTACTGTGCATGGGGTTGTTTTCGCGGTTTTTGTTTCGAAGCGGCGCCGACCTGCCGCGCGACGGAATGCCAGCCTGCAAACGCGATTGCGAAATCCGGCGCGCCCGCTCATCATGATCGCCGAATGCGCCGCGTCATGCCAAAGCGGCCGCGAGCGTCCCGGGAGAGAACGAATGCAACGAACGCTTCGCCTGCTGGCGATCGTCGCCGGATTGTGCGTGACGACTGAGGCCCTCGCGCAAAAATATCCGGTGCGGCCGGTCAAGATCATGGTCGGCTTCAGCGCGGGCGGTCCGGTTGACGTCGTCGCGCGCATCATTGGCGATCGGCTGAGCAACAAGCTGGGACAACCCTTGGTGGTCGAGAACCGCGCCGGCGCCAACGGCATGATCGCAGCCGAAGGCGTCGCGCATGCCGAGGGCGACGGCTACACTATCCTCGCCTGCAACTCGTCCACCATCACGCTCAACAAGACGCTCTTCAAGGACATCCGCTACGACCCGGAAAAGGACTTCGCGCCGCTGACCACCGTCGTGTCGGCGCCGCTCGTGCTCGTGGTCAATCCGGAGAATCCCAAGACGGCTGACATCAACACCGTCGCCGATCTCGTCGCCGCGGCAAAGGCTGCGCCCGGCGCGCTTGCCTACGGCTCCGGCGGCAACGGCAACCTCGCCCATCTCGCCATGGAACTGCTCAGCCAGAAGGCCGGCATCAAGATGATCCACGTGCCCTATCGCGGTGGTGCTGCGTCCGAGGTCGGCATCCTCGCGCAGGAGGTCCTGGCGGTGTTCGATCCCCTGTCCGCCGTGCCGCTGGTGAAAGCCGGCAAGCTGCGCGCGCTCGCGGTGTCGTCAGCCGAGCGGCTGCCGGCGCTGCCTGACGTGCCGACCGTCGCCGAAGCCGGCTATCCCGGCTTCGACCTCTCGTTCTGGGTCGGCTTCTTCATGCCGAAGGCAACGCCCGCGCCGATCCTCGAGACGCTGCACCGGGAGATCGTCACGGCGGCCAAGGATCCGACCGTCGCGGAGCGGCTCGGCTCGCAAGGCGTGGTTAGCCTGCTCAGCCCGGCCGAGTATGCGGCGAAGATCGCGAAGGAGACTAAGGAGCTCGCCGAAGTGGTGGCCGCCGCGAACATCAAGGTGGAGTAGCGGACGCTTGCGCAAAGGACGGTAAGTTGGGTCAGTCGGAGCCGCGGGCTCCACCTCTCCCGCAAGCGAGGGCTTTGCGCAATGTCTTGTGCGGGAGTGAAGTTCGATTTCGGGCTTTTTTGAACGACCTCAGGCGCCGGGCGCGAAGTGGGCAGGTCCGTTTTCGCGGCCGATGGGG